>JBHJGU010000106.1:0-5007 GCA_050331475.1 Maricaulaceae bacterium | reverse complement strand
GACGGTCACGCCGGCCTCGTGCTCCTTCAAAATCCCAATGATCTGCTCTTCCGAAAACCGTGATCGCTTCATTCGTCCAGTCCTTTCGAGAAGGCCGGACTCTAGCATCACATGGCAGAATTATCGGGGGTCACAGCACCGCCTCAGACTAGCAGAAATACCTAGATATTTGAATCTATTTAAGAAAATAAACACTTCCGGACGCTTTGGAACACCCTTGGAAGTGAGTATGGTGGAGGTGAGAGGAGAAACCTCGAACCGACACCCAGCGCCCGACTGGGCGCCGGCGACCGTTCGCCGCCCAATCGGAGCGGTGAGCACAGCGAACCCGCGTGAGATCGAAAAAATGGTGGGCCCGGAGGGACTCGAACCCCCAACCAAGCGGTTATGAGCCGCCGGCTCTAACCAATTGAGCTACAGGCCCGCCAACCTTCTTGTAGCTAGCCGTTCGAACGGCGAAAAGGCCCCGCGCTGCACGCGCTGGGGCAAAAGCGCGCGCGGTCGCTCAACACGCAATGACTTTGACCTGGGGCATGCCGGATTCGGTCATGGGATGGACCCCCGCGTAAGCCGCGCGCCAGTGCGCGCTGTCAAGGAAGTTCTTGGCGAGGAATTGATAGGTTGTCCGGCGCAGGGACTCCTCGCGATCCGAATTGCGGGTGTCCCCGCGCTCCCACGCGGTTTCAATATCCACCCAACGCTTGGAGTCGATATGCAGCGCATCGCGTAAACGCCGGATCAGGCTGATGGCCCCTTCAGAGTCATTGACCAGTTGGGCGGGATCCGCCAGCAGCGCTTCGGCGCGTTTGAACGCTTCGCGCGGCGGTTTGCCCGCGTCCCGCGCTAAAGCGAGGATCCGCTCATATTCCTCACGCTTGGTGCGGTCTTGGCCCGCCCTGCGGCGTTCGGCGTCAAACTTTACCGCCAGGTTGAAAATCCGATTAAAGCAATCGCGCAACGCTTCGAGATAGGCGAAGTCGCGCGCGATTGTTTCGACGGTTTGGCGCGCTTGACCGGCGTCCTCCAGCCCCGCCTCAAGGGCGAGCCGTCCGAACGCTTCGTCCCCGCGCTTGCGCACCAATTTGGACTCCGTAAAATCCACTAGATCCCCCACATGGGGCATGGCCGTCGGCTCGCCCAAAGCATGCATGCACACAGCCGCATAGAGCCGCCCGCGCGCAATCATGGGATGCTCCGGCGCCACGGTCCAAGACGCCTCCCCGGTGAGCAACTCCTTGGGGATCGTGTCGCCCGGGCGCACTTCGCTGACGAATTTAAGCGCCGGATCGACCATGCTTAACAGGTGCCAATCCGGCGACCCCGTGGCGATTTTGAACTCGCGCCGGATCTGGGCGAGGCTGATCCGCGCGGTGACGTCGCCCAGGGAGACGTGCAAGCACGCCTCGCCGCGGCGGTCGTCCCACCGAAACGCGGCGTCGGGCGCTTTAAACACCTTCGCCTTAAAATTGAACACCGTGGAGGTGTTGGCCAACGAGGCCATGCGTTACACCCTTAATCCTCTCATTCGATGGCGAGACTGTCATGAGTCGGGTAAAGAACGCCTTTCTAACGCCATGACATTGAAGGACCGTTGCGCGGTCCGACCGATGAAGAGGAGGCCGCTCATGCGCCGTGTTGTTTTCGTGCTCGCCGGTGCGGGCGCTTTGCTCGCCGCCCCAGCCCTGGCCCATGACGCCGAACCGAGCGCGGACACGCCCTCCATTCTGTCCCTGTCGGCTCGGGTTGAGGTCACCGCCAGCCCAGACCTCGCCATCGTTAGCGCCGGCGTGGTGGAGGAGGCTGAGACGGCCAAAGCCGCCATGGCGGCCCAGCGCACCCGGATGACGGCGGTGTTCGACGCGCTCGCTGAGGCCGGGATTAAGGGCGCGGACCTTCAGACCTCGGGGCTCAGCCTTCAGCCGGTCTACGCCGAGTTGGACCCCGACGCGCCCGGCGACGGGCCGATCGTACGCTATAGCGCGTCTAACCGGATCACTGTCACCACGCGAGATCTCGACGCCATCGGCCAACTTGTCGACGCTCTGGTGGACGCAGGCGTCAACCAGATCCGATCGGTCCAGTTCGAGCTGTCCGGTCGAGCCGAGCGCGTAGAGCAGGCTCGGCTGGAGGCGGTTAGAGAGCTTGTCGCGAAAGCCCAAGCCATGGCGGAGGCCGCGGGCGTCCGCGCTGGGCGCATTTTGACTTTGGAAGATAGCGCCAACCCTCGCCCCCGGGGCGAGTACATCGTCGTCTCGGGTTCGCGCTTGTCGGGATCGACCCCGCTCGCGCCGGGCGCCTTGACCCTACGTGCTGAGGTTTATGGCACGTTTGAGCTTAGCGCCGGCAAGACGACGCATGACGACCACGGCCATCATCACGATGACGATCATCATCATGATGACCATGACCATGACCACGAGCATGAGCATGACCACGATCATGACCATGATCATGAGCATTCCCACGACTAGGACGTTCGCTTGACAGTTACGGGGCGCTCTGCACCGTGCGACATGGTCTATAATGGTTAAGCTTTGAACGATGTCCACGTTAGACCCCTCGCCGCGTCCCAATGTCTGGACGGTCAGCGATGCGAAAGCGCGCTTGTCAGAGGTCTTGCGTTTGGCGCGCGAGGAAGGCCCGCAGCGCATCGGCGCCCGCGAGCCGGTCGTTGTGGTTTCAGAAGCCGAATGGCGACGGCTGAACGCGCCTAAGCCACATCTGGGGGCGTGGCTGGTCGCCAACATGCCCAAAGGGCTCGATTTGGACTTACCGAGCCGCGTTGATCGCAACCGTGAACCTTTATTCGGCGATGAGGGCGCATGAGCGCCTTCCTGTTCGACACCAACATTCTCTCTGAAACCACCAAGTCCACCCCGGACGCCGGCGTCCTCGCCTTTCTCGATACGCTGTCGGAGGGGTTCATCTCGGTATTGAGCATCCACGAGATCGCCTACGGGCTCGAACGCCTGCCGCGGGGGCCGCGCCGCAGCGCCCTGACGAACGCGATGGAAACCTTGCTCGGTACGTTCGGCGACACAATCTTGCCGATCCGTCAACAAGAGGCCCGCTGCCAACCTCGGGAAGTGGTTTACGCGTTGGCGACTGCGTCCGGTGGCGGGCTAAGCGGCCTCCGCCGGGCGGACGATGTCATTGGCCTCGTCGAGTAAAACCACGGTGGGTTCGAACACGCGCGCCGCCGCCGCGTCCATCTGGGCGTAGGCGACGACGATGATCCGGTCCCCCGCCTGCACCAGACGCGCGGCCGCTCCGTTCACCCCGAACACGCGGGAGCCCCGCGGCGCCTCAATGGCGTAGGTGGTGAACCGGGCGCCGGTGTTGATGTTGAGCACATCGACCTGCTCATGGGGCAGAATGTCCGCCGCCTCCAGCAGGTCCCGATCAATGGAGATCGAGCCCTCATAGTGAAGGTCCGCCTGGGTCACCACCGCGCGGTGGAGTTTCGCCTTCATCATGGTCAGCAACATCGCCGCCCAACGCTCCTTAATGGCAGGGTCGCCCCGCCGGCGACCCAATGCCCCGCCCCTGCGACCTTTGTCTCGATTGACCCGCACATAAGCCAGCCCGCGCGGTTTTTCAATTGAGGGCGCCGTAGCGCTGACCCACGACTTAGTCTTCCGAGTCGTCGTCGCTTTTGGATTTTAGGAGTTTAGCCAGAGTTTCCATGAGCTTGTCCGCCTTGGCGCCCAATAACATCGGGGCCGCCGCGGTCACCAGGAGGAACGGGCTGCTGGTCGCAAAACCCAGCGCGGCTATGAGCACCGCAGCCGGCGTATGGCGGATCAGGCCGATGACCTCCTCGGCCAGCGCATCAGGCAAATCAGCTCGAATCTTGGCGAAGACCCGTCGCACGTCGGCGCTGATGGCGCCGTGCCGCCCCGCCTCGTCGTCCATCTGAAGCTTATCGATCAACGCCGTCATCTGGGCGTTGAGGTTCAAGAGCTGATCTTTAATCAGCGCGTCGCGCTCGTCTGTCAGACGCGCCTTCATGTCGAGGGACGTGGCGCGCTCGATATCTTGGGTCAGGCTAGCGATCGCCTCTTCCTGAAAGCGCAAGGGCTCTAACGCGGAGGGGTCGAGGATATCCTCGAAGAGATCCAAGCTGAAAACGAAGCGGATACGGTCCAATCCGGCAAGGATCTTCTCCCGCGCCGCATCCCCGTCAAACTGCAGTAATTGTCGGCCAATGAGGATTTCGCCCATGCGCGGGGACAGCGCCGCGATATCGCCGAGCAGACCGAGTGCGGCGCGTACCTTACTGCGCGTCAACGCACTCGATTGAGCCTTCCCATCGTCGGTCTCTAAGTCCGCCCATAGCCCGGAAAACTGAGTGAGGGCCGGCCCCACAATCCCGGGCTTGAGCGCATCCAGACCGGGCGCCAACGCTTCGAGAAGCTCTGTAGCGATATCATGGGCCTCTTGATCAAATGGGAGGTTGGCCCTGTCCGTTTTTGCAGCCAGTTTTCGCAACGTTCGACACAGCGCATCGTAATAACCCTCGGCGTCCTCGCTGTGCGCGTCGGCGGGAAACAACTCCGCTTGCATCCGATCCCCCACCCAGAGCACCCGGTAATAAGAGACCGGCTGTCCGTCCGGCTCGGGTTCGGGTTCGGGCGCGAACCGCGCTTCGATGTCCAAGAGCAAACGATTGACCCGTTCCGGTCCCTCATTGTTTTCCCAGTCGGCTCGGCTGGGTTCAAGGACGCGGGCGCGCTCCAGCTCCAGATGGATAGGCGCGCCGATCAGCCGGCGCTCATACCAGTCCGTCCAGGCGCGCCAATGATCGCCATCGGCCAGTAAGGCGGCTTTGAAATCGCCCCACGCCGCGTGCGTCCAATCCGGCGGTTTGTCGGCCCAAAGCGGTTGGGCGGATAGGGCCTTTACGCGCCCCTGTTCCACCTGCGCGCGGTCTTTTTCATAAATCGAAACAAGACTTTCAAAGCCAGCGCGGTTATACTTCGCGGCGGCGCCGCGGGCGGCGGCGTC
>JBHJGU010000105.1:0-33336 GCA_050331475.1 Maricaulaceae bacterium | reverse complement strand
CCGCGCGGCTTGTTCGGCAATAAAGGCGCGATGATCGACCACTCAAAATCGGTTAGTTCGTAGCGACGTTGAGACATGGCCAAGCTCCCTTCCAGAAGCTTGAATCACTGTTCGCTCAAACCGCCAATCCGTTTATGAGTTCATGACCTAACGTCATAAACGCCCGCCATGAATAATTCTTGGCGGAATGCTTCTTCGACGAAGGCTTCGACTGGGCGACCGGATGCAAGATCAAGCGAGCCTAGCATCCGGCACGTCGGTCCGCCATCTACGCCAGGGCTCAGTGTCACCTTAGCGATCGCGACTTTCGCGCTCGGCGCAACCGACTGAATTTTAAGAATATTGTTTGTGGATGGTGCGTAAGGCCGCGAACTGGTCGTCTCGCAACCTGACACCAGTAAGCTCAATCCAACCAAACCAACGACTAAAACACGCATCCCGGATCCCCATTTAGAAATGCCACTAATTTATATGTAAATGATCGCGAACCATCAAGGCGTTTTTTTGCTGGCGCTGGCTTAGATAACTGAGAAAGGTCAGCCTATAAGATTATTATAACCTATAGTTTTCATAGAATATATAATATCCGCTGTCAAGCAGCAACGCAAATCCGAAATATATTATGATCAGTCATCGTTCCGCCTAAATTAAATGAAAAATGATTCAGGATTAGTATTTGTATCGCATTATTATATTTTAGTATTCGCCAAATTCAGTTTGAATGAATAATGCATACGAGACTTTATTCCCATGATCAGCGCTAAAACTCGATCACCGTGCGCACGCCCACACCCTCATGCATCATGGCGAAGGCTTCGTTGATGCGCTCGAGCGGCAGCTTCGCGGTGATCAGCGCGTCGATTTCGATCCGGCCGTCCATATACATGTCGACGATTTTGGGGACGTCGGTGCGCCCACGCGCGCCGCCAAAGGCGGAGCCTTTCCACACGCGTCCGGTGACCAGCTGGAAGGGGCGGGTGGCGATCTCCGCGCCCGCCGGCGCGACGCCGATAATCACGCACTCGCCCCAGCCCTTGTGGCAGCATTCCAGCGCCTGGCGCATCACCTCAACATTGCCAATGCATTCAAAAGCGTAGTCCGCGCCGCCTTGGGTCAACTCGACGAGATGGCCGACCAGATCGCCGTCCACCTTTTTGGGGTTGACGAAATCGGTCATGCCGAACCGGCGCGCCATCTCCGCCTTAGCGGGGTTCAGATCGACGCCAACGATTTGGCGCGCGCCGATCATCCGCACGCCTTGAATGACATTGAGCCCGATGCCGCCTAGTCCGAACACCACCGCCCGGCAATCGGGTTCCGCCTTGGCGGTGAACACCACCGCGCCAACGCCGGTGGTCACCCCGCAACCGATATAGCAAACCTTGTCAAAGGGCGCGTCGGGGCGATTTTTCGCCAGCGCAATCTCGGGCAAGACCTTGTAATTCGCGAAGGTGGAGGTGCCCATGTAATGCAGGATCGGTTGGCCCTTATAAGAAAACCGGCTAGTGCCGTCGGGCATCACACCGCGGCCTTGGGTGGCGCGAATGCTTTGGCACAGATTGGTTTTCGGATGCAGGCAATAGTCGCATTCCCGGCATTCGGGCGTGTAAAGCGGGATGACATGATCCCCGGGCTTGAGGCTTTGCACGCCGGGCCCGGTCTCCACCACCACGCCCGCGCCCTCATGGCCGAGAATGGCGGGAAACGCGCCTTCGGGGTCCGCGCCGGACAGGGTGAAGGCGTCGGTGTGGCACACCCCGGTGGCCTTGATCTCCACTAACACTTCGCCCGCCTTGGGCCCATCAAGTTGAACCTCAACCACCTCCAAAGGTTGGCCCGCCTCAAAAGCCACCGCCGCGCGCACGTCCATGGGGGTCTCCTTTCTGTTCTGAGCCTGCATGGCTGAGCGGGCGCGCTTGCGCAAGTCAGCCCGGCGGCTGGGCGATCGGGCGTGGTCGCGGGCCCGGGTTTCGGCTAGCCTCGCGGTGGGGAGGTCGCGCCATGGATATTCGGGTGAGCATTGACGACGCGCTTTGGTCCGAGGCTCAGGCCGCCGCGGGCATTGACACCGCCGACGCGTTGGTTGCGACCGCCTTGCGCGCCTTGATCGCGAGGCTCAGCGGTTCCCGCACAGCCGACGCCGATCCGGCCAAGGGCGTTATGGCGCATATTGACCGGGGGCTCGCGGACAAAGCCGCCGGCCGGGTCGTCGATGACGCTGCGGCCCGGACGCGGATCGAAGCGGCGCTGGCGAGCGTGGCCCTGTGACCCCGCGTCCGGTCGTTTGGTCGGAACGCGCCCTGACCGCGTTTGTGCAAAGCGTGCGTGAGGAGGCCGGACGGGCGCCGGATGCGGCCCATCTGCTCGCCAGTCGAACCGTAGAAACCGTTCGGCTGGTCGCCCGCTTCCCGATGAGCCGTCCGGGCCGGGTGGCGAAGACCTATGAAAAACCGATCCATGGCGTCGCCTACCGCTTGGTTTACGATGTGGAGCCTGAGGTGATTACGGTGCTCGCCGTCATCGCTGAGCCCGATGCAGATCAAGCCGCGGTGTCGAGCGCGTCCTGAACCAGCTTGGGCCGAGCAGGCCGCACGCTGGCGAGCCAGTCGGAAATCGCCGCATCGTCGATGTCAGAGAACCGCAACAGCTCCACCACCAATTCCGCGCCTTGGGGTTCGCCGCGCACCAAAACTGGCCGGATGCCCAGCGTATCGAACCGCTCCATGTCCGCGAGCGAGGACACGGCGGCAAACCGCGCCAAATCGGGCCAGCGTTCTCGAACCGTAGGCGTCACGGCCTTGGAGATCGCGAAATTCGGCGCGGTAATGACGAGGGCGCAGGCCTGGGACACCTCCAACCGGTCCATCAGGCGCAGATCCGCCGCGTCGCCAAACACCACCGAATAGCCTGCGGCGGAGGCCTCCATAAAGGTGTCCGGATCAAGCTCGATGGCGAAATAGGGAAGGTCGAACGCCGTCAGACCGTCCGCCACTAGTCGTCCGACAGGGTTCATTCCGATCAGGATCATAGGGTGCACAATCGCGCCGTCGTCATCGGCGCCCGCGGGGCGACGCTTGGCGAGTTTGCGCGCCAAACGCATGCCCAGGGCCGACCAGGCGGGCGTGGCCGCCAAGGTCACCGCCACTGCGGCCGCAGCTAAGGCGGTGGGCTCGGGGCCGAACGCGACGGCGACACCCGGTAGGGCTAATAGCACGAGGGCGAATTCCGAACCCTGACCCAGAAGAAAGCCCAATTGGATCGCGCCCGCGCGGCTCCATTGGCTCAAAAGCGCGGCCACCACGCCCAGCATCGTTTTCAGCACAATGAGCCCTGCGGCGGCGACCAGAACCCAAGGCCAGAGCTTGGCGATCGCAGGCGCGTCCAAGCCCACGCCGACTGACAAAAAGAAAAACCCCATCAAGAGCGCGCGAAACGGTTCAGTCTCGGTCTGGATGATGTGGCGGTAAGGCGTGTCCGCGATCACCATGCCGGCCAAGAACGCGCCCAAGGTGAGCGACAGGCCCGATAGTCCGGTCGCCGCCGCAGTCGCGAGAACCAGGAACAACACACCCGCGGTGAAGGCGTCGTCTTGGCGCAGGCGCGCCAAACGTCCTAGAACCGGCGCGAGCAGCCACCGCCCCGCAGTCAAGGCCAGCCCGATCGCGTCGAGGGCTTTGACGAAGGTCGCCCCCAACGCCGGCGCCAAGCCGGCCTCGGCTTGGTCGAACGCTCCCGCGTAGACCAACAGAAAAATCGCGATGATATCTTGAAAAATCAATACACTGGTCGCCGATCGCCCCAAGGGGCAGCTCGCGAGCCCGCGCTCATTGATCACCCGCGCGACAACCGCGGTCGAGGAGAGCGCCGCCGCGCCGCCCGCCAGGCCCGCCAACGGCAAGCTTAGCCCGACGCCGAAGGCAAGCGCGCCGAACACAATCGCCGCGATGCACACTTGTGCGGGCGCGAGCAATAACAAATCTGTTTTCGCTTCGCGAAGATCACGCAACGAGAAATGTAACCCGATATCGAAGAGCAGGAACACCACCCCCAGTTCCGCAAGGAGGTGGACGGTCTGAGTGTCCGCAATCACCCCGAAGCCATAGGGGCCTAACAACGCGCCGCCGACCAAAAAGCCGACGATCGGGGACAGTTTGATTGCCCGACAGGCTACGATGGCGAACACGCCCGCGCCGAGTAAAGCCACCGCCGGCAACAGCGCCTCGGCGGGGTTCATAGCGGTCGGGTCAGCCATGGACGCTCCTGGAGTTCTTGCTCAGCCGGTCAGGGCCCGCTAAGCCGGACGAAAAGGGAAGGCGCATGGCCCCGATCGACTATACACAACTTCAACAATTGGGCGCCGAAATCTCGGCGCCAACCACGCCTGACGCGGCAAAGTTAGAACGGGTGGCCAATCCGAATTCCGGCACACCTTATCTCGTGCGCTTCACGTGCCCGGAATTTACCTCAATCTGTCCGGTCACCGGACAGCCCGATTTCGCCCATTTGGTGATTGATTACGCGCCGCGCGATTGTCTGGTGGAGTCGAAAAGCCTCAAGCTTTACCTCGGCGCGTTCCGCAATCACGGCGCCTTTCATGAGGCGTGCACCACCATGATCGGCGCCCGGCTTGTGGCGGAATTAAGCCCCCATTGGCTGCGCATTGGCGGGTATTGGTACCCCCGCGGCGGCATTCCGATTGACGTGTTCGCCCAATGGGGGGAGCCGCCTAAAGGGCTCTGGATCCCCGACCAAGGCGTGCCGCCTTATCGAGGACGGGGCTAGGCGGCGAAACCGCGTAAAATCTGGTCGAGGTGAAAATCGATCAACATGTCCGCGGTGATGTGCTCGGACCCTGGGCGCGAGGTGGGGAAGCCTGGCAACTCGATCATCAGCGCCACCAATCCATGCAAACTCGCCCAAGTGGCTTGAGCCGCCAGCCGCGTGTCGAGCGGACGAAACTCGCCTGACGCCACACCATCTGCGATCAAGCCTTCGAGCCGATTGGCCGCCTGCAGCGCAACGTCCCCCTCCTTCGGCGGGGCCAGCGTGTTGCCCGCGAACAGCATGGCGTAGTGGTTGGGCTCTTCAAGCCCGGTCTCCACATAAGCGCGCAAGCAGGCTTTCCGATCAACTGGCCCGTCGCCAGCTTTAGAGATTTCCGTTTCAATTCGCGCCAGCAAGCGTTCGAAAAATTGGTCGCGGATTTCGCAAAACAGCTCGTCTTTGTTGCGGAAATACTTGTAAATCGCTGCAGGCGAATAATCGACGCTTTCGGCAAGTTTGCGCATCGACCACGCGTCAGCGCCGTGTTCGGCGAAAAGCCGTTCGGCAGCCGAAATAATCGTGTCGCGCACTTTCGCTTTGCGCCGTTCTGCAGGGCTTGCGGCGTCGTCTTCAGACGCGTCAGGGTCAGGGGCGATTATCGCCATAGAGCGGGTGCGATCCTTGGGCGGGTGAGACGCGTTGGCGCGAACCGAACAATGGCATACTTAGCGGGCTCCGTCCGTCGGCGTCAAAAGTCCCCGACCGTTTATGCCTGAAGGAGTGCCGCGATGACCGCTCTTCCCCCCGCCGCGCCAGTGTTTGGCGACCGCGTGGACCCTTGCCGTCCTAGCTCCGAGGCCTTGGCTTTGCTGGCGACCCGCCGCTCCACCACCGCGAAGACGCTGGGCGCGCCGGGACCTGACCCAGATCAGCTTAAGAGTTTGTTGCGTGTCGCTGCACGGGTTCCGGACCATGGCAAGCGCGCGCCCTGGCGGTTTATCGTATTCGAGGGCGAGGCGCGGGCGCGCTTTGGCGCGATCTTGGCGGACCGCTGGCGGGCGCGCGAGCCTGAGGCCGACGCGGCGCGTTTGGCCCTGGAACGAGAGCGTTTCCTGCGCGCGCCGGTGGTCGTGACGGTGGTGTCCGCCATTACCAGCACCGAGAAAATTCCGGAATGGGAGCAGGTGCTCAGCGCTGGGGCGGTGTGCCAGCCCCTCCTAATCGCCGCCAACGCCATGGGGTTCGCCGGTCAATGGCTCACTGAATGGTGCGCTTATGACGCGGAGATCCTCAGCGCCTTGGGCTTGGTCGAAGGCGAACGGGTCGCGGGCTATGTCTATCTCGGCGCTGCGCAAGAGCCTCCAATGGAGCGCGCCCGCCCGGATGTGGCCGCCAAGACCGCGTATTGGGGATAACCCCGCGCGTCCCTCAGCCGCCATAGATATCCGGTCCCGGCAAGACCCAGCGCAACGCTTCGGCTAAAGCCGCCGGGTAGGTGGTCAGATGGGTGGCGCCGTCATAGACCACATGGCGAACCGCCAGGGTTTCTGGATGGTGGGCTTTGAGGCGTTCTGCGAAGGCGGCGGCTTGGCCAACCATATCGTGGGGACGTCCACTAATCGCCGGCGTTTCCGTGGATCCGACCGCGATGAAGACCTGGCCCGAGAGCGCAACGCCCGTGGACGCGCGCTCCGCCGCCAGCGCGAAAATCGTCTCCTCGTGATACCAAAGCGACGGGCTGGAGAGGACGTAATCGGTAAACAGCCCCGGCGCTGTGAGCAGCGCATAGGCGGCGAACAACCCGCCTAAGCTATGGCCCACGAGGGTCCGGCGCTCGGGGTCGGTGCGGTATTGAGCGTCCACAAACGGCAGGGCTTCATCGCGGAGGAAGTCCAGATAGCTCGCGCCGCCGCCGGTCTCGAACGCCCGCCACTCCGGGTCGTTGGTCGGCGTATAATCGCGCACTCGGCTCGCCGTCCCCCGCTCATCCTTGGCGTAAGACACGCCCACCAGGATCGCCGGCTCGTAACCGCCCAGATTAAACGGCGCGCGGGTGAGCCCGACCGCGGTGAGCCACCCATAGCCCGCGTCATTGATGACCACGACCGGATAGCGCCGATCGGTGTTTTCCGGCGCGCCATAGCCCGGCGGCGGCTTGATATAAAGATCATAGGCCCGGCCAAGCGCGTCCGACCGAACGGTGCGAACCTCGCTTGCGGCGATCTCAAAGGGCCGGGGCGGCGCGCTCTGCGCCATCGCTAAGCTGGCGAGCACCGCGACAATGAGGGCTAAGGCGAGGACATGCAGGGCGGGGTGGCGCACGGCAAGCTCCTATGGGCGGATGGGCGCGGGATGAGCAGTCTCAAGCGAATCGGGGTTGGCGTATGGCTCATGACGGTTCGTGCGAGCCAGGCGAGCGTTTACCTCTTGTCACGCCCCCTTCCCAAGCGTCGCGTTTGGGCCTAAAGGCGCTCGGCTATGGCTCGTATCCCCGAACTTCGCCTCAACCAAGTCATTGATCGGTTCGACGAGGTCGAAGCCCGCATGGGCGCGGCCGCCGACGCCGATGAGATCGTCAAACTCGCCAAAGAGCACGCCGAGCTCAAACCGGTGGTGGACGCGGCCAAAGCCTGGCGCGACGCCAAGGCGGAGTTCGATGATCTCGGTGAGATGATCGAGGCGGGCGACGATCCCGACATGACCGCGCTGGCCAAAGACGAACGCGAAGTGTTGCGCGCGCGCCTGCCAGAGTTGGAGCAAGACCTACAGCTTTTGCTGCTACCGAAAGACAAAGATGACAGCGCCAATGCGGTCTTAGAGATCCGCGCGGGCACCGGCGGCGATGAGGCGGCGATTTTCGCCGGCGACCTTTTCGCCATGTATAAGCGCTACGCCGATCTGCAGGGCTGGAGATTATCGATCACTGACGCTGCGGAAAGCGAGATGGGCGGCTATAAGGAGATCATTGCCGAGATCGAAGGCGAGGGCGTGTTCGGCCGGTTGAAATTCGAATCCGGCGTGCATCGGGTCCAGCGGGTGCCGGAGACCGAAAGCCAAGGCCGGGTGCACACCTCCGCCGCCACCGTCGCCATTCTGCCCGTCGCCGAAGACGTCGACATCGAGATTAAGACCGAAGACATTCGCATCGACACAATGCGCGCCTCCGGCGCCGGCGGTCAGCACGTGAACAAAACCGAATCCGCGGTGCGCATAACCCACATCCCCACCGGAATTATGGTGGTCAGCTCGGAAAAGTCCCAGCACCAGAACCGCGCCATCGCGATGAATGTGCTTAAGGCGCGGCTCTATGACATGGAGCGCCAAGCCAAAGCGGCCGAACGCTCCGAAGCGCGGAAATCCCAAGTGGGCTCGGGCGACCGCTCGGAACGGATCCGCACCTACAACTACCCCCAAGGCCGGGTCACCGATCACCGGATAAATCTGACGCTTTACAAGCTCAACGAAATCGTCGCCGGGGACGCGCTCGACGATGTGATCGGCCCGCTTTTGGCCGAAGACCAAGCCGCCCGGCTCGCCGATCTCGAAACAGCGTGAGCCTTGACCGCTTAACTGCGGACGCCGCCCGGCGCGAGGCGGTCAAAGCGTTAGAGGCCGCCGGCGTTGACCCCGCCGATGCGCGGACCGAGGCGCGCGCCTTGCTCAAGGCGGCGGCGGGCGGGTCGGCCGCAGCTCTCATCGCGCGGGGGCGGGAGGGGGTGTCGCCCGTGGTCGCGGCCCGGTTCGCCGAAATGCTTGCCCGGCGCGCTCGACGGACGCCCTTGGCGCATATTCTGGGTGAGACTGCGTTCTGGAAATTCCGCTTGAAGACTGACGCGCGGGCGCTCATCCCGCGGCCGGAGACCGAGGAGGTGGCCAACCAAGCGCTCACCCTGTGTCCTACGGATCGGCCGGTGCGCGTGCTCGATCTCGGCGTGGGGACGGGCGCCTTATTGTTCGCTGTGCTGGTGGAGCGGCCGCTGGCCTTTGGCGTTGGTCTGGACCGCTCGGAAGACGCGCTGGCGTTGGCGCGGGAGAACGCGGCCCGGCTCGGCCTGGCGGCGCGCTGCGCGTTTGTCTGCGGAGATTGGCTCGACGCGGTGGGCGGGCCGGTCGATCTGGTGCTCGCCAACCCGCCTTATATCGAGACCGAAACACTGGCGACGCTGGAGCCCGAAGTGCGCGATGGTGACCCGCGCTTGGCCTTGGATGGCGGGGTGGACGGGCTCGCTGCCTATCGACGGATTGGCGCGCGGCTCGGCGCGGTGACGCCTCCCGGCCGGCGGGCGGTGTTCGAACTCGGCGCAGGTCAGGGGGCGGCGGTGAAAGCGGCGTTTGACGTCAACGGGTCGGCCTCCGTCGAGATCGGCCAAGATGTCGAGGGTCGCGACCGCTGGGCGATCGTTCGGCTTGAGGCGGCGCCGGTTTTGCGAAATCGGCAAAAACCGGTTGGAAACTCGTAAGCGAACGGTTAGGGTCGCGCCACGGTCGGGGAACGCGGTATTCGCCAGCGTTCGCTGTGGGGACGGACGGGACGCGCGCCATCGGGCGCTTAACACTCGTTCTCGCGATTGGACGGCCGAACACTCGCAACACGCCGTCTCCCCAGGGTTCGCAATTCCGCGCCGTGGAGTGGGCGAACGGGGCCCTGTATGAAACGTCAACGCAATCGCAGCCGGTCGAAGAGCAACAACACCAATCGGCATTTCGAAAGCAACGGACCGGACGTCAAGATCCGAGGGTCCGCGTCCCATGTCTACGAAAAGTATCAACAATTAGCGCGCGACGCGTTTTCGTCCGGCGACCGGGTGATGGGAGAGAACTACTCCCAACACGCCGAACACTATTATCGTATTGTGCGGGCGCAACAGCCCAATGCTCCACCCCCGCGCCAGACCGATGATTACGAAGACGCTGATGTGGTGGACACCGCGCCTGGCGCTCAGCCGGCCGCGTCTAATGGCGGCGAGAATGGGGATGGCATGGAAGTCGTCACCCCGGAAAGCTTCGACATGGGTGAGGGCGAAAAGCCTGTCGAGGAGGGGGCGAACCAACCCGTCAGCGCGAGCGGCGGGCCCGGAAACGCCAACCCTAATGGTCCGAATCGTCGCCGCACCCGGCGCCCGCGCAAACCCCGCGGCGAAGGCGGCGAGGGGGACGGCCAGCGTTCGGCCGAAGCTGATGACGCAAACGCCATCGAACCCCCACCCTCAGGGTCTGATGAGGGCGCGCCCGGCGTGATTGAAACCTCCGACGCCTCCGAAACGGCGCCCAACGCGGCCTAACCCGGCCCGGTTGCGCATGGTCGCCGTTCGCCCCTCTTGGCAGGACCGGGCGGGTTCCCTAACTGTTAAGCGATTATCCGCGACGTGGATGTCTCGGCGCCCGGCTCGGGCCGAGACGGGCGTTGATCCGCCGCGCGTCGATCTCGCCTCAGGCTAGGGAGACCCGGCATGGATTTAGAGCGTTACACCGAACGGGCGCGCGGATTTCTGCAAGCCGCCCAAAGCCTTGCGGTGCGCGAACACCACCAGCAATTCACCGCCGAACACGTTTTGAAGGTGCTGCTCGACGACCCCGAGGGCTTGGCCGCCAATCTGATCAACGCCGCCGGCGGGGCCGCCGACCGGGCGTTGGAGCTGACCGAAGCCGCTTTGCGCGCTTTGCCCAAAGTCCAAGGCGGGGACGGCAAGCTTTACATGGCGCCGAAGACAGCGGAGGTGTTCGACACCGCCCAAGATGCGGCGAAACGGGCGGGAGACAGCTTCGTCACCGTCGAGCGGCTGCTCCAAGCGTTGAGCATTGTCAACGACACGAACGCCTTTGACGCGCTCAGCGCGGTCGGCGTCACCCCACAATCGCTTAATGATGCGATCAACGCCCTGCGTAAGGGGCGCACCGCGGACAGCGCCAGCGCCGAACAAGCCTATGACGCGTTGAAGAAATACGCCCGTGACCTGACCCAAGCCGCGCGAGACGGTAAGCTCGACCCGGTGATCGGCCGCGACGAGGAGATCCGACGCACCATTCAAGTGCTCTCCCGCCGGACCAAGAATAATCCGGTGCTGATCGGCGAGCCGGGCGTCGGCAAGACCGCGATCGCTGAAGGCCTCGCTTTGCGCATTATCAACAAAGACGTGCCTGAGAGCTTGCAAAACAAGCAATTGCTGGCGCTGGACATGGGTTCGCTCATCGCAGGGGCGAAATTCCGCGGCGAGTTCGAAGAACGCCTCAAAGCGGTGCTCTCAGAGGTTGAAGCGGCCGCCGGCGGGGTCGTGCTGTTCATCGACGATATGCACACCCTGGTGGGCGCGGGCAAAGCGGAAGGCGCCATGGACGCGTCGAACCTGCTTAAGCCGGCGCTCGCGCGCGGCGAACTTCATTGCGTCGGCGCCACGACGCTGGATGAATACCGCAAGCACGTCGAAAAAGACGCCGCCTTGGCGCGCCGCTTCCAGCCGGTCTTTATTGAGGAGCCCAGCGTGGAGGACACCATTTCCATCCTACGCGGGCTCAAAGAAAAGTATGAAGTCCATCATGGCGTGCGCATTGCAGATAGCGCCATCGTCTCAGCGGCGGAGCTGTCTAACCGCTATATCGCGGACCGGTTTCTGCCGGACAAAGCCATTGACCTGATGGACGAAGCCGCCTCGCGCCTGCGCATGCAGGTGGATTCCAAACCTGAGGCGCTTGATGAGATCGACCGTCGTTTGATCCAGCTCAAGATCGAAGCCGAAGCGCTGAAAAAGGAAACCGACGAGGGCTCGCGCGCCCGGTTGGCGGACCTTCAAGACGATCTCGCCGCTTTGGAGGCGAAATCCCAAGCCATGACGGCAAGCTGGCAAGCGGACAAAGCCAAGCTCGCCTCCGCCGCCACCACTAAGGAAACCCTTGATAAGCTGCGCGTCGAACTCGCCGAAGCCGAGCGCCAGGGCGATTGGGGCAAAGCTTCGGAGATCAAATACGGCCGCATTCCGGAACTCGAACAGGCGCTCACCGCAGCCGAGGACCGAGAGGATGCCACCAGCGTCTCCGAAGTGGTCGATGGGGAGCAGATTGCGGCGGTGGTCTCGCGCTGGACAGGCGTGCCCGTGGACAAAATGCTCGAAGGCGAACGCGATAAGCTCTTGCGCATGGAGGATGGCCTACGCGCCCGGGTGATCGGCCAGGAAGAGGCGCTCACCGCGGTTGCAGATGCGGTGCGTCGGGCGCGCGCGGGGTTAGCGGACCCGAACCGACCCATGGGCTCGTTCATGTTCTTAGGCCCCACCGGGGTGGGTAAGACCGAACTGACCAAAGCTTTGGCCGAGTTCCTGTTCGACGACGAGCACGCGGTCACTCGCATCGACATGTCCGAATATATGGAGAAGCATTCGGTGGCGCGGATGATCGGCGCGCCGCCGGGCTATGTGGGCTATGACGAGGGTGGCGCGCTGACCGAAACGGTGCGTCGGCGGCCTTACCAGGTCATTCTGCTCGACGAGATCGAGAAAGCGCACCCAGACGTCTTCAACGTGCTCTTACAAGTGCTCGACGACGGCCGGCTCACGGACGGGCAGGGGCGCACCATCGACTTCCGTAACACGTTGATCGTCATGACGTCTAACCTCGGGGCGGAGCATCTCGTCACCCTGTCGAGCGCGGATGTGGAAGCGGCGCGTGATGCGGTGATGGCCGCTGTGCAGGCCCATTTCCGCCCGGAATTCCTCAATCGGGTCGACGAGATCATCTTGTTCCGCCGGCTGCAGGCCGAGCATATGGGCGCAATCGTCGACATTCAGCTCAAGCGATTGGGCCGCTTGCTGGCGGATCGGCGCATGAGTTTGGATCTGCACGACGACGCGCGCGCTGTGCTGGCGCGGGCGGGCTATGATCCCGCCTATGGGGCCCGGCCGCTCAAGCGGGTCATCCAAAAACGCCTGCAGGATCCGATCGCGCGCATGATCCTGGAAGGCGCGTTGAAAGACGGCGAAACGATCGAGATCACCGCTCAAGGTGACGACTTGCTGGTCAATGGTGTTTTAGCGGCGGCTTCGCGCCCGAAAGACGCCGCGGTCAATTGATCCAGCCGGGCCGGCCGAGCGCGCAGGCGCTGCTCGCGCAAGCCCGGACCGACGCTTTCCACGCCAGCGACGTTTTCACCGCCGACGATATTGCGCATCGGGTGCTCAAGGCCGGCGCGGGGCCGGGGGTGCTGCTGCTCCATGAATTGCCAGGCTTCGTGCCGGAGTTTTGGCGGCTCGCCCATTGGTTGGTCCAAGTTGGCTTTACTGTTTGGGCGCCGGATTTGTTCTCGAAGGGCGACAGACCCGGTGAGACCTTGCCTACAGGACGCGCTTTCGCTCGGGTATGCGTGAGCCGGGAGATCTTCGCCCTGCGCTCTCAGACCGGCGGGCCGATCACCGACTGGCTGCGCGCCCTGGCCTGGGCGTTAAGCGCTGCGACCGACAGGCCGGTCGGGGTGGTGGGGCTCTGCTTGACCGGTAATTTCGCCTGGACTTTGGCGATAGACCCAGTTGTGGAAGCACCAGTGGCGGTCGCCCCCGCCAGCCCTGTGTCCGGCCTGGTCAACCCGTTCCAGTTTGGCGCGTTGCAGATGACGCTAGCGGACCGGGCGACACTGGCGCGCGACGACACCCCGGTCATGGCGCTGCGCTTTCGGGGTGACCCGAGCTGTCGGGCGGCGCGGTTCAAGGCTCTTGAGCGGGTGATTGGACCCGATCGCTTGAACGCCGTCGAACTTGACGACCAGCACAAGAACCCGGAGGGCAACCCCGCCCCCCATGCGCTGTTGACCAAGGATCTGATCGCGGAAACGGACGCCGAAACCCTGCGGGCCTTCCTCCGAGTGGTGGATTTTTTGCGCGACCGTTTGGCGCCGCCGGTCGGCGCGGGCTAAAGCGCGGGGCGAAAAAGTGGAACCCGGTTTTCGCGATTTCCGGCGCGATTCCTTACGACTATAGATCGTTGGGCGATATCGATTATTCACCCAACGATTTAAGCCTCGCCCCGGCGATCGGAGAGGGGATCATGCAAACCGAACGGTGTTTTTCCTGCGGCGGGTTTTACACGCCCATCGACGGCCCGACGCATGCCTACATGGCCTCCAGCCCCGGATGCTGGGCCGCTTATGGCGAATGGCTCGCGCGCGAGTATCAAGATCCCGCCCTGTTCCAAACCGCGCACCGGTTCACGGTGGACGCCTACGCGCTTCAGCACCCCGGCGACGCCGCTGATCGGCGGGCGGTGCAGTCGGTTTGGCTGCATGCGGCGTCGCTTTTTGTGATTTTTGAGCGCGGATGGTCGCCCGCTGCTGCTACCGATCTTCTCAAGCGCTTAGCGGGACGGGATTTTCCGCCCCCGGACGCCCCGGCTCGCGCCTTCGCGATGACCGTGGCGGATGGGCTGGCGCGGCCGGTGTCTGAGCACGCCGGCTTCGCCAGGAATTGGGCGCAAGAGAGCCTCTCGGCCTGGTCCGCGCTACATTCGGATTTGGCGGCGCTGACCAATTAGTCCGCGCTCGCCACCAGAACCGGGGCGTCTTGGTCGATCAAAGCCTTACGGATCGCGTAGATCTCCGCCTTCTGGGCGTTAAAGGCTGGACGTTCGGAGGCCTCCAGCTTGCGGCCCGTGGGCAGATCGAGCGCCATCGGGTTCACTTTCACGCCCTTCTTGTGCACCTCGTAATGCAAATGCGGCCCTGTGGACCGGCCCGTGGTGCCCACCCGGCCAATGGTGGCGCCTTGGGCGACCCGTTGGCCTTTGCGCACATTGATTTTCGAGAGGTGCATATAGGCGGTGTGATAGCCGTTCGCGTGGCGCAGCTTGATGTATTTGCCCGCGGAGCCGAGCCAGCCGGCGTACTCCACCACCCCTGACCCAGCCGCATAAATCGGCGTTCCCGTGGGGGCGGCGAAATCCACCCCTCGGTGGGCTTTCACAAAGCCTAGGATCGGATGGCGACGGCGACCGAAGCCGCTGCTGATCCGCGCTCCGTCGATCGGCGTTTTCATTAAGAAGCGTTTCGCGCTTTCGCCAGTCGCATCGAAAAACTCCACATTCTCATCGGTTTCAAACCGATAGAAGGCGAGCTCTTTGCCCCGCGGCGTAAACCGCGCAAACAGCAGATCGCCGGTGCGCACCACATTGCCGCGCCGATCCACCCCCTGCTCAAACACCAGTTCAAAGGCGTCCCCGGGCTGGACCGAGCGCTGGAAGTCCACCGCATGGCTGAACAATTGCACGAATTCGGCGATCTGGCGGTCTCGGGCGCCGGCCTGTCCTGCGTCCACATAAAGGCTGGATTGGATCGTCCCCGCCACCCGCGCGGGCTCGACGAAGACGTCCATCTTCCAAGCGTCGACCTGAAAGCCGCCTTCGGCGTCTTGGCTGACCAGGATGGTGCGCTCCACATCGGGCTTCAGCGTCAATCCCGCGAGCGTCCAGCCCTCGCCACCGGTGGCGACGGGCTGTAACGCGCTACGTTTGAGGTAAATCGCCAAGCGTTGGCCGATGCGCAGCTCCCGTGGGTCAAACGCCTCACTCAAAGCGTCTGCAGCCAGCGCAGCGTCCCGACCGCTGACGCCCGCGCGTGCGAGCATTCCCCCCAACGTGTCGCCGGACCGGACGGTGGCGCGCTTGACGGTTAAGCGTTCGGCCGAGCGGGCGTTCGCGTCGGCGAACATGGTTTCGGCTAAATGCGACAAACTCGCGGGCGGGGGCGGCGCTTGCGGCGCAGCGATCGGCGTCGCCTCTACGGGTTCGGATTTGGACGTGTCAGCGTCGGATTGGGCGGAGGGCGGCCAACTGCTCAACCCGGCCACAAGGCTAAACGCTAGCGTTGTCGCGACGCTCCAGCGTCGCCAGGTCCAACGACCCGCCGTGCGGGGATCGAACTCAGTCATGGGGATGGGGTCCGTCCCGTTGTCTTTTACGCACAAAACGGTGCGCTTCGGCTCGCAAGAGTCGCGCATGTTTGTTAACGCCCATTTAGCGAAGCCGGACTCCCCCAGAGCACCGTACTACCCCGCCTCCTCGTCACGGGACTGACATAGTTTGTGAACGGCTCCAACGGAACATTTCAGCAATAGGGCGATGCAAAAACGTCACGCTTGCTGGGTCTTTGCTGCACGCGATGAAACTTTTGCTGAGATGTGTCGTTAAATCAAACTGCTTCCAAGTCGCGCTGACTTTGGCGGTCCGTCCCCGCATGTGGTCTATAACAGGCATGTGAAGTCAGCGGAGCGTTTTGGGCGGGGTCACGCCCGCGAAACCACCCCACATCACGCGGTCTGGCGAACCCTTGGACGAGAGATAAGCGCGACGATGAAACGGTTTTTGCTCGGTGGCGTCCTGCTGGCGCTGCTCGTCTTCGCCGGCGTCGCCGCAGTGGCGGGTTGGCAAGCGCTCGATGGGGTCGAGATGTCGGTTCACGGCTATATCGCGCTTGGCTTGGGCGCGGTTTTATCGCTCGCCTTAGGCGGCGGGCTTATGAGCCTGGTGTTCATCTCCGCGCGCCGCGGGTATGACGATATAGAGCCGCCGGCGGAGTGAGTCGGCGTCCGCAAGGCGGTCGCGTGTTTCGCTCTTTTTGGGGCGCCGGCGCGTCGCCGGAGCCAGGAGATCGCCCGACCATGACCCAGCCGCCGATTTCAGCCTGCGATTTGGCGGCGCTGTTATGCGCCCGCCTCTGCCATGACCTGGTCAGTCCGGTGGGGGCCATCGGATCGGGGCTGGACGTGCTGGACGACCCCGATCACGCGGACATGCGTGAGGAGGCGCTCGACCTGGTGCGCACCTCCGCGCGCGCGGCTCTGGCGCGGTTGCAATTCGCGCGGCTCGCTTTTGGCTGGGGCGGCGCGAAGCCGGGCTCGTTAGAGACCCAAGAACTCCAGAGCTTGGCCATGAACATGTTCTCCAGCGCTAAGGCTCAGATTTCTTGGCGTGTCACCGCGCGCGGCGTGCCCAAACCCGCCGGCCGGGTCTTATTGAATTTGGTGTTGATTGCGGTGGAAAGCGCCCCGCGGGGCGGGGAGATCGTTGTCGAAGCGTCCGACAATCAGGCGGACTGCCGACTGCGGGTCACGGCATCGGGCCCGCGCGCCAAGCTCGACCCGGCGGTCGCCGAGGCTTTAGACGGGGCGACCTCCGAGGACGGGTTCAACCCCAAAGTCATCCAGGCGTATTACACCGGCCTGATCGCCCGAGAGGCGGGCGGCCGAGCCTCCGCCGTCGCCGGGGACGAGCGCGTCGAGCTTGCAGGGATCGTTCCCGCCCTGACTGGCATGATCGGTTAGTCGTCGCTCGCCAGGTTTCAGTCGTTTTTAACGGTTCTCCCCGAATGTGCCCTTCCGAGAAGGGCGCACCGCGCCTGTCAATGCACACATTATTGAGGTCGCGGCATGGACGATCTGTTGACGGAGTTTTTGACTGAAACGGCGGAAAGCCTCGACGTCATCGACACCGAGTTGGTGAAATTCGAAGCGAACCCGAATGACGTCGCAATTTTGAATAACATTTTCAGACTCGTGCACACCATTAAGGGCACGTGCGGGTTTCTGGGTTTGCCGCGTCTTGAAGCGATCGCGCACGCAGGGGAAACCTTGCTGGGCAAATATCGCGAGCGCTCGCTGACCGTAACCGCGGAAGCGGTGACCTTGATTCTGGAATCAATCGACCGAATCAAATCGCTCTTAAGCCATTTGGAGCACGAGGGCGCTGAGCCTGCGGGCGATGACCGGGATCTGATCGATCAGTTGGAAGCCGCCGCGGAAGGTAAGCTCGAAGGCTCGTCCGCGCCGCCGCCGCCGGCGCCCGTTGCGCTCGTCGAGCCTGACGAGGATGACATTGGTGACGAAGCGCCGCCGGTCGAGCCGGCCGCAGTTGAGGGCGACGAAAACTGGGACGCTGATTTGGGGCGCGAGCTGCGCCCCGGCGAGGTTTCGCTAGCGGACCTGGAAGCGGCCTTCCACGCCGCCTCCGGTCCTGCGGAGATCGAGGCGGCGAACCAAGCGCAAACGGCGAGCGCCGAGGTCAAAACGGCGGATCGAGCGGAAGACGACGACGGCGCGCCAATGGGCGAGCGTTCAGAGAAATCCGTCGCCAACCAATCGATTCGCGTAAATGTGGATGTGCTTGAGAACCTGATGACCATGGTCTCGGAGCTGGTGCTGACCCGCAATCAGCTCCTGCAAATGACCCGGTCCATGGACGACGCCGAATTCAAGGTGCCCATGCAACGGCTCTCCAATATCACCGCGGAGCTGCAAGACGGGGTAATGAAAACCCGCATGCAGCCGATCGGTAATGCTTGGAAAAAACTGCCGCGGATTGTGCGCGACTGTAGCCGTGAGCTCGGCAAGCGCATCAATCTGGTCATGGAAGGCCAGGAAACTGAGCTCGACCGCCAGGTCTTGGAACTGATCCGCGATCCGCTCACCCACATGGTGCGCAACTCCGCCGACCACGGGCTGGAGCCGCCGGAAGAGCGGCTGGCCAAGGGCAAGCCCGACGCCGGCACGATCAAGTTGCGCGCTTACCATGAGGGCGGGCACATCATTATCGAAATTGGTGATGACGGCGCCGGGCTAAACACCGACCGGATCAAGAAAAAGGCCATCGAAAAGGGTGTGACCACGGCCGCTGAGGCCGAGCACATGACTGACGCCCAGATCCATCGGTTCATTTTTGCGCCCGGTTTCTCGACCGCCGCCAAGGTGACCAGCCTCTCCGGTCGCGGTGTGGGCATGGACGTGGTGCGCACAAACATCGAGCAGATCGGCGGCACGGTGGATTTGGTCTCCACGCCGGGCCATGGCTCGACCTTCACCATCAAGATTCCGCTGACCCTAGCGATCATCTCCGCGCTCATTGTCGGCTCGGGCGCGCAGCGCTTCGCGATCCCGCAATTGTCGGTCGTGGAGTTGGTGCGCACCGGCGCAAACGCCGAACATAAGGTCGAGGTGATCAACAAAACCCGCGTCTTACGCTTGCGCGATCGGTTGCTGCCTCTGGCCGATCTGTCTGTCATGCTGGGCTTGAACGCGCATAACGACGCGGACAGCGATCGCGCATCCTTCGTGGTGGTGATGCAAGTGGGCGAGCAGCGCTTCGGCGTCGTCGTCGATGAGGTGTTCGACACCGAAGAAATCGTCGTCAAGCCGCTGGCCAGCGCTTTGCGCGATCTCAGCGCCTTCTCCGGCAACACGATTTTGGGCGACGGATCGGTGATCATGATTGTAGACCCCAACGGTCTGGGCCAGACCATCGGCGCCAAAGCCCACGAACTGGACAGCGCGGCCGCCGAAGCTGAAAACGCCGCTGCGCGCGCCGCCGACGAGGCCTCCTCCATGCTGGTGTTCCGCGCCGGCGGGACCGATCCCAAAGCGGTGCCGCTCAGCCTAGTGACCCGCCTTGAGGAAATCGACGCGGACAAGATCGAAACCTCCAACGATCGCCACGTCACGCAATATCGCGGCCGCTTAATGCCGCTTCTGCACGCCAGCCCCTATGGCGAATTCGCCGCCGAAGGCCACCAGCCGGTCTTGGTGTTCTCCAATGGGCGCTACACCATGGGTCTGGCGGTCGACGAAATCATCGACATCGTCGAGGAACAGGTGAATGTGGAGCTGGAAAGCGACACGGCGGGGCTGTTGGGCACGGCCGTGCTCAAGGGCCGGGCGACGGAAGTCGTCGACGTCGCGCACTTCCTCACCCAAGCCTTCCCCGAATGGTTCGACCGCGCGCCCGAGCAGGGCCCGCGCCCGCGCCGGCGGCTGTTGCTGGTCGATGACGACAATTTCTTCCGCAACGTGATGACCCCGCTCTTGGGCGCGGCCGGTTATGACGTGACGGCGGTGGAAAGCCCCGCCGCCGCGTGGGGTCTGCGTGAAGCGGGTGAAACCTTCGACGTCATTGTGTCCGACATTGAAATGCCGGGCGAGGACGGGGTCGCCTTCGCCAAGCGCTTGGCCCATGACGATCGCTGGCAGTCCACCCCGCGGGTCGCGCTCTCCGGCATGCCGCTGGAAGCTCTGGAAGAGGCGGGCCGTGCGGGCGGGTTCACCGACGTGGTGCGCAAGTCCGATCGCGCGTCGCTGGTCGCCGCCCTTGAATATGCCTTGAAAACCGTAGGAGTGGCGGCATGACCGACCAAGCTCAATCTCACGTCGCGTTGGTCTCCGATGAAGCCCGCGAGTTCGTCACCTTCCACATTGGCGAGCAATTGTTCGGGGTCGAAGTCTCGCTGATCCACGATGTCTTCGCGCCGCAAAACCTCACGCCCGTGCCAATGGCGCCAAAAGAGGTCGCCGGTGTCTTAAACTTGCGCGGCCGCATCGTCACCGCCATCGATGCGCGCGCCCGGCTTGGGCTCGAACCGCGCCAGGACGATGGCGAGGGCATGGCGATCGGCATCGAAAAAGACGGCGAGTCTTATGGCTTGATCGTGGACTCGGTGAGCGAAGTTCTGCGCCCGGATCATGATCAGTTTGAACCAAACCCCAGCAACCTCGACCCTCGATGGCAGGCGGTCGCCCGCGGGGTCTACCGTTTGGAGAAGGGGCTGCTGATCGTGGTCGACGTCGATCAGATGCTGGAATTCGTGGAAACCAAAGCGGCCGCCGCCTAAGCGGCCGACCATCCGAACGTCGCTTTGGGCGCGGCGGAACAGAGGTGACACCGATGAAAACATGCCTCGTCGTGGATGACAGCCGGGTGATCCGCAAAGTCGCGCGGCGCATTTTGGAGGATTTGGCCTTCGAATGCGCCGAGGCCGCCGACGGCCAAGAGGCTTTGGACACGTGTCGCACCGATATGCCCGACGCTATCCTGCTCGACTGGAACATGCCGGTGATGAACGGCATTGATTTTCTGCGCGCCTTGCGACGGGAACAGGGCGGGGATCAGCCGGTGGTGGTGTTTTGCACCACGGAGAATGACGTCTCTCACATCATGGAGGCGCTGTCCGCGGGCGCGAACGAATACATCATGAAGCCGTTCGACAGCGACATCATCGAAGCGAAATTCGCCGAAGCCGGTTTGGCGTAAGGGGGGCGGCGTGAGCGTTCCTCAAACCAGAGCGGCGGGCCGAGCCGGGGCGAAGCCGCCCGTTCGGGTCATGCTGGTCGACGATTCCGCCGTTGTGCGCGGTTTGGTGAGCCGCTGGATTGACACCGAGCCGGACTTGGCGCTCGCGGGGTCCTGCGTGGATGGGCAGCAGGCGCTCGACCGGGTCGCCGCGATCAATCCCGACGTGATTGTTCTCGACATCGAGATGCCGCGCTTGGACGGGCTCACCGCTTTGCCTGAGCTGCGCAAACGCGCGCCCAAGGCGAAGATCGTCATGGCCTCGACGCTCACCCGGCGCGGCGCCGATGTCACCCTGCGCGCGCTGTCCGCGGGGGCTGCGGATTATTTGGCCAAGCCCGACGGCGCGCGGCTGGCCTCAGCGCGGGATTTCCGGGAGGACTTACTCGCCAAAGTGCGCGCGTTGGGCGGGAACACGGACCCGCGCGGAATTCGTCCCACCGGGTTCACCGCCAGCCGGCAAGCGGCCAAACTTGGCGCGCCCGCGCCCGCGATCATCCCCACCACCGGTCCGGTCAAATTACGGCCCGCCCGGCGGGTGAAGCCTAAAGCCATCGTCATTGGCTCCTCGACCGGTGGGCCGCAAGCCCTCCGTGTGATCGCTGCGGCCTTGGGCCCGGCGAGCGGCGTCCCGGTGCTGGTGGTCCAGCACATGCCGAAAACCTTCACCTCCGTACTGGCCGAGCATTTGGACCGGGCCGGGCCGCTGTCGTGCGTCGAGGCCGAAGACGGCATGCCGATCAAGCCCGGACGCATCCACGTCGCGCGCGGGGACAAGCACATGCTGGTGTGCAACCGGGGCGGGGGGCTTAAGCTCAAACTCTCCGACGATCCGCCGGAGAATTACTGCCGCCCGGCGGTGGATCCGCTGTTCCGCAGTGCCTGCGAGGCCTATGGCGGCGACCTTCTGGCGCTGGTGCTTACGGGCATGGGCGCGGACGGCGCGGCGGGGTCGGTGACGATCGCGGATGCGGGCGGTTTGGTGCTGGCGCAGGACGAAGCCTCAAGCGTCGTTTGGGGCATGCCCGGAGCTGTCGCGCGGATCGGATCGGCCAGCGCTCTCGTGCCGCTTGATAAATTTGGTGAAAAGATACAACGGATTATGCGTGGGAACGGGCTATGACTGAGCACGACTTCGACTATGTTCGCGCGCTTGTGCGCGAACGCTCCGGCTTAGTCTTAACCCAAGACAAAAGCTATTTGATTGACAGCCGCCTGTCGCCCGTCGCCCGTCGCGAAGGCTTCGCCACCCTGTCTGAACTGATCGCGGTGGTGCGCAACCGCCGTGACGAACGGCTAGCGCGCGCGATCACCGACGCCATGACCACGAACGAGACGTTCTTCTTTCGGGACAAGACGCCGTTCGAGCTGATGAAAACCGACGTTATGCCGATCCTGGCGCGCGCGCGGGCCACCGCCGGCCGGGTTCGGATTTGGTGCGCCGCCGCCTCGACCGGCCAGGAGCCCTATTCGCTCGCCATGTTGCTTGACCAAATGGCGCCCCAACTCGGCGGGGTGCAGGTCGACATCGTGGCCACCGACATTTCGGACAGGGCTTTGGCGAAGGCAAAATCCGGGCTTTACACTCAGTTCGAAGTACAGCGCGGCCTGCCCGTCCAGCTCATGGTGAAATACTTTGAGAAACAAGGCGAGCTTTGGGCCATCAAGGACAGCATTAAGCACCGGGTGGAGTACAAGTTATTCAACTTGTTAGACTCGCCGGCCGCCCTGGGTCGGTTTGACATTGTGTTCTGCCGCAACGTGTTAATTTATTTTGATCAAGAGACGAAGTCCATGGTGCTGAACCGGATGGCGCAGCTTCTGCCGCAAGACGGTTTCTTGTTCCTCGGCGCCGCGGAGACCGTGATGGGGTTAACCACCGCCTTCCAACCCGCTCAGGGCCGGCGCGGGCTTTACCAACGCACTCAAGACGACAAAGCCAGGGCGGTGGCGTAGGTCGACCTTCGCGGCCCACGAACGCAAGGCTATCGCACAAAAAAAGCGGCTCATTGGAGCCGCTTTTTCTTTATCGTTCGAATGACATTCCACCGCGGCGTTCACCGCGGGACGTCCTCAGCCTTTCAGGCGGCTTTGTCCGCCTCATTGGGATCGCGCAACACATAGCCGCGGCCCCACACGGTTTCGATGAAGTGTTCGCCCCCAGTGGCGGCGGCGAGTTTCTTACGCAGCTTACAGATGAAGACGTCGATGATCTTCAATTCCGGCTCGTCCATGCCGCCATAAAGATGGTTCAGGAACATCTCTTTGGTTAGCGTCGTGCCCTTGCGCAGCGAAAGCAGTTCCAGCATTTGATATTCTTTGCCGGTCAGATGCACGCGCTCGTTTTCGACTTCCACCGACTTGGCGTCGAGATTGACGACGACCGAGCCGGTGCGGATCACCGATTGGGAGTGACCCTTGGAGCGGCGAACAACGGCGTGGATGCGCGCGATCAGCTCGTCCTTATGGAACGGCTTGGTCATGTAATCGTCAGCGCCAATGCCCAGGCCTTTAACCTTCGTATCGATATCCGCAGTGCCCGAGAGGATCATCACCGGGGTTTCCACCTTCGCGACCCGCAAGGTCTTCAAGACGTCAAGGCCTTGCATATCCGGTAAAATCAAATCCAGGAGGATGATATCGTAATCATAGAGCTTGCCGAGATCGACGCCCTCTTCGCCCAAATCTGTGGTGTAGACGTTGAAACCATCCGACTTAAGCATGAGTTCAATGCTTTGCGCCGTGGCGCCGTCGTCTTCAATCAGCAGAACACGCATATTGTCCCTCCTGAAGGCGGCGCGAATCACTAAGCGCCGGGCGTGTGCGTTTATTAACCCTAATCCGAATCTAGGGTCCATTCCTTAAGAAACCTTAACCACGCCGACGAAATCCCTAATACGCTGCGAAAAACTGTCAGGGGGGCGTTTACGGCGCAATAACCGCAATGGGTTAGCGTGCCCTTCGACCGGAGAAACCGGCTTAAACGACGAAGGGGCTGAACCGGCCTTGTTTGATGCGGCGATAAATGCACTCGCGAGCGCTGAAACCCGAACCTTTACCGGTAGGGTGACGGCGGTGCGCGGCCTCATGCTCGAGGCAAGCGGCCCGGCGGAAGCGCTGGCTCTGGGCGCGCGGGGCCGTGTGTCCGCGCGCACGGGAACCACGTTTTGTGAAGTGGTGGGGTTTCGCGACGATCGCGCTGTGCTTCTGCCTTATGGACCGCTGGACGGGGTGCGCCCGGGGTCGGTCATTCATCTGGATCCGGAGGGCGCCCAGGCGCGACCCTCCTTAGGTTGGCTTGGCCGGGTGGTGAACGCCTTCGGCGAACCGCTGGACGGCCAGGGACCCCTCGTCGACGGGGCGAAGAGCTATCCCATCGACGCCAACCCGCCCCCCGCCAGCGCGCGCGGCCGGGTTGGGGCTCGGTTAAGCCTCGGCGTGCGCGCCTTGGACACCTTCGCCCAGCTGTGCCGTGGCCAGCGGATGGGCCTGTTCGCCGGCTCGGGCGTGGGCAAATCCGTACTCATGTCCATGCTGGCGAAAAACGCCGATTGCGACATCGCCGTGATTGGCTTGATTGGGGAGCGGGGCCGGGAGGTGCGCGAATTAGTCGAGGACACATTGGGGCCGGAGGGGCTGAAGCGCGGCGTCGTGGTGGTGGCCTCCTCCGATGAGCCGGCTTTGGGCCGTCGCCAAGCCGCGCGGCTCACGATGGCGGTCTCTGAGGCGTTCCGCGATATGGGCTATGCGGTCTTGTGCCTAATGGATACGGTCACCCGGCTGGCCATGGCGCAGCGCGAGATTGGGCTTTCGGCCGGGGAACCGCCCACCACCAAAGGCTACACGCCGTCCGTGTTCCAAGAATTGCCGCGCCTGTTGGAGCGCGCTGGCCCGGGTTACGCCCATCCCGACGGCTCCGCCCATGGCTCAATCACCGGGCTGTTCACCGTGCTTGTAGACGGCGGCGACCATGACGAGCCGGTGGCCGACGCGGTGCGCGGCATTTTAGACGGACACGTGGTGCTGGAACGCGCCATCGCCGAGCGGGGGCGCTATCCCGCTATCAATGTTCTCAAATCAGTCTCCCGGATGATGCCGGGATGCTGTCGGCCGGAAGAAATCCCGGTCATTCGCGCGGCCCGCCAGGCCCTGTCGACTTATGCCGACATGGAGGAGTTGATCCGGATGGGGGCGTACTCCCCCGGAACCAACGCCGAGGTGGACCATGCAATCGCGCTTGAGCCGAAGCTCGAGCAATTCCTCGCGCAAGACAAAGAAGAGGCGACACCGCTCGAAGAAAGCTTCGCCCGCTTGCGTCAAATCCTAGAATAGGTGTTGGAGGTGGTGATGCGTAACTATCAAGCTATGATCAAGCTCGCACGGTTTAAGGTGGACGAGCTGCAGAAACAAATGTCGGCGATCGACGCAGCCCGCGAAAGCCTTAAAACTAAAGTGGGTGACTTGGAATCCCAAGTGCCCAACGAACAGGTCGCCGCTGATAGCTGGCGTGACGGCTTTATCGCTTACGGATCCTACGCCCAGGCGGTCAATGAGCGCAAAGACAATCTTCGCGCCTCGATCTCGGAAGTTGACGCCCAAGCCGCGGGCCTGCGTGCGAGCATGCAACAAGCCTTCCAAGAGCTGAAGAAGTTCGAACTGCTTGAGGAGCGCCGCGTCGCGCGCGAACGCGCCAAGCGGGAGAAAAAGCTCCAAGCCGAGCTTGACGATATGGCCATGCAGCGCGCCATGGCCGGGCCGGCGTTTTAGGCGCTAGAGCGTTTTCAGCAAAAGTGTAATCGGTTTTGCGGTTCGAAAACGCGATAAACCAAAGACTTAGAGCCGCTTCTCGATTCGAATCGAATTGAAGCGGCTCTAGCGGGCCGAAAAGCCGGAACCGAACCGGGCCGCGGGGGCAACCTCGCGGCCCGCTTTGTTTGCGGGTTTTGGCCTAATGCCCTGCGCGCGCGCCGCGGGCTAAGACAGCGGCGAGTTTGACGATGTCGGAGACCGCGTCGGCTTGGGGGTGGCGCACGGCGAGCAAGGTCTGGTGGCGGATGGCGTCAGGCACGCGATCGTCGCGCCGGATGGAGCCCGCGAAATGCGGCCGGAACCCCAGAAAATTCTCGCAGCTGCGCGCAATGGTCTCATAGGCCCGACCCGGGGTGCGCTTTTCGTCAACCAGATTGACCACCACCACCGGCTCGGCGTCCTCATCGCGCATGCGCAGCATTTTGATGAAGGCGTAGGCGTCGGTTAGCGAGGTGGGCTCGTCATTGATCACCATCAACACGTCGTCCGCCGCGCACGCCAGCCTCATCATGGCCGGATCGACGCCAGCGGCCAAGTCAAGCACCACGCGGTCATAGCTTAGCGACACCGCGGCCAAGCCGGCGGCCAGTCCTGCAACCTCCTCCACCGATAGGCTGGCCAACGCGCCCGAACCTGAAAGCCCGGCGATCACGTCGAACCCGCCCGGGCGGACTTCGCTCACCGCGTCCTCCAAAGCGACATGGCCGGACACGACCGAACCGAGATCCGCCGCAGGGGTCACGCCGAGTTGGATGTCCACGTTGGCCATGCCCAGATCGCCGTCGAACAGCAAGGTCTTTTCCCCGCGCGCGGCGAAGGCGTGCGCTAAGGACAGCGACACAAAGGTCTTGCCGACCCCGCCTTTGCCCGAGGCGACGGCCAAGATACGACCCACCGGTGCGGCGCGCCGCTCTAAGGGAAAATCGAGCGCGGGCATGGTCATGCGGCGGCTCCTAAGGTGTTGGCGCGCGGCGGTTCCGCGGCGTCGTCTATGAGGAAACGGGCGAGGCGCAAGGGCGTGGCGGCCGCCAAACCACCGCCGACAAACGGGCTGGCGGAGCCTTGCGCGATGGCGAGGCCCGCAGCGTCCGCAGCCGCGAGCACCGCGCCATAGCGCCGGCCCACGTCGAACTTGGCGAACATCACCCGGCGGGCGCCCAGGGCGGCAAACGCTTGGGCGGCTTCTGCGGCGTCTTCCGGATGCGTGCACGCGTCGAGCACCAGAACCGGCTCCGCGCCACAGAGCCCAATCAGGGTTTCGGTTCGATCGAGCTCTTCGAGATCGTGCGGGCTGGCGGCCGGGGCGTCGATCAAGGCGGGGCGTTGGGCGTGGCGGTCTTGGAAGGCCGTGGCCAACGCGTCCGGTTCGCGGGCGTCGATCAAGGGCTGGTCGAGCGCCTCAGCATAGGCCTGAAGCTGGGCGAGCGAGCCCGGCCTTTGAGCGTCCGCGGCGACCAGGTCGACGCCGGCGCCGGCGAGCACCGCCCGGGCGGCGAGCTTGGCCAGCATCGCGGTTTTGCCCGCGCCCGGCGGGCCGATCAGGATGATCGGGCGCTCAGGCTCCGCCGAAATGGGGCGGAAGGCGAAGCGGGCCTCTAGGGCGTGGGCCAGGCCTGCAGCGGGTTCGCCCGCCTCCAGCGCGCCCGCCGCTTTGGCTAAGTCTTCGGCCAGCCGATCGGGGACGCGGTGAAACGTCAACGCCTGACGCGCGGCGCGTCGGGCGGCTTCTGCAGGCGCGCCCCGTTCGGGTGCGGGCGCAGGCTCGGCGGGATCGGCGGCGTGCGGTTCGGTGAACAGCCGCGCGGCCGGCTCGCCTCTGGGTTTTGGCGCATAGCCGTCAATCGCGGCGCGCGCCGTTTTCGGCGCGGGGCGCGTCATGGCGGGCCGGTCGACGGCGGCGCGCACCATGATGTTGCCCGCCGAGGTGGTCTCGGTCGCCACAATAATGGCGTCCTCGCCCATGTCTTGGCGCACCATGGCCATGGCCTCTGCCATGGTGGCGGCGGTGAAGGATTTCAGCCGCATCGCTCAGCCGCCCTTAGACGTGGCCCGCCGTGCGCAATTTGGCGCGCGGATGGATTTCGTTCTGGCTCATCACCACGGTTTGGCCGCGAAAGCGCTCAACAATGGAGCGCACATAGGGCCGGGCTATGGGCGAGGTGATCATGACAGGCGCGTCCCCGGTTTGGGCCGCCCGGTCAAAGGCCTGGCGCACGGCCTGAACGAATTCATGCAGCTTGGTGGGCGGCAAAGCCAGCTGGCGATCCTCGCCCTGGCCGACCAACGCGTCCGCGAAAGCCTGTTCCCACTGCGCCGACAAGGTGATGATCGGCAACGCGCCGTCTCGACTTGCATAGGCGTGGCAGAGCTGGCGGGCGAGCCGGGTGCGCACATGCTCGGTGATTTGCGCGTAGTTTTGGGTGCGCGCGCTCGCCTCGGCGATCCCCTCCACAATGGTGGGCAGGTCGCGAATGGACACGCGCTCTTGGAGCAGGTTCTGCAACACCCGTTGAATTCCCGACTTTGAGATCTGCGCAGGGCTGATCTCCTCGACCAAGGCCGTATGTTCGCTCGGAAGTTCTTTCAGAAGCTTTTCGGTTTCCGCGAAACTTAGAAGTTCCGGCATATGTTCGCGCAACAGTTCCGTGAGGTGGGTGACCAGCACGGTGGCGGGGTCGACCACGGTCGCACCGCGGAAGGTGGCCTCCTCACGTAGATTCGCATCGATCCACAGCGCCGGCAGGCCGAAGGTGGGTTCGGTAACTTGGTCGCCAGGCAGATTGACCCGCCCGCCCGCGGGATCCATGGCCAGGAGCTGACCGGCGCGCAATTCGCCCGCGCCCGCCTCGATCTCTTTGATCCGAATAGCGTAATTGTTCGTCGGCAGCTGCATGTTGTCGATGATCCGCACCGAAGGCATGATCACGCCCATTTCTTGGGCGAGCGATTTGCGCAGCGCTTTGATCTGATCGGTTAGCCGGCGACCTTCGACGTCATTGATTAGCGGCAACAGCCCATAGCCGAGCTCCACCTTCAATTCGTCCATGGCCAAGGCGGCGGCGATGGGTTCTTCCTGGGTCGGAGCGTCTTGAGGCGCGGCGTCGGCGATGTCTGGGGTCGCCGCGACCTTCTGGCGCTTATACATCTCATAGGCCACATAGCCCGTCGCGCCCGAGAGCACGGCGAAAGGCAAAAACGGCATGCCCGGCAACAGCCCGGTGATAAAGCAGCACGCCGACACCATGCCTAGCGCTTGCGGATAGTTGGTCAGCTGGCTGACAAGGGCTGTGTCCGCGCGCTGATCGACCCCGGCTTTGGAGACCAACATGCCCGCGGCGATGGAGATCACCAGAGCCGGGATTTGGCTGACCAACCCGTCCCCGATGGTCAGCGCCGAATAGGTCGCCGCGGCGTCGCCGAACGGCATGCCTTTCTGAGCCACCCCGATCAGTATGCCGCCGATCAGATTGATCGCCGTGATTAAAAGGCCCGCAATGGCGTCACCGCGGACAAACTTCGACGCGCCGTCCATGGCGCCGAAAAAGTTGGATTCTTGTTCAAGTTCTTTGCGGCGCGTCTTGGCTTGGTCCTCGCTGATCAGCCCAGAGGACAAATCCGCGTCGATCGCCATTTGTTTGCCCGGCATGGCGTCGAGGCTGAACCGCGCGCCCACTTCCGCGATCCGGCTTGAGCCGCGGCTGATCACGACGAAATTCACAATCACCAGAATGATGAATACGATCAGGCCGATAACGAAATTCCCGCCCATGACGAAGCCGCCAAACGCTTGGATCACGTTACCGGCCGCATTCGTCCCTTGATCGCCGTTCGACAGGATCAGCCGCGTGGAGGCGACGTTCAGGCCCAGACGCAGCATGGTGGTCACCAACAGCACGGTGGGAAACGCGCTGAACTCCAACGGTTTAGCGATGAACAGCGAATTCATCAGCACCAAGACCGCCGAGGAGATCGAGAACGCCAACGCCACGTCGAGCAACCAACTGGGCAGCGGGAAGATCAACATCACGATGATCGCCACGATGCCGGTGGCGAAGGCCACTTCGCCGCGTTTAAGCGCCGCCCAAACCCCGCCTAGATCGAGGCCTTGGGGTTTTGCGGTCGTGGATTCCGTGATGTCGGCCACAGGGGCGGTGTCATTTTAAGGAGAGCGGGAACGCGTTTAGGCGGCGCCGGCGCGGGTCTCCCCGGGCTGGGGCACGCACACGCCCTCATCCATGTATTGGCGCAGCTTGTTGCGCAGGGTGCGGATCGAGATGCCCAGAATGTTCGCCGCATGGGTGCGGTTGCCCAGGCAATGATCGAGCGTGTCGAGGATCAAATCCTGCTCGACCTCCGCGACGGTGCGTCCGACCATGTCGCGGGCGACGGCTTCGGCGGTTTGGGCGGCGCGCGCGGCGGTCTCCGCGCTGCCCGGTTGGGCGGGCTGACCGGCCAAGGGCCGGCCGTCAGGCAAGCGCAGGGCGTCGGGCTCGATCTCCGCACCGCTGGCGAGCAGGACTGCGCGGTGCATTGTGTTCTCCAATTCGCGCACATTGCCCGGCCAGTCCCGCGCCAACAGCGCGTCGCGCGCGCGCGCGGATATCGCGCGATCGGGGGCGCCGTTCACCGCGGCGTATTTCTTCGCGAAATGGCCCGCCAAGGCGATAATGTCGCCAGGGCGTTGGCGTAAGGGCGGCAGCGCCAAATTCACCACGTTTAAGCGGAACAACAAGTCTTCGCGGAACGCGCCTTCGCTGACCGCTTGGGCCAAGTTCCGGTTTGACGTGGCCAAAATCCGGATATTCACCTTGACCGGCTTGGAGCCGCCGACCCGGTCGATCTCGCGCTCTTGGATGGCGCGCAACAGCTTGGCCTGCAGGCGCACGTCCATTTCTGAGATCTCGTCGAGCAGCAAGGTGCCGCCGTCGGCCTCCTCGAACTTCCCAATCCGGCGGGCGAGCGCGCCGGTGAACGCGCCCTTTTCGTGGCCGAAGAGTTCCGATTCCAAGAGGTTTTCCGGAATGGCGGCGCAATTGACCGCAATAAATGGCGCGTCCTTGCGGCGCGAGCGGGCGTGCACGTGCCGGGCCATGACCTCTTTACCCGAACCGCTTTCCCCGGTGATCAGGATCGGCGCGTCAGAAGGGGCTACTTGGTCCGCGAGCCGAAGAACGGTCTGCATTGCGGGATCGGTCGCGACCATGGGCCGGTTGTCGTCGGCGACCGCGGCGAGCACTGCGGCGATCAACTCCGCATCCGGGGGCAGGGGGATGAACTCCTTCGCGCCCGCGCGAATGGCGTCCGCCGCCGCGCGGGGGGAGACCTCGACCCCGCAGGCGACGACCGGGGCGACAATGCGCTCGGCCTCGTTCGCCGCGATCAGCGTGGAGATGTCCAAGGCCACATCGACCATGAGCAAATCCGCGCCCTGGCCCGCGCGTAGGGCGGCTGTGGCCGCTTCGATGGTCTCCACATGGGCGACCTTGGCCCCCCGGTCCATGGCGATTTTCGTCGCCACGGAGAGTTGTCCGCTCAACGTTCCGACGATCAGAACCCGCATGGTTTCGCTCCTTTCGCTCGGCGCGGTTAAGCGCTCGAATCCCCGTCTTTGATGATTTCCGTCATGGTGACGCCTAAGCGCTCGTCGACCACGACGACTTCGCCGCGCGCGACCAGGCGGTTGTTCACATAAATGTCGATGGCTTCGCCGACCTTGCGATCGAGCTCTAAGACCGAGCCGCGCGCCAACTGCAGAAGCGAGGCGACCTCGATTTGGGTTTTGCCCAACACCGCGGAGATCTGCACCGGCACATCGAACACCGGCGCCAGATCGGTGGCGGTCTTTTGCGGATCGGCTGCGTTCCCGGCCTCTGTCGGCGCCGCGCCGCCCTCGGGCGTGGGCGCAGGCGGCGTTTTTTGACCGGCGAAGTCAGGCAAGCTTTGGTCGAGATTATTCGCCATGGCGATCGGCCTTCCCTATGAGTGCGGCGGCGTTTGGCCGGCTTGGGCGTGTTGGACGGCGAACATGTCGAGCTGGCTCGCCTCCATGGCGTCGGCTTCGATGTGTCGCTTAAGAATGGAGTCGATGCGCGCTTGAGCGTCTTCAGCGTCTGCGAAAATCGCCCCGCCCGTCCAATCCACGCTGACATCCCCCGGTCCCGCTTGGGCGTCGGTGCGGACGTCGTAGCGGTCGTCAAGTCCGGCTTGGGCGAAGGCCGTCCCGATCCGCTCGCTCAGCGTTTTCGCGGTTTGCGGGTTCAACCGCACCACCACCCGCGCCTCGGTGTTCAGATCGCCGAGCGCCGCTTCAATGATCGCCGCCGCCCGGTCTTCGCCGAACCGGTCGAGCGCTGAGCCCGCGACCGCGCGCGCCGCGGCCAGCCCCAAGCGCGCGGCGTCGGCGCGATGGCTGGCGGCGACGGCGTTGAGCTGGTTCAGGCTGTGCGCCGCTTGCTGGGCGAGGGCTTGCAGCGCGTCGGCGGCGGCTTTCTCAGCGCGCACCACGCCTGAGCGTTCGCCTTCCCGGCGGGCCTGAGCGCGGGCTTGATCGATTTCGGTTTGAGAAAAGCTCTCCTGATCGCCTTTGGGATCATGGATAATGCGGCCGTCGGCGCTGAACACCCTGTCGAAGGCGAATTTTTCAAAGCTCATGGTCCGCCCCCGTCCTAATAAATCAGCTCATCGTCCCCGCCGGCTTCGGCGAGCACGATTTCGCCTTTCGCGGCGAGGTCTTTGGCCATGTTGACCATGCCTTGCTGGGCCTGATCGACGTCGCGCAAGCGCACTGGGCCCAGCGACTCCATGTCTTCGCGCAGAATTTTGGCAGCGCGTTCGGACATGTTCGACAGGAACAGGTCGCGCAGCGCGTCCGAGGCGCCCTTCATGGCCAGCGCAAGTTGGGACTTATCCACCGCGCGCAGCAAAGTCTGAACGCCGCCGGGATCGAGTTTGCTCAAGTCTTCGAAGACGAACATCAAAGCGCGAATGCGTTCGGCGGAATCGCGCGCGCGTTCTTCCAGCGCGGTCACAAAACGGTTTTCCGTTTGCCTGTCGAAATTGTTGAAAATGTCCGCCATCATTTCATGGCTGTCGCGCTTGGCGGTGCGCGCGAGGTTCTGCATGAACTCGTTGCGCAAGGTGAACTCGATCTTGTCGAGGATTTCCCGACGCACCGGCTCCATGCGCAACATTCGCATGATCACTTCGATGGAAAAGTCTTCCGGCAAAGCTGAGAGCACGCGCGCGGCGTGGTCGGAGCGGACTTTGGAGAGCACCACGGCCACGGTCTGCGGGTATTCGTTTTTCAGATAGTTGGCGAGGACGCCTTCATTCACATTGCCCAGCTTGTCCCACATGGTGCGACCCGCCGGACCACGGATCTCGTCCATCACGGCGTCGACTTTTTCCGTCGGCAGGAAGCTCGCGAGCAGCCGTTGGGTGGATTCGTAGGACCCCATCAACGAACCGGTCTGGGACAATTGACCGACGAAATCGACGATCAACTCCTCAACGGCGCCGGCCCCCACAGTGCCAAGATTGGACATGGCGTGGGAGACCTCTTTGACCTCCTCCTCGTCCATCAACTCCCAAAGCCGGTGCTCCTCGTCGCCCAAAGCGAGCAACAGGACGGCCGCTTTCTCGACCCCGCTCAGGCCGTCCAGCGTATCGACAACAGGGGCT
>JBHJGU010000104.1:0-14865 GCA_050331475.1 Maricaulaceae bacterium | reverse complement strand
GCGGGTGATATGGACCCGACCGTCGTCGGAACCCGCCCACAGAACGCCTTTCTCGTGCGGGCTTTCCGCAAGCGACAGGAAGGTGTTGTAGTTTTCGGAGACTTCATTCGTAATCGGACGGCCGCCGGGTCCCTGGGTCGCCTCCTCGTTCCGGGTGAGGTCGGGGCTGTATTCCGCCCAGGACTGTCCGCGATCACGCGAATCCATGACGTGATTGCCGGCGTGGAAAATCACCGACGGATCGTGGGCCGAGCCGAGGACCGGCGCGTTCCAGTTCGAGCGGTATTTGCGCTCTTTCGGCGCAACGCCGAATTTCGTCTCGGGATAGGCGGCGATAAAGCGCGTCGCGTTCGTCTCGGCGTCGTATTCCGTGAGGTAGCCGAGATAGCTGCCGGCGTAGATATAGCGCGGGTCGTCCGGGTCGAAGGCGACGTGGGCGCTCTCGCCGCCGCCGATGGAATGGTAGTCGTCGCGGCCGATCCGCCCGTCCGGCGCGCGCGAACGGATCGCGACGGTGGAGTTGTCCTGCTGGCCGGCGTAGAGGCGGTAGGGGATCTGGTTGTCCGTGATGACGCGATAGAATTGCGCCGTCGGCTGATTATGCTGCGTCGACCAGGTCGCGCCGCCGTCGAGCGAAATGGTCGCGCCGCCGTCATTGGCGTTCGCCATGATCGAGGGATCGTCCGGGTTCAGCCAGAGGTCGTGTTGGGCGGTATGGGGCATGTCGACTACGACGAAGGTTTTCCCGCCGTCGACCGACTTCATGAAGGGCGCGTTCATCACATAGACCGTTTCGGCGTCCTTCGGGTCGGCGAAGATGTGCATGTAATACCAGGAGCGGGCCTGGATTTCACGGCTGCTATTCACCTTGGTCCAGCTCTCCCCGTAGTCCTCGGAGCGGTAGAGCCCGCCACCCTCGCCGTCACCTTCGGAGGCTTCGATCACCGCCCAAACCCGGCCCGGTTTGGCGGGTGAGGGGGCGACGCCCATCTTGCCCTTCAACTTGGGCAAGTCCTCGGTCAGCTCCGCCCAGGTCTCCCCGCCATCGGTGGATTTCCATAACCCCGAGCCTGGGCCGCCGGACCGGATCTCCCAAGGCTCCCGGTCATGGTCCCACATCGCGGCGTAGAGAATGCGCGGATTGTTCGCGTCATACTCTAGGTCTACCGCGCCGGTGTGGTCGTTCTCCCCCGCCAGCACGCGCCGCCAGGTGCGCCCGCCATCGGTCGTTTTATAAACGCCGCGATTGGGATTGGCCGACCAACTGTCCCCTTGGGCGGCGACCCAGATCACGTCGGGGTTGGTGGGGTGGATTTTCACCGAGCTGATTTGGCGGGTGTCTTTCAGCCCCGCATGGGTCCAGCTCTCCCCGGCGTCGGTGGAGATATAGACCCCGTCGCCCTGCGAAGACGCCACGCCGCGGAACGGGCTCTCGCCCATGCCCACCACCACCACATTCGGGTCCGAGGGGGCCACGTCGATCGACCCGACCGGGCCGGTTCCAAAATCCTCGTCGCTGACCGGGAACCAGCTCACCCCCGCATTGGTGGTTTTAAAGAGCCCGCCCGTGGCGCCCATGTAATAGGTCAAAGGATCGCTCGCGACCCCGGCGGCGGCTGTCGCCCGACCGCCGCGGTAGGGGCCGATATTGCGGTATTCCAGACCGTCGTAGAATTCGCGCGGGTCCTCCTTGGCCAAGCCGGGCTGAGCTCCGAACGTCGCCGTCGCCAGCCCTAAGGCCGCCGCTCCTAAAATCCGCATTGATCTCTCCCCATGAGCGCCCGTCCGCTCATGCGGAGACGGTGCGTTTGCTCTGTTTGGTGCGCGCCCGTCTGTAGCGCTTGGCGTGGGGCAAGATAAACAGATAAATCCCGCTCGCCCAGAGGATCAGAAGCCCCACGCCTGTGGGCAAAAACACATAAAGTTTCACCCAATCGGCGAAGAATGACCCGTCATGAAGCTGCTCGATTAAGTCTGAGCGTCGATAGGCGAGTTGCACGATCTCACCGGTCGTCGCGTCGATTTGCGCTTCCCAACGGTTGGGCGCAACGAATTTGACGACGCCTTTGTCCGGTTTCACGTCCACCCGGTCCAGATCCGCCCAAGCCACCCCCTCAAACGCCTCAAGCGCGCTGACTTCGGCCCACATCTCAGCCAGGCTGAGCGAGGGCACAGCCGCCCGTTCGACGCCTTTTTGGGTGGGCGGTTGGATCCAATCGAACTCCTTTTTCAGCATCAGTAGGAGACCGGCGCCGATCACCAGCCCCATCTGCACCATGATGACGAGCGACCCCCAATGGTGGACTTGGCGCAGCAGCTTCTGAGGTTTCATGGGCGACCTTTGGTAAAAACGCTTGACCGCGCAAGGGTCGACCGGCTGAACCGTTGCCGTCAAGACCAGCCGGGGGAGGGCGGACATGCTCACGGTCGCGGTCGGTGTTTATGTGCTCGCGCAATTGGCGATCGCGGCTTGGGCGTCGCGCGGCATGGCTTCGGATGCGGATTACCTGGTGGCGGGGCGACGGCTTGGCGTTCTGGCCATCGCCATGTCGTTTTTCGCCACCTGGTTCGCCTCAGAGTCTGTGGTCGCGCTCACCGGGGAGGTGGCGGAGGCGGGGCTGTCGGCCGCTCGGATCGAGCCCTTGGCCTATGGGCTGGGCATCTTCCTTTTGGGCCTCTTTATCGTCGGTCGGCTGCGCGCGTCGGGCGCGATGACCTTGGCGGATTTCCTGCGCGAGCGGTATGGGCGCTCCACCGAAACCTTGGCCGCGCTCGCTATCGCCGCCTCGGGCGCGATCTGGGCGGCGGCGCAGCTCTTCGCGCTGGCCGCCATCGTAGCGTCGGTTTCGGGGCTCGGGTTCTTGCCCGCGCTTGGCGCCGGGGCGAGCGTGGTGATCGCTTACACGCTGTTAGGCGGGCTTTTGGGCGATGTGGTCACTGACGCTCTCCAGGGCGTGATCCTGATCCTCGTGCTCGGGGTTTTGACGGTTTTGGCCTTTAACGCGGCCGGCGGACTCGGCCCGGCCTTTGCGGCGGTTCCCGCCGAGCAATGGGCGTTCGAAGGGGCGGGGGAAAGCTGGGTCGACCAGGTTGAGCTGTGGCTCGTGCCGATCTTCGCCTCCATCGTCGCGCAAGAAGCCATTGCGCGGGCGTTGGGCGCGAAAACCCCGACCGTGGCGCGCGTTGGCGCCATGACGGGCGCGGGCATTTATGTGGCGGTGTGCGGCCTGCCGGTGGTGTTAGGGCTAATCGGTCCGCATTTGGGGCTCGGGCTTGGCGAGGGCGAAGCTTTTGTCTCGGACCTCGCCCAAGCGCTGCTCCCGCCTTGGCTCTATGTGGTGTTCGCGGGCGCCCTGGTGTCCGCCATTTTAAGCTCGGTGGACAGCGCCATTCTAGCGGTCGCCGCGGTGGCCACAGAAAGCGGCTATCGCCGTCTGCGCCCGGGAGCCACAGATCGGGAATACTTGCGCGCGGCGCGGGCGATGACCGTTTTGGCGGGATTGGCGGCGACCGCGATTGCGGCCTCCGGCGAAGGCATTCGCGAGATCGTCACGGCTGCGGCGTCGGTGGGCGGGGTGCTGGTGGCGCCGGTGCTGTTTGCGATTTTCGGTCGCAGCTTTGGCGGCGGCGCTGCGGCGAGCGCAGCGGTCATCGTGCAATTCGTCTTACTCGCCGGATTGGAGTGGATCGGCGGCGTTCAAGGCGGGTTCTTGATCTCAGTACTGGGCGGGGTCGCGGCCTATGTGGGGGTCGCGGTTTCGCCAAGTACAGGCCTTTTGACGATAAAACAGTAACTTGAAAATAATCGCTCACCACCGCATTCGCGAGCTTATCAAGAAACCAAGATCGCCGGCGTTTTTGGCGGTGGCGCAGGCAAACCGCCGGGCCCGACCAGCGCGGTGATTTGTGAGCTTTTCACTCAACGCGGCGCGTCTTGGTTAACCTCAAAAATATTCGGCAAGTACGACGTCTACACAATCATTCATGAAGGTCAGGGCTGGGAAGCCGTGGCCGATAAAATCAAGCTGATCTGATCGCCGCCGAACGCTTAAATAAGCGAGCCGGCGGCGATCCTTGCCTATAGAATGGCTTTAGCTGCCCGCTTTAGCCGCGTCATTTAACGTCCAATCATAGTCAAAGTCTTTGATGTCATCGACCGCATCGAGTTGCGCTTTCAATTCCGGCTCCGCCCACTGACGCAGCTCGGTCAAAACGCCCGCTTCATCGCCGCCGAAATCGCTGATGAACCATTGATAGATTTTCGACGCGGTCACCCGGCCTCGATCGTCAACGGTGGCGCCGCGAGCGCTGTTCACATAGGCTTTGGCGTTGGCGTTTAACTGCTCAAACACTTGGTCGCCTTCAAACGCCTCGCCGCCCAAATTCGGGCACGAAAACGCTGCGCAGTTCAGCCCGTAATGCACCCGCTGGTCCTGGAAGACTGGGCGAACAACGCCGTGTTCGATGTCGTTGAGCGACATTTCCACGCCTTCGACGGTGAACAATTTGATGTCCCAAGGGCCAATGGAGAACAAATTGGGCCGGATGTCGCGGATTGAGTCGACCGGATAATTGTCCAGCAACACTTCGATGGTGCCCGCATTGTAGAGGTTCATCCAATGCGCAAGGGCCTCGTCGCGGGACAAGTCGGTGACCTTCACCGCTTCCAAAGCGTCCACATACGCGCTCAAAGCCGCCGAATCCGCGTCGGTCACCGCGCCGTAATCGACCCGGCGCACGCCATCGGCGTCGAGCGCTGTGTAGGTTTCCAGGAAGGCGTTGAACGCGCTGTTGTCGACCCCGGTGTTTGATCCGAACTCCAAGAACCGCTCGTCAAATACCTTGACGCTGGGCACAAAGAGTTTGGCTAGGCCTTGGGCAGATGCGGCGGCGGGGGCGGCGCACGCGATGATCGCGGCCGCGGCCGCACGAATTAAGCGCATCGGATATCTCCTGAAAAACCGAATGACGCGGCGATATATAAGGATGTTTTCCCTCTTCGCCGACGGACTCGCGCGAGTTTGATCGCCGGGCCTGTCACGCTCGCGCGGTGATGAAAAAACTGACGAGAAAGTCCAAACGGTCGTGGCAAGAAAAAAGAGGCGACGCAAGCGCCGCCTCTTGGAGTGAAACTCAGCCAGGTAGGGAGATTAGAAGTTAACGGTACCGCCGAAGAAGATTTGCCGGCCCAGCACCTCGAACGTAGCGGGGAAGGTGTTCGCCTGCTCTTCGTTTTCCCCGATGATCGGCGGATCATTGCCGGTGATGTTGAGAACACCGGCGCGAACCCGGAAGTTCTCGGTCACATCATAGAAGCCCGTGATATCCAAGAACCCTTCCGCGTCCAACTCGTCGCGAACCCCGCCGAACGCGTCCGAGCTCGTGCCCGAAATCCAGCGATACCGCGTGGATAACGACAGCGGGCCGTAGTTCCACGTGGCGCGGGAGGTGAACCGCACCCGGGCGTTCGGCTCGCCGCACACGTCGCCGAAGATGCCCGCGCACTCGTTGACCGGTGACACACTATCCGCTTGGAAATCGTCTTCGAGCAGGTATGTGCCGATGAAAGACAGGTCGACGGAGCCCGCATCAGGAAGCCCAATATCGCGAACATCGAAGCCGTAATTCACCTGAAGATCGATGCCTTCGGTGGACAAAAACGCCGCGTTTTGGCTGACCAGGAAGACCTCCGAAATCAGACCCGAGGGACCACGATTGATCACCTCACAAAACTCGTTGGAGAGGTCTTGGAACACCAGGAAGCACTGGTTGATGACATTTTGCGCGGTTCCGCCAAATGCAGCGATCACGTCTTCAACTATAATGTTGAAGTAGTCCGCCGTGACACTTAGGCCCGGAGCGAAGCTGGGTTGAAAAATGGCGCCTGCGGTAATCGTCCGAGACGTCTCAGCGTCCAAGTCCGGGTTGCCGCCGCCAAACGCGGTGACTTGCGCCGCGGGGAGCTGGATGAGCGGCGTGTTCACCGCATCCGCCGGAACGCCGGCGGCGATACAGAACTCGGTCAGACCCGGCACGGTCGGGTCAAACGCGCCGCCCGCGCCGTCCGCCGCGCACGGGTCCGCCGCGCCGGGGAAGTTGATCACTTGCGGGGAGAACAATTCGGCGATGTTCGGCGCGCGCACGGCGCGCTGGAACAGGCCGCGAAGCCGCAGATCGTCATAAACCTGCCAATCGCCGCCACCGAAGAAGGTGTTCACGCTGCCGATCGTCGAAAAATCCGAGAAGCGATAGCCGAATTGCAAATCGATCGTTTGCGCGAAGGGCAGGTCACGCACGATCGGCACGCGGCCTTCGAAGAAAAACTCGATGACGTTGAAGGAGCCAGCGACGGGCGGGCTGTCGTTAAAGCCCAACACGTTACCGGTGGCTAAGTTGTCATCGGGGAAGGAGGCGCTTAATTCCTCCCGATACTCGACCCCGATGGAAAGGGCCGCGCTCTCCCCAGTCCAGGGGATTTCCACGACATCGCCGCTCGAGGTCAGCGTAATCACGGTGGTTTCGGTCTGGATGATCTCGTTCGCCGATAGGTCGATGAAATCAACCGCCTCAGGAGAGATGTTCCCCGCACCAAAAATATTGATCGGCGCACAGCCGCCCGAGGGGTCAATACAAACTGGGTTACCGGCGTCATCGGTGGTCACCAGCAGGCCTTGGAGAAAGTTATCCAGGCTAGCGTCACCAAAGAGCACGGTGTTCGCCGTCGACTCGGCGTGGGCGATCGACAGGTCCCAACGCCAACCCCGTTCTTCCAAGAATTCGCCAGGCAGATTGCCTCGGCCGCCGACAACAATTTGGAACACATCGAATTCGTTAAGCGACTGGCGGCTCGTGCTTTCCGCCAAGCGGCGACCCAGCGTCAGCTCCACAAGGCCGTCCCCATCTTCATCAAGTTGGGTCGCAAACAGGTCCTGAGCTTCGGGCGTCAAGAAGGGGTTGTCCACATTTACAACCGCTTGTGGGTTGCCCGCGAGGCCCAAGAACACCGGCGTGGGCGCAAGCTCTTGGTCGACCCGGTTTTGCGTGAACACACCCCGGGAGAAGAACTCGATATATTGGTTAACTTCGTAGCTTGCTATGCCTGTGATGTTGAAGCGTTCCTGCGGAATTTGCAGGAAGTTGAACGGTGCGAAGTTGAACAAGTCCGCCGTCGTAAACGGGCGAATGGTTCCGTCGGGGTCGAATGTGGACAGAACCGGACCTGCGCCGTCGCCGAAATCGATGCCGGTAAACAGGGTCGAGCCGAGGTTGCCCGAGGACCCACCCGTCTCAAAGCCTGGAACGCCACCTTCTTCGGCCGGCAAGGTCGCGCCGGCGGGGACCGCCGGGATGCCGTCAAACACCGCAAACGCTTGAGACGCGTCGACGGTGGCGTCGGCCAATTCGAAGAACGAAAATTCACGATCGCCTTGGAACACCGGGTTCCGATCGGTGTAGCTTGCCGAAAGAACCGCATTACCGCGCCCGCCGGCGAAGTTACCGCCTAAAGTCACCGACAGGTCGAGGACTTCGCCGTCGCCTTGGCCCGTGAGGCTGTATTGGCCGTCGAGTTCAACGCCTTCGAAATCATCACGGAGAACGAAGTTAACCACGCCCGCCAACGCATCCGACCCATAAATCGCCCCAGCGCCGCCGGTCACCACGTCAACGCGTTCCACCAGCGAGGCCGGGACGGAGTTGATGTCCGTCACCCCGCCTGCGCCGGATGGCACGAAGCGAATGCCGTCCACCAGCACCAACGTCCGGGGCGCGCCTAAGCCGCGCAGATCGATCGTCGCGGTGCCGTTGCCCGGGTTGTTGGAGGTGTTGGTCAGACCCGAAACAGTCTGGGGCAAAGTGTTGAGCAGGATCTCAATGTTGACCGTGCCGGTGAGATTGACTTCCGCGGAGTCGACAACCGTCACCGGGCTTGCGGACTCCAGACCGGGTCGGGCCAAGCGCGACCCGGTGACGACAATCTGCTCGACCTGAGCCAAATCCTGTTGCGCGGTGTCGACGGGCTCAGGGGTCTGCTCGACCTCCTGAGCGGCGGCCATTTGCGCGGTCCCCGCGGCGAAGGTCGCTAGAATCGTGGTCGCAAACCAGCGACCGCGGCGTTCGTTAAACGTCACGTCTCGTCTCCTGCTTTTGTTGTGAGAGCGATCAAGCCGCGCGACTTTTGTCTTCCGTCGTCTTGATCGCTCCGGTCTCCCCGAACAGACCAAATGTCATGGTATTCAGTCGATTTCCGTGCGGTCAACGCTTTGTCGCGTTTGTGCGGCGCAACTTATAAAAATCTGTAATGCGGTGTGTCTTGTAGGCAACATTTTTCAAGAGGTCGCCGCTCAGGATGAGTCTGAGGCATATCAATAGCATTTTGCGCTATGGTGCGATCAAATTTGCCTTTTTATATTCAACCCGGTTTTTGATCGTGAAAGCGCTTCGCCGCTACGCGTCCACGCGCGACCGCGTAGTGTCGGGAAAAATTGTTCGCAGGTGCAATTATCTAGGGATGTGAGGTCAGATCGATCATCACCGGCGCGTGATCCGAAGGCTTGGTCATCGCCCGGGCGTCGCGGTGGATTTGGATCATCGACAAGCGGTCCGCGGCCTGGGGACTGAGTAAGCAATGATCGATTCGCACGCCATGGTCTTTGGGCCATGCGCCGCCTTGGTAGTCCCAAAAAGTGTATTGATGGGCGCGATCGTCGAGCGCTTCAAACGCCTCCGTTAACCCTAGCCATTTCAACGCTTGAAATTTCGCTCGGGTGGCGGGGCGGAACAAGGCGTCCTCGGCCCAGGCGACGGGATCGTGCACGTCTTCTGCTCGCGGAATGGCGTTGTAATCACCGGCGAGGACCAGCGCCTCCTCCAGCTTCAGCCGGTCGCGCGCGTGATCGATTAGCCGGTCCATCCAGCTCAGCTTGTAATCGTATTTTGGTCCCGGAGCCGGATTGCCGTTGGGCAAATAAAGCGAGGCGACCCTTACCGCGCCGCCAGGCGCATCCACGACCGCTTCGAGATACCGCGCTTGATCATCGTCGGGGTCCCCAGGCAATCCTGGGGTGACGTCTTGGAGCGGCGATTTTGACAGGATCGCGACTCCGTTGTAGGATTTTTGGCCGTGAGTGGCGACGACATAGCCCAAATCCTCGAATTCAAGCCGGGGAAAGGTGTCGTCCACACACTTGATTTCCTGCAGGCAGGCGACGTCCGGGTCTGCGCCACGGAACCAGTCTAGCACCGTGGGCAGTCGCGCTTTGACGGAATTGACGTTCCAAGTGGCGAGCTTCACCGAGCGCTCCCTCAACGGCGGATGGATCGGCTAGCTCGTTCGCCCGCCTAGACCGCGAACGATGTGCCGCACCCGCAGCTCGCCGTCGCGTTGGGGTTCTTGATCTTGAAGCTCGCGCCGATGAGTTCATCCACATAATCGATTTCGGAATCTTCAAGAAATTCCAGCGACATTGGATCGATCACGACGCGCGCCCCGTCCCGGTCGAGCACCAAATCATCGGTCTCCGGACCGGTTGCGAAGTCGAACGTATAGGAAAAACCGGAGCATCCGCCCCCGACAACGCCGACGCGCAGGGCTGTGGCCTCCGATTGGGCGGCCATGATTTCGTTGATTTTCTTCGCAGCCGCCGCGCTTAAGACGACCGAAGGGCGCTCAGCCATGACAAACCTCGCTCAAGGCTTGGACAAGAGAAACAGACTCCCCGTATATGGCGAATTATGATCATTCCGCAATTGGGTTCCGTCGCGCGTCCCCGCGCCCCTTACGCCAGCGATCCGGATCAAAGCCGCGGTCGCCGGATCGACGAGCTCCCAAGCGCCACGCGCACGCCCTTTCAACGCGATCGCGACCGCATCATCCATGCGAGCGCCTTTCGGCGGTTGAAACAAAAAACGCAAGTGTTCGTCGCCCATGAGGGGGACCACTACCGCACTCGGCTGACCCATTCCCTGGAGGTGGCCCAGATCGCGCGCTCGGTCGCACGCGCGCTGGGGGTGGACGAAGATTTGGCCGAAGCGATCGCGCTCGCCCATGATCTCGGTCATCCGCCTTTCGGGCATGCTGGCGAAAGCGCGCTGGCCCAGTGCATGGCGCCTTACGGCGGCTTTGACCATAACGCGCAGACCTTACGCGTTCTAACCCGACTGGAGGCGCGGTATCCGGAGTTTGACGGATTGAACCTGTGTTGGGAGACGCTCGAGGGCGTGGTCAAACACAATGGTCCGCTGACGGCCGCGCCGGACGATGACGTCGATCTGCCTTGGGCGATCACCGATTACACCGGCTGGCGGGAGCTGGAGGTGCACACCTTCGCGGGCTTGGAGGCGCAGATCGCGGCGCTCTCCGACGACATCGCTTATAATAATCACGACATTGATGACGGTTTACGCGCAGGGTACTTCACCATTGACGATTTGCGTGACCTGCCGCGGGTTGGCGTTGTGTTTGACGCCGTCGAGCATCGCTACGGCCATATCGAAGAGTCCCGCCGGATCCACGAGGCGGTCCGCCGGCTGATTGGCCTATGGATTAGCGACCTCTTGGCGGAAACGCGCGAGCGATTGGAGCGGTACGCGCCGCGCAGCGCCCAAGAGGTGCGCGAGGCGGACGGGCCGCTGGTGGGATTTTCCGCGGAGATGCGTGCTTGCGACGCAAGCTTGCGTCGGTTTCTGATGGAAAGAATGTATCGTCATCACCGACTGAACCGGAAAATGAGTCGCGCCCGGCGGGTGATCACGGAACTTTTCGAGCTGTTTATCGCCGAGCCGGACCTGTTGCCGGGCCATTGGCGGCCCCAGGGAGAGGACTTGGATTCGGTGGCGTTGGCGCGCCGGGTCTGCGATTACGTAGCGGGGATGACGGACGGCTACGCCATTGAAGAGCATCGCCGGCTGTTCAGCGTGGAACGCTTGGTTTAACGGGCTATCATCGGCCCGACCCGCGACGCGGGGCTTTGAAGGAGGGAGGCGACATCCATGGCCCAGGACAATCTTGGCGCTTACGCGCCGCCGCCCGATGATTGGGACGACGAAGACACCTTCGACGCACGCGACGACGAGGACACCCGCGGGACGCTTGTTTTAATCGTGGCTTTGGCCGTTGTCGTGGTGATCGTCGCCATTGCGTGGAGCACCTATCGTCTGGGCGTGCGCGAGCGCGGACGCGACGAACCGCCTCTGATCGCAGCCCAGCCAGGCCCTTATAAGGTTCGGCCCGACGATCCGGGCGGCGCGCAAGCCCCCCATCAAGACAAAGAGGTGTTCGCCCAACTCGACGGCGATGCGGGCGCCGCCCAGGTTCGGCCCGCGCCCCCGCCCGAACGCCCGATCGATCGGCCGCCGCCGGTTCGCGTGCGCACCGAAGCTGCGCCGGGCGCGGCGGAGCCCGCCGAACAATCCCCCTCGCGTGCGACCCAAGCCGAACAGGGGCAAAACCGCCCCGCCGGCGCGCCGCCCCAATTGCGTGCGTCCAGGACCCAACCCGCGGACGCGGCGCCGACGCCAAACCAGAGGCCTGAACCGACCTCAACCGCGGAACCCGCTGAGCCCGCGCCTTCTGAGGCTGCGTCGGCGGAGCCGCCGCCCCCCGAGCCGGCGCGCCCGACCGGGGTCGATCCCAATGGCGGCTATGTGGTCCAACTCGCGTCGTTTCGGTCGCAAGACGACGCCCTCGCCGCATGGTCCAGCCTAGAGGGCCGTTTGGGCCCGGTCTTGGCGGGCATGTCCGCCGATATCGCCGAGGCGGATTTGGGCGAGCGTGGCGTGTGGCATCGGCTGCGCGCAGCCGCCTTCGCCGATCGGGCCGCCGCAGGCGCGGCGTGCGACCTAATCAAGGCTCAAGGCCAAGACTGTCTCGTGGCGGCGCGGTGACCTCGCGCGCCCTTATTCTGGGTTTAGCGGGGACAACGCTCAGCGCGGAAGACCGCGCCGCGCTGCAAGCGGCGGATCCTTGGGGGCTTATTCTTTTCGCCCGCAATATCGAAACGCCCGACCAAGTCGCCGCTTTGGTGGCCGAGGCGCGCGCGGTTTTAGGCCGGTCTGCGCCGGTTTTCGTTGATCAAGAGGGCGGGCGGGTCGCGCGGTTCCGCCCCCCCCATTGGCGCGCCGCGCCCGCGGGCGGGATCTTCGCGGCGCTATATCGAGAGGACCCTGAGCGCGCCGTAACGGCTTGTTGGTTGAACTATCAACTCATTGCCCGCGAATTATCGGCGATGGGCGTGAACGCGGTTTGTGCGCCCGTTCTCGACCGTCCGGTCGACGGTGCGGATCCGATCATCGGCGATCGAGCCTTAGGCGCGGACGCGGACGCGATCACAGCCCTGGGCCGTGCGACGCTTGAGGGGCTCGCCCGCGGCGGGGCGGCGGGCGTGATCAAGCACATTCCCGGGCACGGCCGGGCGCAGGCCGACAGCCATCTGACCTTGCCCGTCGTTGACGCGTCGGGGGCGGAGCTGGCCGCGACCGATTTCGAGCCGTTTCGTCGATTAAACCAGGCGCCGATGGCGATGACCGCCCATGTGACCTACGTCGCGTTGGATCCCACCGCTCCGGCGACCGTGTCCGACCGGGTGATCGCGGAGGTCATTCGCGGCGCGATTGGGTTTGATGGTCTGTTGATGAGCGACGATCTGGCGATGGCAGCGTTAGACGGCGCGCTGGTTGACCGGGCGCGCGCGGCGTTGCAGGCGGGCTGTGATGTGGTGCTGCACTGTCCGGGGCGCACGGAAGACGCTAGGGCGCTCGCCGACATCACCCCGCGGCTCGCCGGCGCAAGCCTTGAGCGCGCCGATCGCGCGTTTGCGGAGGTCGAGCGGACGCCGGACTGGGACGCGGTCGCGGCGGAGGCCGAGTTGGCCCAGATCTTGGGGGGAGGGGTGAGCGCATGAGCGCGTTCGAGCCCAGCGATCTCGATCTCAGCGAAGATCGGCCGGCGTTGCACCTGGCGTTGGGCGCCTATGAGGGTCCGTTGCACGTGCTCTTGGACCTCGCTCAGCGAGAGAAGGTCGACCTCAAGCACATCTCTATCTTAACCTTGGCGGAGCAATACGTCGCCTTTATTCGCGAAGCGCAAGCTTTGGATATCGACCTCGCTGCGGATTATCTGGTCATGGCGGCGTGGCTAGCCTTCTTAAAATCCAAGTTGTTGGCGCCGAAACCGGATCGGGCGGAAGCCGATGACGAGCCGGAAGCGGAGGAGCTTGCCCGGCGGCTCGCCTTTCAACTCGTCCGGCTCGACGCGATGCGCCAGGCCGGCGAGCGCTTGATGGCGGGGCGTTTGTTAGACCGGGACGTGTTCGCGCGGGGGCGAGCGGAGGGCGTGCGCACTTTGACCACGCCCGCTTATGACGCGGATTTGCACAGCCTTCTGAAAGCCTATGGCGAGGCGCGCCGTCCGGCAGCGCGCGCGGAGATCGCCGTCGAACCGCCCAACGCTTATGCGCTGGAGGCGGCGCGCGTTCGGCTCTCGCGGATGCTCGGCCGCATTCCGGGATGGCGCGCTTTGGAAGGGTTTGTGCCCGAGCCGGAGCATTTCCGCGGTGAGCCGCCGGACCCGGCCTCGCGCTTGGCCTCCACCTTCGCGGCGAGCTTGGAGCTGGCCCGGGAGGGCAAACTCAGCCTCAAGCAAATGGCGCCGTTTGGGCCGATTTTCGTCCGCGCGGGGGGCGCAGAAGACGCATCAGCGGAGGAGCCTTAGCCATGGCCACCGATGATTCCCGCGGGGAAGGCGCGCACGCGCCCAATGTGGTGTCCCTCGCCGATCGTGGCCGCCGTCATGCGGGCCGTCCGGAGTCAGACGCGGACCCGGGCCCTGGCGTCGTGGACGCGCGCGAGCACATGCGCATGGTCGAGGCGTTGTTGTTCGCCGCTGAAGAGCCGTTGGACACGGCCACCCTGCGCGCGCGCCTGCCCGAGGGCGCTGACGTTCAGGCCGCGCTAGCCGCTTTGGAAACCCATTACGAAACCCGCGGCGTGCGCTTAGCGCGGGTTGCGGGCAAATGGCGGTTTGAGACGGCGCCGGATCTTGCGCCAATCCTGACGGCGTCAAAGATCGAACCGCGCAAGCTCTCCCCCGCGGCGTTGGAGACCCTGGCGGTGATCGCCTACCACCAACCCGCGACGCGCGCCGATATCGAGACCGTGCGCGGGGTGGCGGCCTCCAAAGGCACGTTGGATTTGTTGATGGATCTGGGATGGGTGCGGGTGCGCGGACGCCGTCGCGCGCCGGGCAAGCCCGTCACCTATGGCACCACGGATCGCTTCCTCGCCCATTTCGGCCTGGACCAATTAAGCGATTTGCCGGGCAAAGCGGATTTGAAGGCCGCGGGTTTATTGAGCCCGGACGCGCCGGCGGATTTCGACATACCCCGACCCTCGGACGATCTAGCGCCGGATGAAGAGCCGATCGGTCCTGGCGATCCGGAATTCCAGGCGGACTTTTTCGAGCCAGGCCCCGACGCCGCGACAATCGAGGAGGGAGCGCCAAGCGCGACCGAGGACGCGCCGGAGCGCTAGGTCATGACCTAGACACGGGCGCGAGGGATCAAGGCGTCTGGCGCGTCGGCTTTGGGACGGCTATGACGCGGGAACAGCGAACAAGGAGCGGCGCGGATGGCCCCGGGAATTTGGCAGATCGTGTTGGTGCTGGTGGTCGCGCTCTTACTGTTCGGTGGGCGCGGCCGCTTAGCGGCGATCATGGGTGATGTGGGCAAGGGCGTTCGGTCCTTCCGATCGGGCTTGAAACAAGATGAGGTGGCCCCGGCGTCGGCGCCCGAGGCCGCCCCCCCGCCTCAGCTAGCCGCGCCACCCACCCCCCACGCGCCTGCGGTCCCGCCCCCAGCCCATAACGCCGAC
>JBHJGU010000103.1:0-31566 GCA_050331475.1 Maricaulaceae bacterium | reverse complement strand
CGAATTGAGCCACCGTCTCTTCGACAACTTATAGGACAGGAGGCTGGACACGCCGACATCTCTGAACCCCGCGCCCGCGTCGAAGACGTCGAGTCCCGAGGCGGCCGCATTGGCGGCGTCAACGCTGAAGAAAGCGTCCTGGAACAATCCCGACGCATAGGTTGTCGTTAAGGACGCGGCGTAGGTCCACTTCTGACCGGGCCGCAAGAGACCGACGCTGGGCTCAACCAGAAACCCGTTATGGCCGCCAATGGCGTCAACGAGGGAGGCCCGAGCGGTGAACAAGAGCGGGGCCCCGTCATCGGGCGCTAAGATGGGCCGGGCCGTTTCGATGAAGCCGCCGATTTCCACCGCGGCGCTGACATCATCGAGCGTTTCAATGACCGCGTTGCTCGCACTTTGGAAGTCATTACGCCCCTGATCGATCCGGACAATGGGGCCAAAGTCCCAGTTCCCGCTATTGGTTAAGTCGGCTTCAAAGCCGAACTGGTTTGTGCGCAGCGTGCGTCCGTTGCGGGTGTACTCGAGAAACGGAAACGGGATCGGCGTCACCTCGTCCGAGCCAATAAACCGGGGGGCGACGCCCGCCCCGCCACCGACGGTCAGACTGTCGTCAGCATAGACTGGTGAGGTGGGAATTGACGCTAGGCCCGCCGCACTCGCGACGGCTAACGTTTTAAAGTTAGCACGCTTTAGGTGTGTCATGTCTGTGTCTCCATCAGGCTCGACGGGGCTTGCCCCAAAGGTTCGAGACCGAGATGGTGGACACGGCTCATTTGTCCCAATACTGATAATTGGGGGCTTCATAATTACGATTTATCATGAAGGACGTTGATCTAAATCTGCTCATTACGTTTGACGCCGTCATGATCGAACGGAACCTGCGAAAGGCCGGGGAACGGCTTGGCCGGTCGCAACCGTCGATCAGTCAGTCGGTGGCGCGGCTGCGCGATATCACCGGGGACCAACTCTTCGAACGCACCGCATCCGGGATCACACCCACGGCGCGGGCTGAAGTGCTGTGGAACGCCATCCGGGATCCGTTAGCGCGCCTGCGCGCAGCGCTGGCGCCGTCGACCTTCGATCCCAGCGAGCAAGTCGGGGAGGCCGTTTTCGGCCTCGCCGACGACGTGCGCATTCTCTTTTGGCCGACCTTAGCCCGCGCGATAACGGACCAAGCCCAAAAGATCACGCTGCGGGCGATTGATTGCAGCCATATGACCGTTTGGGACGACCTCGCCAGCGGGCGCGTCGACCTCGCGCTCACCGTGGCGGGACAACCCCCGCCGGGGTTTGGCGCGCGCGTGCTGCATCAAGCTGAGTTTGTGCTGTTGTTGAAGGCGGGAGCCAGACCCCCGAAAACGGCGGAGGAATACGCCTCATTGCGCCATCTCGCGCTAGTCTTTGCAGATGAGCGGCCAGCCTATGCCGACGAAGCCCTGCGCGCTGAAGGCCAGGAGCGCCACGTGATCGCGCGGGTGTCGCGGTTTGACGCGCTTCCGGAATTGGTCATCGCACTTGACGCCGTGGTCGCTTTGCCTCGCCTCATTGCGGGTCACTTCGCCGAAAGATACGAGCTTTCAATCGCCTCAGCGCCCGTGCCCTTTCCTCCAGCCATTCTGAAACTCTGCTGGCATGAGAAAAATAGACATGATGCGCGGCACAGATGGCTGCGGGATCTGACCATCGATACCGTGGGGTCTCGTTTATCGGCGTCCGAATAACGGATTAGGTTGATGATCCGCGAGCGCCGCAACCTTGCCGATCCAAAGAGGAGTTCGTCATGATCCGCCGATGCGATTGGGTTCCGCCCGATGACGCGCTTTATTGCGCTTATCATGACGAAGAATGGGGCGTGCCGGAGCGCGACAGCCGAGCGCTTTATGAAAAGCTCGTGCTTGACGGCATGCAGGCCGGGCTCGCCTGGATCACCATTCTGCGCAAGCGCGACACAATCCGGGCCGCCTTTGACGGCTTTGATCCGGTCACGGTCGCCGCTTATGGCGAGGCGGAGACCGCGCGCATTCTGAACGACCCGGGCGTGATCCGGTCGAAGTCCAAAACCGCGGCGGCGATCGGCAATGCGCGCGCCTTTCTGGAGTTGGAAGCCAAGAACGGCTCGTTTTCTGACTATTTATGGGGGTTTGTGGATGGCCGGCCGATCCAGAACGCCTGGGCCTCGATCAAAGACGCGCCTACGCAAACGCCGATCTCCCAAGCCTTGTCCAAAGACTTGAAAAAGCGCGGCTTTAAGTTCTGCGGCCCGGTCATCGTTTACGCTTTCATGCAAGCTATGGGCATGGTCAACGACCATATCGTCAGCTGCCACCGGTATGAGTCCGTGCGCGCCCTCGGCTGAGCGGGATCCTGCTCGGCTCCACCCGCCCCACAGCGGCGCCAGGTCCACACTCAAACGACCAGCGCAGCGCGGCTTGCGATCTTTTGATGACGTTTGTGTAAACGGAGCCTACAACGGGCTTTCACGCCTAGACCTTTCAACCGCGAAGAGGAAATCGCTCCCGTGACCGGCGCCGTCCTAACCTCTACGGGGCTGTTCACCCCGCCCCACGTCATCACCAATGACGAACTCGTCGCGGCCTATAATGCGTGGGCGGAGCAATGGAATGCGGAGCATGCTGAGGCGATCGCGGACGGCGCGGTAGCGCCTAAAACGCCGTCCTCCGCCGCTTTCATCGAAAAGGCGAGCGGGATTAAGGCCCGTTACGCCATGGACAAAGAGGGCGTCTTGGACATCGCCCGCATGGCGCCCCGGTTAGAGGCGCGAGGCGACGACCAGATCTCCCTGCTCGCGGAAATGGCGGTTTGGGCGGCGAAGGACGCGCTTAAGGCCGCCGACCGCACCGCCCAGGACGTGGACGCGGTGATCGTCGCCGCCTCGAACATGCAACGCGCCTACCCGGCCATGGCGATTGAGGTGCAACAGGCGCTCGGCGTGGAAGGCTTCGCATTCGACATGAATGTGGCGTGCAGTTCGGCGACCTTTGGTCTGACCGCGGCGATCGACATGGTCCAAGCCGGGCATGCGCGCGCCATCCTGGTCTGCAACCCAGAAGTCTGCACCGGGCATTTGAACTTCCGCGATCGGGACAGCCATTTCATTTTCGGTGATGTGGCCACGGCCGTGTTGGTCGAGCGCGAAGAAACCGCCGGCCCCGGCGGCTGGACCGTAATCGGCTCGCGGCTGAAAACGCAATTCTCCAACAATATTCGGAATAATTTCGGCTTTTTGAACCGGGCGGAGACGGAGGACGGCGATGGCCCCTCCGCCATGACCACCCCGGACACCGACAAGCTGTTCGTCCAGCAGGGCCGCAAAGTGTTCAAGGAAGTCACCCCGCTGGTGGCCGGCATGATTTTGGAGCATATGGGCGATCTAGGCCTTACGCCGGACGATGTTAAACGGCTATGGCTCCACCAGGCCAATCTGAACATGAACCAATTGATCGCCAAAAAGGTCATGGGCCGAGAGGTGGCGGATGCGGAAGCCCCGACCATCCTTGATGAATACGCCAATACCTCATCGGCCGGCTCCATCATCGCGTTTCACAAGCATTCCGCAGACTTCGCGTCGGGCGAGGTGGGTTTGATCTGCTCGTTCGGGGCCGGGTATTCCTCAGGCAGCGTGTTCGTGCGCAAACGATAATTTCAATCACCCCCATTGCACGAATGGCTATAGCAGCATAGGTTGTTGAGTGTTTAATTTGAATATTGGACGATCCCATGGAGATGTTTGGGAGACTTGTTCTTATTGTCGGACATTCAAGCGATGAGCAAGGTGCTGCGGGTACAAAACCTCTCAATCAAACCGAGTTTGTTTTTAATACTGAACTGAGCAAGCTCGTTACAAAGTTTGGCCTGCCTCGGGGCCATCTAATTTTGACAATTTTTCGTCCGTCGCGCGGCAGGGCGGGTATTGAGATCGCTTATCAAAAAGCGTTAAAGGCTGAGCCGGACGCTATTATCGAGTTGCACTTCAATGCTTTTAATAAACAAGTCAGGGGCACCGAAACCTTGTTATCCGTCAAATCTGATATTGTCGAGACAAACGAAAGAGAACTTGCTGAACTTGTACAGTCTGAAATCAGCTCTGTTTTCCAGAGAATAGGGCGGCAAGACCGAGGTTTAAAATTTATCGAACGTCGTGGGGATCGTGGCTGGAGGAGCCTTAGTCAAGTCCGGACGATTCCTTCGATCCTTATTGAACCCTTCTTCGGTGACGAACCCAACGACGCGGCCCTTGCGGTCGAGAAAAAAGAGGAACTCGCAAAGGCAATTATCCTTGCATTCGAGAAATGGTTGACTAGGCGACGGGGATTTCAAAAACAATTGTCTGACGAAACTTCCTCTACTGAAGCAACGAATTCTATTGTAAAACCAAAACCGACTGAGGAGCCAGACTCCACTGAAACACAAAATTTGCCTGAGAAAACACCCTTAATCGAAGAATAATCTTCGCTGATAAGACACTTATGCGTCGCCATAATTCAGCGCAAACCCTTTGGCGACTTTCGGATGGGTTTTGAGCGCATCGCGCATGGCGACCAATTTCGGGTAATCCGCGAACACTTCTGGGCCCGAAGGCGGCCAATGGCTGACCATACCAATCAACAGATCGAGCCCGCTGGGTTCGGCCCCGAACGCGAAGGGCGACCAGCTCAGCTCCATCTCCAGCACCCGCCACCATTGAATGATGCGGGTTTTCGCGTGCGCTTTGATCACATCGCCTACGGCGTTATCCCCGCCGACATAGCGCTCCCCGCCATTAAACAGGCGGTGATCGGTATAAAGATTGGCGGTGACGAACACGCACCAGCGATAAAACGCCTCCCGGACGACCGGGTCTTTCGGCGCGAGCCCGGCTTCAGGATAGCGATCCGCGAGCGCGAAGATCGTGGCCACGCTTTCGGTGATCTTATGGCCCTCAGGCGTCACCAAGCAGGGGATTTGCCCCACGGGATTGACCGCTTCAAGACGCGTGCGATCCGTCGCATCGAACGGATTGCACGGCTCGAAGGTGTAATCCGCGCCCACCCAGTTCAGCGCCATCTCAGTGGCCGCCGAGCCCGCCCCGCGTGCGCCGTAAAGGGTAAAATCGCTCATGCCCGCCTCGCCTCGGTAATCTTGTAAGTCAGCGCGTCGCCATCCGCCTCGTGTATGGTGAGATAATCGCCCACACGCAAGGTGTGATCGCCGAGGCGAAACAGCGGCTCGTCAGGGCCTTCATGTTCCTCGTCATAGTGGAAAAACCAGTGATCGCCGCGATGGGTTAGCCAGCCGTCCGCGCGTTCGTCGTCATCAGGGGAAAACCGCAACACCGTGCAGTTTTTGCGATGGGCGCGCCAAAGTTCCACATCCAAGCGGCCGTCCCCGTTAAGGGGCGCGACCACCACATAGCCGTGCTTGTCATCGCCCTCCGGATAGCCCGCCTCCGGATTGCGGCCCAGCCGCATGACGATTTGCGTAAGCGCCATAGTCCTCTCCCTAATGCGCAATCAACAAAGACGGCGCGTCCGCGTTGAGCAAAGATCGCGTCACCCCGCCAAAGACGAACTCCCGCAAGCGCGACTGACCGAACGCGCCCGCCACCATAACCTCCGCGTCGAAACCTTCGGCGGCCTGCAGAAGCGACGCGCCAAGATCGCGCCCCGCCTCCACCTCAATGATCTCCACCGCCGCACCGCGCGCCGCAATCCACTCCGCCGCCGGTTCCGGCGCCGCGCAGGGTCGCGCGGAGGCGTCCAGCGCCTCGCTGCAATGCAGGACGCCGACTTTGGCGCCTGGGCGAAACAACGGCCCCGCCGCGCGTAAGGCCCGCACGCTCTCCCGCGAACCGTCCCACGCCACCGCGAGCGTCCGCGCATCGCCCATCGGACCGCGCGGAATGAACACGGCCAAGCTTTCATTCAAAAGAGCCGCGGAAAACGCGTCGCGCAACTTGCCTTGGCCCGACGCCGAGGCCGCGTCGAGCACCATGAACCCCGCCCCCCGACGCGCGGCGACCGCGTCCGCCTGCAGGCCGACAAACTCGGAGAACTCCGCGGTCGCGCCAAGTTGCGCCGCCGCAAAGCCCGTGCGCGCCCGCTCACGCGCAGCGTCATTGCCCTCGCGGATCGCCTGCAGCGCGGCGACGGCGGGAGCGGCGTCCAGCCCGCCCCAGGGCAAAATCGCCTCCGGCTCCGGCAGCATCAGCGCCGCGCGCACGCGCGCATCCAAGACGCCGGCAAGCAGTTTCGCCGCGGCGAGGGTTTGCGCGTCCTCCGGCGCGCCGGACAGACCGGCGGCGATGATCTCTCGAGCCATGGGCGCCCTCCTGTAATCGTTCGCGGCCCCGGTTCGGCCTAGGCCTCCGGGCGCGAACACGCTACCAACGCGAACAAGCTTACACCCCAGCCGGCCCAGGCGCGAGATGGCCCGCACGCGACACAACACGACGCCTCCCCCGCCGCGAGCTTGGCAGCGCATGCTGTCCGGACGCCGGCTAGATTTGCTCGATCCCTCCCCGCTGGACATTGAGATCGAAGACATCGCCCACGGCTTGGCGCGGGTGGCGCGCTGGAATGGGCAAACGGAGGGCGAGCACGCGTTTTCCGTGGCGCAACATTCGCTGGTGGTCACCGACATTGTGGCGTTTTGCGCACCCGAAGCGGAGCCCGACTGGCTCTTGGCCGCTTTGCTCCATGACGCCGCGGAATACGTGATCGGCGATATGATCAGCCCGTTTAAGGCGGCGTTGGGCGTCGACTACAAAGCCTTCGAACACCGGCTTGAGGCGGCGATCCACATCCGTTTCGGCTTACCGCCGCATCCGCCAGACCCGCTCAAAAAACTGATCAAAAAAGCCGATCGCGCGTGCGCCTATTTCGAAGCGACCCAGATCGCGGGGTTCACCGACGCCGAAGGCCGGCGATTTTTCGGCGCCCCGCCCCCGGATTTCGCCCTGCGCGTCACGCCTTGGTCCGTCGGCGACGCCCAAGCCGCGTTCCTGCACCGGTTCGCGGTTTTGTCCGCCGCGGTCAAGGCCGCCCAAGACAAGGAAGCCCGCCCATGATCATCGTCAGCTCGCTGGCCCGGCTGCCCGACACCTTAGCGGAGCGCCGTCCGTCGCATTTGATCAGCCTGCTGGACCCCGGCTCAATGATCGACACCCCGGCGGGGTTTTCTGCGGACAACCATCTGCGCTTAGAGATGCACGACGTGGTCTCCCCGCGGCCGGGGGAGACCCCCCCGGATCGGCGCCATGTGGCGCGCCTAGTGGCGTTCATCGATCGGTGGGACCGGCGCGATCCCCTCGTGGTGCATTGCTGGGCCGGGATCAGCCGCTCCTCGGCGACCGCCTTTATCGCCGCGTGCCGCCGCTCGCCGGAGACAGACCCGTTCGTCTTCGCCCAAGCCATCCGCCAAGCCGCGCCCTTTGCTTGGCCCAATGCGCGGCTGGTCGCGCTCGCGGACGCGGAACTGCGGCGCAACGGTCAAATGAGCGCCGCAGTCGCCGCCATAGGCCCCGGAAAGAGCTGGCTGGAGGTGGAGGCGGAGCCGTACGAAGTGCCGCTCGCGGTGATCGAGGAGCCCCAAGACCGCGATGGCTGAAACCGACGCCCCGATCGTCATCGGTCTGAACGCGGTCATTCTGGCCGCCGACGAGGCCGAGCCGTGGGTGTTGACCCTGAACGCCGACGCCGGCGGGGCGCCGGCCTTACCCTTCGGCCCCTTCGCGCCGGACGACCACCGCACCCTCGAAATTGGGCTACGCGATTGGGTGCGCGCGCAAACCGATTTCCCGCTTGGTTATGTGGAACAACTCTACACCTTCGGCGATCAGGGCCGTGAAGCGCCTTTGGCGGAGTTGCTCGGCGCGGATCGCTCGCGCGTGATTTCCGTGGGCTATCTCGCGCTCACCCGCCGGGAGGGGGCGGCCGCCCCTAAAAACGCGACCTGGGCGGTGTGGCGAACGTTTTTCCCCTGGGAGGATTGGCGCAAGGGCCGGCCTGACTTGATCGACACGGTGATCGCACCGGGTCTGGAGGCGTGGGCCGACCGGGCGCAGACCCAAGGGGCGCGCGCGGCGCGCCGGGACCGGGCGCGCGCGCTGTTCGCCCAAGACGGCCGGGCGTGGAATGAGGAGCGCGTGCTCGACCGATACGAATTGTTGTACGAAGCGGGGCTAGCGCCCGAAGCCTCCCGCGACCGGGCGCGCGCCGGATTACCGCCGCCCAGCGGCCCGGCGGAGCCTCGCTTAGGCGCGGTGATGGCCTCCGACCACCGGCGCATCCTCGCCACCGCCATCGGCCGAGTGCGCGGCAAGCTGAAGTACCGGCCGATCGTTTTTGACCTGGTCCCAGAGACCTTTACGCTATCCGAGCTGCAACACACGGTGGAGGCCATTTTGGGCGGCTGCTTGCATAAGCAGAACTTTCGGCGCGCCCTGGAGCGCGCCGGCCTGGTGGAAGGCACGGGCCAAATGCGCGCGGCCACCGGAGGCCGTCCGGCGGAACTTTATCGCTATCGCCGTAGCGCATTCAAAGACTTACCTCAGATGGGCTTGCCCACGCCCTCCAGAACCGGCTGAAGCGGTCCGCCGTTCAGCCCGGACTTGAACGTCGGACACAAAACTTGACCTCAAGCCGGGGGCGGATTTGCAAGGCTCACATTTAAGATAGGCGGTCGCCAAGCGACCTTGACCGATCCCTGCTCTACGCCCATGTTATGCTCACAATGAGCATAATAAGCTCATATTGGATAGGGTGGCGTCGCGACGGGCGTCGGCGAAGACGAGGGCTGCATTATGGATCAATCAAGCTGGACCCGCTTGCCGCTGCGCGAGCCCAATGACGACGCGCCCGCCGCGTTTGCGGTCGATTTCAGCGATGATTCGCTGACCTTCACGGACGCCGTGCGCGACGCCACGGCCCCGCTTTACGAGCGGGTCAAAGACGTGGTCACGCCGATGGAATGGCCCAGCTTCGCCCCCTTGATCCACGCCATCAATACGCTGAAGGCGGAAAAGAACGCGGTCATTCTGGCGCACAATTATATGACGCCCGAGATCTTCAACTGCGTGGGGGATTATTCCGGGGACAGCCTGCAATTGGCGCGCTTAGCGGCGGAGACCAACGCCGAGGTCATCGTTCAAGCCGGCGTGCATTTCATGGCGGAGACCTCGAAAATTCTCTCCCCTGAGAAGACCGTGCTGATCCCGGACATGCGGGCGGGCTGTTCGTTGGCGGCCTCGATCACGGGTGCGGACGTGCGGCTCATTAAAGAGCGCTATCCGGGCCTGCCGATCGTGACGTACGTGAACACTTCGGCCGAGGTGAAGGCGGAGTCCGATATTTGCTGCACGTCGTCGAACGCGGTCCAAGTGGTCGAAGCGATCGCCAAGCAGTTCGGCACGGACCAAGTGATTATGATCCCCGACCAGTATTTAGCGAAAAACGTCGCCGCGCAGACCGACATCCGCATCCTCACCTGGGCGGGCGCTTGCGAAGTCCATGAACGGTTCACCGCACAAGACATCGCCGATATTCGCGAGGCCCACCCCGGCGTTGTTGTGTTGGCGCACCCGGAGTGCCCTCCGGACGTACTCCAGGCGTCAGACTACGCCGGTTCCACCTCGGCTATGGGCGATTTCGTGCGGGAGAGTGGCGCCCAAGACGTGGTGCTGATCACCGAATGCTCAATGAGCGACAATGTGGCGGTGGAGAACCCGGGCGTGAACTTCATCCGGCCGTGCAATCTGAGCCCACACATGAAGCGCATCACCTTGCGCAACCTTTATGACGCGCTGCGGTTCGGTCGGCATGCGGTGGAGGTCAACGCCGAGGTTTCCGCGCGCGCGCGCGCCGCGATCCAAGCCATGCTGGATCTGCCCAAACCCGACCGGCCGGCGCGGTTTGATCCCCAGGCGCGGCCGCGCCATGCGGTGGCGGTGATCTGAGCGTGCGTTGGCTCACCGCCGGCCTCGCCCTGGCGCTGTGCGCTTCAGCCGGCGCTCAGGACGCGCCCGACGCCCAAGGCGGCGCCGAGGCGGACATTACCGGCGCGTGGGCCTTCCAGACCGAGCTTTATGAGCTCAACGCTCAAGGGGAAGGCTGCCGGATGACCGGTGAGATGACCATCATCCCCGAGGGCGATGGCTTTCAGTGCCGGTTCACCGCCCGCGAAAAATGCCCGCTTAGCCAGCACAGCGCCGAGCAAATCTGCACGCTTACCCGCCAGGGCGATCGCTTACTGATCGAGGCGGTGATCCTGCGGGTCGATCCGCCGACCATCAGCTACGCCCCGGACAATTTCTCCCTCACGATTGAAAACAGCGGCTTGATGCGCGGCCGGCTGGTGTCCGCTGACATCGCCCCGGTGACCTTCTATCGAGACGCCGGCCTGGTGTCGTGAGCCACGGGTCTCATGATCGGGTGGTCATTGTCGGTGCGGGTTTGGCGGGGCTTTACTGCGCGCTCCGGCTCGCGCCGCTGCCATGCGTTATCATCGCCGCTGAACCCTTGGGCGACGGCGCGGCAAGCGCTTGGGCCCAAGGCGGGGTCGCTGCAGCGCTGGCACAAACCGACAGCGCCGAAGCGCACGCCGCGGACACGATTGCTGCGGGAGCCGGGCTCAGCGACCCCGCAATCGCGCGACTGCTGGCGGAGGACGGCCCCGCGCGGGTTCGCCATCTGGCCAATCTCGGCGCGCCGTTTGACCGCGACGCTAGGGGCGAGTTCGCCTTGTCCCTGGAAGCGGCCCACTCCCACGCCCGCGTCGCGCGGGTCGGCGGGGACCAAGCCGGCGCGGCGATTATGGCGACGCTGATCGCCCAAGTGCGCAACCGGCCTGGGGTTGAGATCGTGGAAAACGCGCGCGCCCGGGCTTTGCTCCAGGACACAGAGGGTCGGGTCTGCGGTGTTTTAATCCGCGACGCCGCCGGTCAAGACGTTCACGTGCGCGGTCGCGCGGTCGTACTCGCCAGCGGCGGTTTGGGCGGGCTCTACGCCGTCACCACGGCGCCAGCTGGGGTGCGCGGCGATGCGCTGGCCATGGCCGCCCAGGCCGGCGCCGATCTGGGCGTTGTCGAATTCGTTCAGTTTCACCCCACTGCGCTGGATGTCGGCGCCGATCCGGCGCCGCTGGCCACCGAAGCCTTACGCGGGGACGGCGCGATCTTAGTCGATCAAACTGGCCGCGCCTTCATGACCGACTATGACCCTCGCGGCGACTTGGCGCCCCGCGATGTCGCCGCCCGAGCAATCCATCACGAGCGCGTCGCTGGCCGGGGGGCGTTTCTGGATGTGCGCAGAGCGATCGGCGACGCTTTCCCCAGGCGGTTTCCACGCGTCTTCGCCGCCGCCATGACCGCAGGGCTGGACCCGCGGCTCGCGCCTCTGCCGGTGGCGCCGGCGGCGCATTATCATATGGGCGGGGTGTGGACCGATGCGGACGGTCGAGCCACGCTGGAGGGGCTTTTCGTGATCGGCGAGGCGGCGTGCACGGGGGCCCATGGGGGCAATCGGCTCGCATCGAATTCGCTGCTGGAGGGCTTGGTGTTCGCCGACCGGGCTGCGCGCGCCATTCAATCGAACCCGATGCGCAACCCCGCCCCTGGCCTGCAGCCGCCGCCAAGGACGACGGATTGGCCGCTCCCTGCGCTCGACCTCCTGCGCCGCGCCATGAGTCGGTATGCCGGGGTGGAGCGCGACGCAGAAGGTTTGCAGACCTTGCTTGAACGCATCGACGCGCTCACCCACGCCCACGGCGTGAGCCTGCCCGGCATCGCCGCAATCCAGGTTGCGCGGGCGGCGTTGGCGCGCGAAGAAAGCCGCGGGGCGCATTTTCGGCTGGACTTTCCTCAGCCGGCTAAGGAGGCTCGCCGCACCCGGATCCGCCCGGGTGACGCGCTAGCCGGGGTGAAGGGTTCGCCATGATCGATTTAACGCCGTGGAACGATCCCGCGCCTTTGCCCCGTTTGGTGGTCGAACGCGCCGTGCGCACCGCGCTTGAGGAAGATTTAGGGGGTTCGGGGGACATCACGTCGCTGGCCTGTGTGCCCGAAACCGCCCAGAGCCAAGCCCAAATCGTCTCTCGCGGGGATGGCATTTTAGCGGGCGTCGACGCGGTGCGGTGCGCGTTTGAGCTTGTCGACCCGAAACTGTCGGTCGAAATCGTCGCCGATGACGGGGCGGACGTGCAGCCGCAGGACGTGATTGCGCGGGTCCAAGGTTCGGCGCGGTCGGTGTTGGCGGCTGAGCGGACCGCGTTAAATTTTCTCGCGCAACTCTCCGGCGTCGCCACGCTGACCCGGCGCTATGTCGACGCGGTGGACGGAACGCTTGCGCGCATTGCGGCGACACGCAAAACCGTGCCTGGCCTGCGCGCCTTACAAAAACACGCCGTGCGCGTGGGCGGCGGGGTGGCCCACCGTTTCGGCTTGGACGACGCGGTGTTGATCAAAGACAACCACATCGCCGTCGCCGGCGGGATCGCCAAAGCTATGCGCGCCGCGCAGGGTCGCGCCGGACATATGGTGCGCCTTGCAGTGGAGGTGGACACCTTAGATCAGCTCGACGCGGTTCTGCCGCTGCGGCCCGATGTGGTGCTGCTCGACAATTTCTTTCTGGAAGATTTGGAGGAAGCGGTGCGGCGCACCGCCGGCGCCGTCGTATTAGAGGCGTCGGGCGGGGTCACTTTGGAAACCGTGCGCGCCATCGCCGAAACCGGCGTCGACGTGGTCTCCGTCGGCGCGTTGACCCATTCCAGTCGCGCACTCGATGTGGGCTTGGACTTTTAAACGCGCGCGACCCGGACAGCCGATCGAGATTTAAGCGTCCCCGCGCGTGCGATCGCGCCCGCGGGTGGGAAAGCGATAAAAGATATGCTCGCCAATCTGTCCGGTCCGCTCCAACCGACCCGACCAGACCGGGGAGACCGCGATGGTGTGATAGTGCGTCGCGCGACGGGTGACCGATCGCGGCAGGTCCAATAGCGCGTGTGCGGCGACTTTGCGCGCTTTGGACCACGCCGCGCCAAAGGGCGCAAACGCATTGGACCCATCGCAGGCGAACGAGAACTGACACCCTGTGGCGCGATGCTCGCCCTGATAGACCACCTCGCAGATGGAATTGGGATAAGCGCGATGGCGCACCCGGTTTAACACCACTTCCGCCACCGCGAGCTGACCCACGAAGCTTTCCGAGCGCGCCTCATAATAGACCGCCTCGGCCAGGCAATTCAGACCGCGGGTTTGGCGCGCCGCTTCGGCGAAATGGCTACTGGCGAAGGTTTGCAAACGCCCCACCGCAAAGGCGTCGCGCGCGCTGGCGCGGTAAAGCTGGGCGGTGAGCTGCGTTTTGGCCAAGCGCTCGCCAGAATGGCGCGCAGGCTTGACCCGCGGCGCGACGTCATTGGACGCCATGGCGGCGACGTTGAGCGCGTCGGCCATCGCAACGCCACGCACCCGCCAGTCAGCGTTTTGCTGTTGGACCTCGATACGGTCGGCGGCGAGCGGGGTCACAATGGCGGCCATACCACCGGCCACCAGCGAGAAAGCCACGCGGCCTGCAACCGCGCGAGGGGAAGTTTTTCGCATACGTGTTGCGCCGGGCCCCTTTTCGGCGTCCTCCGGCGTCCCTTTTACCACCGACGTCCGCGGGAACCCGGACCTGCCGACGATCACGCGTCGCTCTACCCTAAGGCGCCCGAGTTGAACATAAGTTTTACGAATTCGGGTTTCAACGGCATGGGTCGTCGCACCGCCCAGGGATTAAGCGAAAGTCTAACCTCAACGCCCCTGACGCAGCACCGATTGGGCGGCCGCGAGCCGGGCGATCGGCACCCGGTAAGGCGAACACGACACATAGTCCAGCCCCGCCTCCTGGCAGAATTGGATCGAGGCGGGGTCCCCGCCATGCTCCCAGCAAATGCCCAATTTCAGCTCCGGCCGGATGGCGCGGCCGCGCGCGACGCCAATGCGGATCAGATCGCCCACACCACTCTGGTCCAAAGTCACAAAGGGGTCTTTCTCATAGACGCCCTTTTGGATGTAGACATTGAGGAACCGGGCCGCATCGTCGCGGCTCACGCCCAGCGTGGTTTGGGTCAGGTCATTGGTGCCAAAGCTGAAGAAAGCGGCGTGCACAGCGATCTCATCGGCGCGGATGGCGGCGCGCGGCAATTCGATCATGGTGCCCACCGTGTAGCGCGGCGTCCGGCCTGCGTTTTGGGCCACCTCGCCGGCGATGCGGTCCACCGCGTCCTTCAACAGCCGAAGTTCTTCAGCCGCACCCACCAGCGGGATCATGATCTCAGCGATCGGTTCGACGCCGGTTTCCTGGGCGACTTGGGCCTGGGCCTCAAAAATCGCCCGGGCCTGCATCTCATAGATCTCGGGATAGGTGATCCCTAAGCGGCAGCCGCGATGGCCCAGCATCGGATTGGTCTCTTGCAAGGCGCGCGCGCGGGCGAGCAAAGCGCGCGCGGGCAGGCCGGTGGCTTCGGCGACCGCGCGCACCTCGTCCTGGGAATGGGGCAGGAATTCGTGAAGCGGCGGGTCGAGCAACCGGATCGTGCAAGGCCGATCGGCCATGATCGTGAAAATTTCGGCGAAATCCGCCCGTTGCATCGGCAGGATCTTGTCAAGCGCCGCCACGCGACCGGCTTGGTCGTCCGCCAGGATCATCTCCCGCACCGCAGCGATGCGTTCAGCGTCAAAAAACATGTGCTCGGTGCGACAGAGCCCGATACCTTCGGCGCCGAAATCCTTCGCCGTGCGCACATCGTCCGGGGTTTCGGCGTTGGCGCGCACCGACAAGGTGCGAACTTTGTCCGCCCAGGACATGAGCTCGGCGAAATCCCCGGTGAGTTCCGGCTGGATCATGCTCGCGGCCCCGAGCATCACATCGCCCGTTGAGCCGTCCACCGTCACGACATCGCCTTGGCGGATGGTGCGACCGCCGCAGCTGAAGGTTTTCGCCTGCAGATCGATGCGGATATCTCCCGCGCCAGAGACACACGGCCGGCCCATGCCGCGGGCGACCACGGCGGCGTGGCTGGTCATGCCGCCGCGCGCGGTCAAGATGGCTTTGGCCGCGTGCATGCCGTGAATGTCCTCAGGACTGGTTTCCTCACGCACCAGCACCACCGCCTCGCCCCGTTGGGCGCGGGCTTCGGCCTCGTCGGACTCAAACACCACCGCGCCAATGGCGGCGCCCGGGCTAGCGGGCAGCCCTTTGGCGATCACCTCGCGCCGCCAATCGGGATCGATCATTGGGTGGAGCAATTGATCGAGCGAGCCCGGATCGACACGCAAAATCGCCTCGTCTTGGCTGATCAGCCGTTCACGCGCCATATCCACAGCGATGCGGAAGGCGGCCTTAGCGGTGCGTTTGCCATTGCGGGTCTGCAGCATCCACAGCCGACCTTTTTCGACTGTAAATTCAATGTCCTGCATATCGCGGTAATGCCGCTCTAGCGTGGTGAACACCGACACCAGCTGGGCATAGACCTCTGGCAAGGCTTCTTCCATGGCGGGCGCCGTCTCACCCATCTCCTCGCGCGCTTTGCGGGTCAAGGCTTGGGGGGTGCGGATGCCGGCGACCACGTCCTCGCCCTGGGCGTTGATCAGGAACTCGCCATAGACCGCCCGTTCGCCCGTGGAGGGGTTGCGCGTGAACGCCACGCCCGTGGCCGACGTGTCGCCCATAATGCCGAACACCATGGCTTGGACATTGACCGCCGTACCCCAGTCTTCGGGAATATCGTGCAGTCGGCGATAGGTCTTCGCCCGCTCATTCATCCAACTGTCGAAGACCGCGCCCACGGCGCCCCACAATTGATCGCGCGGCGCGTCGGGGAAATCGCGACCTAAATGCTCGCGCACCGCATCTTTATACCGCCCGACAATGACTTCCCAATCCGCGGCGGTTAGTTCGGTATCCAGAGAATAGTCATGATCTTCTTTATGCATCTCCAAAATATCTTCGAAGATGTGGTGCTCGAGCCCCAGAACCACATTCGAATACATTTGGATGAACCGGCGATAACTGTCGAACGCAAACCGGCGATCTCCGGACAAGCGCGCCAGACCGTCCGTCGTCTCCGGGTTCAGGCCCAGGTTTAAAACCGTGTCCATCATGCCCGGCATGGAGGCGCGCGCGCCCGAGCGCACCGACACTAAAAGCGGATTGGCGGGATCGCCAAAGGCTTTGCCAGTTTTCGCCTCTAAATCTCGCAGCGCCGTTTCAACGGCGTCCTCCAACCCGGCCGGATACCGGCGCGCGCCGTCGTAATAGGCGGTGCAGACTTCTGTGGTCAGGGTGAAACCGGGGGGCACCGGCAGGCCCAACGCCGACATTTCCGCGAGGTTCGCGCCCTTGCCGCCCAACAAACCTTTCAGCGATTGATCGCCATCCGCGCCCCCGCCGCCGAAGGCGTATACCCATTTCGGCGACGCTATTTGATCCGCTAAAGCCATCTGCCCCTAGCCCTCGATCCGGTCAAAGTCCGCGACGGCCGCCAAAGCGTCACGGATTTGTAGCAAAAGCAAGAGACGATCGCGGCGAACCTCCGCTTCCGGCGCGTTCACGAGCACTTGATCGAAAAATGCGTCCACCGGGCCACGCAATTGGGCGACCCGAACCATGGCTTGGGCGAAGTCCTCCGCCTCCAGCGCGGCCTCAAGCGGCGCACGCACTGCGCGGACGGCTTGGGCGAGCGCGGCTTCTTCGGGCTCCAGTGCGCGCGGCGCACCGAGGATCGCGGCGAGCACGCCGTCGGCCCCGCCAGTGGCCTCGGCTTGGGCGGCGTCGGCGTCAAAGCCCTTCTTGATCTCGGCTTGGAGAATGTTCGCCGCCCGCTTGTGCCCAGCGAGCAGATTGGCCCCGTCCTCGGTCCCCAGGAAATCTTGTAGCGCCCGGGCGCGTTTGACGATGAGCACCAGATCGTCGGGCAACCGGCCCTCCGTATCCGGCGCCAGCACTGCGTCGATGACGTCGTGGCGTACGCCCTCCTCGCGCAAATGCCCTTTCAGCCGATCGTAGAAGAAATGGAGGAGGTCGGGCTCAACGATCGGTGAAAGCCGCAACCGCACCGCATTATCCAGAACGATCCGGATCACCCCTAAGGCGGCCCGCCTGAGCGCATAGGGGTCTTTCGAGCCGGTGGGCTTCTCGTCGATCGCCCAGAAGCCGGTCAGCGTGTCGAGCTTGTCCGCCAGGGCCACAGCGATGGCGACGGGGTCGCTGGGAACCGCGTCCGAGGGGCCTTGGGGCTTGTAATGGTCGCGGATGGCGTCGGCCACAGCCGTCGGCTCCCCCTGCTCCAACGCGTAATATCGGCCCATAACGCCTTGGAGTTCCGGGAACTCGCCCACCATTTCGGAGACCAGATCCGCCTTAGCGAGGCGTGCGGCGCGCTCGGCCAAGTCCGGGTCCGCGCCCACGGCTGGGGCGAGGTCGCGGGTCAAGGCGGCGACGCGATCAACCTTGTCCCCGACCGTGCCAAGCTTTTGGTGAAACACAATGCGACCCAAGCCGTCAGCCATCTCGCCAAGCGGGGTTTTCCGGTCCTGGTCCCAGAAAAACCGCGCGTCGTTGAGCCGGGCGGAGAGCACCCGCGCATTGCCTTGGGCGATGGCTGCGCCGCCGTCGGGCGCTTCGATATTGGCCACCACGATAAATTTCGCCGCCAGAGCGCCCGTCTCAGGATCGCGCACCGCAAAATACTTCTGATGGGTGCGCATGGAGAGTTGGATGACCTCGTCGGGCAGGTCGAGGAAAGCGGGGTCCATAGCCCCCATCAGCACCACCGGCCATTCCGCAAGACCGGCCACCTCTTGAAGCAGCCCTGGATCGGCCACCAGTTCGAACCCAGCGTCCGAGCATAGCGCCCGCGCGCGCGTTTGAATGGCGGCTTTACGCGCCTCCGCGTCGAGCATCACCTTCGCGGCCATAAGCTTCTCCGCGTAATCGGCGAAGCCCGTGACCGTGATCGCGCCCGAGCCGTGGAACCGATGACCATAGGTGCGCGCCCCGCTCTCCACCCCATCCACGGCGAAGGGCACGACCGCGCCATCCAGCACGCAGACAATCCCGTGTAAGGGCCGCACCCAATGAAGCCGCCCCGCGCCCCACCGCATGGATTTCGGCCAGGGGAAATGGCGCACAATCGCGGGGATAGCCTCGGCTAAAATATCGGGCGCCATGCGGCCCGGCTTGTCGATCAGCGCGAACCAGACCGGGCCTTTGGGCGTGTCGCGCTGTTCGCACTGGTCTAAGCGCTCCAGCCCGGCGCCGCGCAAGAACCCCTCAATGGCTTTCTCCGGCGCGCCGACCTTGGGGCCCTTGCGCTCCTCGCGCACGTCCGGCGACCGGGCCGGCAGATCGGTGATCACAGCGGTGAGCCGGCGCGGGCCGGCGTGCGCCTCTACTCCATCCACCGCCAAACCGGCCTCATTGAGGTGTTGGCTGAGGAGCTTGGCGAGATCGGCGGCCGCGCGCGCCTGCATGCGGGCGGGGATCTCTTCGCTGAACAGTTCGAGCAGCAATTCGGGCATAACGCTCACAAAGGCTCAGGGGGCGCGGAGGGCAAGCGCACTGGCGCCTCTCTCTGGCAAGCCTGCGCCCGACGCGCAACCGCTTCGGCGCCGCAGCAAAAACCCCGAGCCCTAACCGGTGATGTCTTCTGCAGCGTTAGTGTGAGCGGACGGCGCTTGATCGCCGGTGTTCACCACACCTGCGCGCTCAAACAAGAGGATTTGAGTTTCAGGGGTTTCGGACATGGGGCGATGCTCCACCCCCTTTGGAGCTATGACGAACTCACCGGGGCCGACGATTTCGGTGCGGTCGCGGAATTCGAGCCGCAGCCGGCCCGCGATCACCAAGAACAATTCGTCGGCGTCCTCATGGGCGTGCCAGACAAACGCGCCACGGATCTTGGCGATTTTCACGTCGTAATCATCGACCCGGCCGACGATTTTCGGCGACCAGGCCTCGTCAAACTGGGCGAATTTGTCAGCGAGCGCGACTTTGGTCATCAGGCTTCTTCCCGAGAGCGCGCAAAAGCGGGGCGCGCGCGCATCCGAGCCGTGTAATCGGCGAACACCGGCCGCGGCTCCCAGAGTTTGAAATAGAGCGCAAGGCTGAGCGTCGCGCCGAGGACGACGTCCGCCAACGACACCCGCTCGCCCAACAGATACGGCCCCGGGGTCAGGGTCGTCTCCACGGCGTCGACCATTTGCTCATAACTGCCCCAGCCCGTGGAGCCTGGATTGGCTTCAAACCCGGCCATTTTTTGCATCATAGCCGGCTCGATCCCCGCGGTGCAGCGCACGATCCAGGTCATGAACGGCCCGCGACCCGGATCATTGAGCGCAGGCGTCAGGCCCGCCTCAGGAAACCGGTCGGCGAGATAGAGCGCGATGGCGGACATTTCCGAGACCACGACCTCGCCGTCTTTAATAACCGGGATCTTGCCCATGACGTTGAGTTTTTTGAACGCTTCGGTCTGGCTCGCGCCTTCGCGCACCGGCACGTCAACCAGCGTATAAGGCGCGCCCAATTCTTCGAGGATCCACCGCACCGTGCCCGACCGCGTCATGGGGTGGTGGTAGAGTATGATGTCGGCCATCGTGATCTCCTTGAAGGGGGCTGCTTAGGTGGCCGATTGCGCCGCCACCCGCGCGCTGGCGCAGCCTTTGGCCAAATCGCGCACCCGGGCGATGAAGGTTTGCCGCTCCGTGGGCGAGATCACGCCGCGCGCATCTAGCACGTTGAATAGGTGCGACGCCTTGAGGCAGTAGTCATAGGCCGGCAATGGCAAGGGCGTTTCACGCTCCAGCAAGGCTTTCGACTGGCTTTCCGCATCCGCAAACCAGCGGCCGAGCATGTCGGTGTCGGCGGCCTCGAAATTAAAGGCCGAGTTCTGGCGCTCATTCTCCAGGAACACATCGCCATAGCGGACGCCGGCGCCGTTGAAATCCAGGTCGTAAATATTGTCGACGCCTTGGACATACATGGCCAACCGCTCCAGGCCATAGGTCAACTCGCCAGAGACAAGCTCCACATCAAGCCCGCCGACCTGCTGGAAATAGGTGAATTGGCTGACCTCCATGCCGTCACACCACACCTCCCAGCCAAGCCCCCAGGCGCCCACGGTGGGGTTCTCCCAATCATCCTCCACAAAGCGAACGTCGTGGAGCGCTAAATCCACGCCGATGGCGCGTAAGGAGTTGAGGTACAGATCCTGAATGTCCGACGGGTTGGGCTTCAGGATGACCTGGAATTGGTAGTAATGCTGCAGCCGATTGGGGTTCTCCCCATACCGGCCGTCCTTGGGCCGCCGACAGGGCTGGACATAAGCCGCTTTCCACGCGCCCGGACCAAGCGAGCGCAAAGTCGTGGCGGGATGCAGCGTGCCGGCCCCGACCTCCAGGTCAAAGGGTTGCAAGATCACACAGCCTTGCTCCGCCCAATACCGCTGCAAGGTCAGGATGATGTCTTGGAAGGATAAGGGTTGGTCCGCGGCCATGCCGATCCTCGGTCCTCTAAACTCACCGCCTCTTAGGCAAACGGGCCGGCGGGATCAATCCGCGCCGCCGTCATCCCCGCCGTCTGCGCCGTCAGGCAGGTCCCCCTTCGCGGCCAACGCCGCAGTCGCAGCCGCAGCGCCGGTCCCCTCGTCCCGGCCCACCGCGCGTCGCTCAACGGTTTTCCGCGAAATCTCCGCCACCGGGTCCCGGCGCACCTGCGCCGCCCCCCGCATGCCCATAAACACGACCACAGCGGCGATGATCAATCCCAGCGTGATGTACATGGCGCGCGCCTATTCCAATGTCCGTCACCGTTTAGCATAGCCCTTGAGCCGACACATGTGCGAAACGATGGGCCCGCCCATGATCGACGGGCGGCTGAGCTAAGCCCCTGAGCTTAAATCGCCGACGTTCCCGGCTCCGCGTGTAGGCTCAAGAGCCGGCGACCGGAGAGTATCTCCACCACCTCCGTTCGATAGTCCCCCGCCGCATCATGCAACACTAAAGGCGGCAACAAGCTGAGCGGCGCTTTCGACCCCATCCGAGCGGCCACCAGAACCCGGCTCGCCGGCTCGCCTGCGCGTGGGGCGATCGGCAAAACCCGGGTCTGACCGGCGCCCGCGGAGAGCGCCGCCAAAATGTCCGCCAGCCGTTCCGCCCGGTGGATAATCACGATCCAACCTTTCGGCCCCGCGAACCGGCGCGCGGTTTTCAGCCAGACGCCCAAATCCGCGTCACCTTCGACGAACGCCTCGCGCTTGATCTCCCCGCGGCCGCGCACCGCCCCAGGCGTGGCGTAATAAGGCGGGTTGAGCATCACCAGATCCGCTTTGCCCAAGTTTGGCGGAGCGGCGACGTCCCCGCCCCGCGTCTCCACGCGGTGGTCGAGCCCGTTGTCAGCGATGTTTACGCGCGACAACTCCAAGGTCTCTGCGTTGCGCTCCAGCCCGATCCAGGCGCTGTTCGCCGTCTGTAAGGCCGCACCCAACAGCGCCACGCCCACGCCCGAGCCCAACTCGATCCCGCGGGCGGGCGTGAACCCGGCCGCCGCGGAGGCGAGCAACACCGCGTCCAGCCCGGCCCTGTACCCGTCCAACGGTTGGCGGACGGTGAGCCGGCCGTCAAAGAAGGTGGCGATATCGGTGAGCGGCTTACTCATCGGTCTGCGTGCAGTCATCCAATTGGGCGCGCGCGGCGTTCAAGGCTGCGCGCGCCCGGCCGCCGTCAGCGCGGTCGACCACAATGCGCCGTTGGATCGCGGAGATAGACCCTTCCACCGCGCTGGCGTGGGTGTCGAGCACCAGGGGCTCCAAGCCCGCCTCCCGCAGGACCGCTTCAGCCCAGCTCAATTCGACCAAGTCATTGGTCCGCAACACTTCGATCACGCCGCCCCTCCCCCTAAACCAAACGCTCGGCGCCGACGTGACGCAAAGCCGCTTGTCCGGCCCGGCTCGGTTTTCTATTTCTATTGCTCTGGATCGGTCTTCAAGGGGCGGGCGCGTGGGGCCCATCGCACAAACAGCCGCGGCCCCGGAGCCGGAACAGGACGCGTTTGCTCAACTGGCGAGCGTGCTGGCCGGCGGTATGGATCGGGTCGACCGAGAAATCCATGCGCGTATGTCGAGCTCGGTCGGCATGATCCCTGACTTAGCTGCGCACCTCATCGACGCCGGCGGCAAGCGATTGCGCCCGCTTTTGACCCTCGCGGCGGCGGGATTGAAGGGATACGACGGCGACCATGCGGTGAAACTCGCCGCCGCGGTGGAGTTTATCCACACCGCCACGCTCCTCCACGACGACGTGGTGGACGGCTCCAAACTGCGACGCGGCCGGAAGGCCGCCAATCTGGTTTGGGGCAATTCGGCGAGCATTCTTGTTGGCGACTTTTTGTTCGCCCGCGCCTTTAATCTGATGGTCGAGACTGGAAGCTTGAAGGTGTTGGAGATTTTGTCCAACGCCTCAAGCGTTATCGCGGAAGGCGAGGTTCGCCAGCTCGCCGCGGTCAACGACCCGGAAACCAGCGTGGACACCTATCTGTCGATCATCGAAGCCAAGACAGCGGAATTGTTCGCCGCCGCGGCGCGCGCGGGTGGGGTGGCGGCGGACTGCACGCCCGACGAAGAAGACGCGCTCGACGCCTTCGGCCGCCAATTGGGTGTGGCCTTCCAACTGGTGGATGACGCGCTCGACTATGGCGGCGCCGAAGCAAGCCTTGGCAAAGCGGTGGGAGACGATTTCCGCGAGGGTAAGGTCACCTTGCCCGTCGCCATCGCCATGGCGGAAGCCGAGGACATCGAACGGGCGTTCTGGATGCGCACGATCGGCGATCACGACCAAAACGAGGGCGACTTTGAGCACGCCTTGGCGCTGTTTCGCCAACACAACGCGTTGGGCCAAACCGTTATAGCCGCGCGCGAACGGGCCGACCATGCGCGCCAGGCCCTTGCCCCCTTCCCCGACAGTGCGTTGAAAGAGGCGTTGGTCGCGCTGACCCGGTTCGTGGTTGAGCGCACCTATTAGCCCGCGCAGCCCCGCGCGCGCAAAGCCCGGTCGCTGAGCAAGGCAACGATGGCCAAGCCCGCCAGTACGAGAGCCCCCACCCAAGGCGCGCTCACGCTGGCGGCGACCGCCAAGCCGCCGCAGACCGCGCTCAGTCCGAGCACTCTCAGCGCGACGAAGCCGTGGCTGGCCTTGGCGATCAGCCAGCGTTGATAAATGTGGTCGGTGTGCGGGCTCAGCAGGTTCCGCCCCGCCCGGGCGCGCCACAACAAGGTCAGCAAGACATCGGCCAAAAGCGGGAACATCGCAATCGGTCCCACATAAACCGCGCCCGGCGGGGCGGCGCGCACATAAGCGAGCGTGAGCCCGGCAAACAGCGCCCCGATGAACAAAGCGCCCGTGTCGCCCAAAAACGCCCGCGGTTTGAACGCGTTAAACGGAGCGAAGCCCGCTAAGCCGGCCGCGAGCACGAACGCGGCGCAGGCGACCGCGTCGAGCCCTTGGAACGCAGCGGCGAGGCCCAACGCTGCGGACGCGCTCACCATGGCGCCGGTCACCAGACCGTTCGCCCCATCCATGAAATTCACCCCATTGGCGGCGACGAAAATCCAAAGCGCCGTACCCAATAGCCCGAAAACACCGGGCAAAGGCGCGCCCAAGGCCTCCGTCAAGGGTAGAGCGGCCACCGGGCCGATCATGGCGGCGCCAAGCAGCGACAAGCCCGCCGCGATCGCGAATTTCGCTTTAGCGTTGAGATCTAAGACGTCGTCCGCCAGGCCGACCACCGCGAACCCCGCCGCAATCGCTAACGCCGCGCCGATTGATCCGCCAAGCCCGCCCAGATCCGCCATCACAACCGCATAGCCCCACAGCGCGGCGCCGACGCCAGCGGCGACGCCGAGCCCCGCCCCGCGCGGGACCGGGGCGGCGTGCGCGGATCGATCCCGGGGCATGTCCATCACCCCGACGGCGATCATGGTGCGTGCGCCCAGGGCGGCGATGACGAAGGCCGTCAAAGCGGCGGCCAAAAGCGCGACCATGGTGTTTCCGGCGCGGCGCCGGCTCCTTTAGCCTGGGGGTCAACAAGCAGACGCTCTTGCTTAGCGTGCGCTCGCGCGCTGTCAAACGGCGTAACGGTTCGTGACTAAGCCCCCAACAGACGCGTGGACCAAAGTCGCCAGCCAGGATGGGCGGTTTCAAGCGCGGTCGCAGCGGCCCGCGCCGCCTCGGCGTCGGCGAACACCGCCATCACCGTTGCGCCCGAGCCAGACATGCGCGCAAGCTCAACGCCGGGAAGCGCGCTCAGCGCTGTGAGCGTCTGCGTCACGGCCGAGGTGAGCGCTCCCGCCGGCGCCTCCAAATCGTTTCGGCTGGCGCGTAGACGCTCGAGAAGCTCGGTGCGATCCAAACGGGACGGCCAGCGTCGAGCCGGCAAAGCCGCAGGCGCGGCCGCATCATAGGCGCGAAACACCGCGCCCGTCGGGGTCTTCACGCCAGGGTTAACCAGAAGGACGTCAAGCGTGGGAAACGCCTCAAACCGCGTGATCCGCTCCCCCAACCCTGTCATCACCAAGGGCTCGCAGATCAAACACGCCGGCACATCCGCGCCTAAAGCCAAAGCAAGTCCGGCGAGCCGTTCCGGCGCTGTGCGCACGTCCCAAAGCCGACTTAATCCACGCAAACTCGCCGCAGCGTCCGCCGACCCGCCGCCAACCCCTGCGGCCACCGGCAAACGCTTCGTCAAATGGATGCGCGCGCCCGCGGAGACGTCAAACGCGGCCGCCAACGCACGGGCGGCGCGCACAATGAGATTGTTCGGCTCACCATCGAGGCTCGACGCCTGGGGCCCGTCCACGGCGAGGCTGAGGCCCTCCGCCGGCTCGAAACGGAGCGTGTCGCTGAGCTCAGCGAAGACGACAACGCTATCAAGGTCGTGATAGCCATCGGACCGCGGCGGCCCGACCCGCAAGTCGAGATTCACCTTGGCCCGGGCCTGTTCGACCACGACGTTGTCCATGATTACGGCTCGGCGTCACCGCCCGGCGGGGTCGTTCCGGACAGACCCACTTGCACCTTGGCTTGAAGCACCGGGATCTCCTCGGCTTCCGGCTCCAAGGACAGTGCGCGGCGCCACTGAAACCGCGCCTCCAACCGCCGGCCAACCTGCCAATAAGCGTCGCCCAAATGGTCGTTCAAGGTCGGGTCCTGGGGATCAAGCTCGACGGCGCGTTCGAGATGCTCGACCGCGGTGTCGTAATCGCCGAGCCGATAATACGCCCATCCGAGGCTATCGACGATGTAGCCCGAATTCGGACGCAGCTCGACGGCGCGCTTGATCAACTCAAACCCTTCATCGAGCCGTTCGCCGCGGTCCACCCACGAATAGCCTAAATAGTTCAGCACATCCGGTTGGTCCGGCGAGAGCTCAAGCGCCCGCTCCAAATCCGCTTGCGCGCCCTCGGGACCGTCCCACCGCCCTAACCGTTCCCGCGCCGCGCCGCGGGCGAAAAAATGGCTCCATTCCACAGCGTCGTCCAAGTCCGCGATCAGCCCATCGAGCACCTCAACCGCTTCTTCGAACAGACCTTGCGCGCGCAGCATGTCCGCAAGCGTCGAGCGCGCGCGCGGATCGTCGGTCTCCCGGGCCAACGCCCGGGCGGACGCCAGGGCGACGGTCTCCTGATCGTCACGCCACAGCGCCCAAGCCCGATCGATTTGAGCGCCGACATAGGTCGGCGAGCGCGGATCCACCGCGTCATAAAGCGTCACCGCCGCTTCCGTCCGCCCTGAGCGCTCGTAAAGCGCCGCCAACAGCGCGAGCGCGGGGGCGTGATCGGGGCGCGCGGTCAAAGCTAAACGCAGATAAATAATCGCTAATTCCCGTTGGCGCTGAGCGGCCAGCGCCGCGGCCGGTCCGAACAGGGCCTCGGCTGCGCCATCCCCAGGCCGGCGGATAAAGGGCTTAGGTTTCTCCCGCCCCGCCCGCGCGCGCTCAATCGCGGCCTCAAGCAGAATATTCCGCCCGACCCGATCGATCTGGGTTTGATAAACCGCGATCGCGTCTTCAGTCCGGCCTTGACGTTCTAACAACCGCCCATGGGCCTCCGCCGCGGAGCCTGAGACTAAGCCCCGGCCGGCGACCGCCTCAAAGGCCGCCTCCGCGGCGTCCTCATCGCCGAAATAATCGAGCAACAGCGCTTTGTGGGCGTCTGCGAGATCGCCAAACGCTTGTTCGTCCGCGGTTGAGGCGAAAGCCAGCGCAGCGAACGCCGCCTCTTGATCGCCTTTGCCCGCATGGGCCCAGGCGCGCAAAAGCGCCCCAATCACCCGGTTGAACGGCCCCAACTCAGCGCCCTCAAGCCGCGCGAGCGCCGCGTCATAGTCGCGATCCGCAATGGCGGAGACCGCCAAGGTGATCCGGGCCAGCCGATCGGAGGGGTCGTTCTCCAAGGTCTGACGGGCGAATTCCGCCGCTGGCTCCATGTCGCCGGCTTCCAGGGCGGAGATGAACGCGCTCTCGCGCAGGATCGTCTCTTCCGGGCTTTGGGATAACGCGCGGGCGAAATAGGCCGCCGAAATCCGGTCGTCGCCGATGCGCTCCGCATACCGCCCAGCGAGATAATCGCCGAACACGGTGCGCGCCAAATCGGGGAACGCCGCCTCCTCGCCGCGCCCGGCGCACCCCGCCAAGCCCAGCGCCGTGACCGCCGCGAGGGCGCATTTAAGGGCCGCTAATCGTTTCATCGCTCTATCGTCGCGCGGGCAAGCGGCGTTGGCAACGCGTGAACGCCGCCCCGCTCCGCCCGCTTTACATGTTCGGATAATTGGGCCCGCCCGCGCCCTCGGGCGTGGTCCAGGTGATGTTTTGGTTAGGATCCTTGATATCGCAGGTTTTGCAATGCACGCAATTCTGCGCGTTGATCACGAATTTCGGCTGACCGCTGTCTTCCACCCATTCGTAAACGCCCGCGGGGCAATACCGGTTCGACAAGCCGGCGTAGTCGGCGAATTCGCTATTGAGCTGGAGCTCCGGATCGCCCAGCCGGAGATGGATCGGTTGATCCTCTTCGTGATTGGTCGCCGAATAGCTCAAATTGGTCAGTTTATCGAAGGTCAGCCGCCCGTCGGGCTTGGGATAGACAATCGGCTCGTGCTTGCGCGCGCGCTCGGTGCTCTCCGCATCGGTCTTGCCGTGATCCAGAGTGCCAAACGGCGACCAGCCGCCGGTGATCTGGTTGATCCACATATCCAGTCCGCCCAAAACAACGCCTAAAGCCGCGCCGTATTTCGACCAGAGCGGTTTCACATTGCGCACGGGCTTGAGATCGTCCGCGATCCAGCCGCGCTCGACGGCGGATTGATAGCCCTCGAGCACGTCCGAGGCGCGACCGGCCTGGAGCGCGTCAAAGGCCGCGTCCGCGGCCTGCATGCCGCTTTTCATCGCGTTGTGGCTGCCTTTGATGCGCGGAACGTTCACCATGCCCGCGGCGCAGCCCAGAAGCGCGCCGCCGGGGAAGCTCAGATCAGGGAGCGACTGCCAGCCGCCCTCGGTTATCGCGCGCGCGCCATAGGCGACCCGTTCCCCACCCTCGAAGAACTCACGCATATCCACATGGGTTTTGAAGCGCTGAAACTAGTCATAGGGCGACAAATAGGGATTGGGATAGTTCAAATGCACCACAAAGCCGACCGAGACATAATTGTCGCCGAAATGATACATGAACGAGCCGCCACCGGTTTTGTTATCCAGTGGCCAGCCAAAGGTGTGCTGCACAAAGCCAGGGCGAAATTTGTCGTCGGGCACTTTCCAAAGCTCTTTCAGACCAATGCCGTATTTCTGCGGTGACTTGCCTTTATCGAGTTCGTATTTTGCGATGACTTGTTTACTTAACGAGCCGCGCACACCCTCGCCCAGCAGCACATATTTGGCGCGCAGCTCCATGCCGGGCTGAAAGGCGCCCTTGCGTTCCCCGCCCCGGCCAACGCCAAAGACGCCGGCGACAACGCCCGCGACCGCGTCGTTTTCGTCAAACACCAGCTCGGAGGCCGCGAAGCCAGGGTAAATCTCCACCTCCAGAGCTTCGGCCTGTTCGGCGAGCCAGCGGCAGACTTCACCCAAGGACGCGATGTAATTGCCGTGGTTTTTCATCAGGCTCGGCATGGGCCAGTTAGGCAGCGAGAGCGCGCCCTCCGGGCCGAGCACCTTAAAAACATCCTTGGTCACCGGGGTGGATAACGGCGCGCCGCGCTCTTTCCAATCGGGGAACAGCTCGGTCATACCGCGCGGATCAATGACCGCGCCGGAGAGAATATGCGCCCCGACTTCCGAGCCCTTCTCAAGCACTGCGACGGAGATATCCGCACCCTCGGCCTGGGCGCGTTGTTTCAAACGGATCGCGGCGGACAAACCCGCCGGCCCGGCGCCGACAATGACCACGTCGTACTCCATCGCTTCGCGCTCAATCGGCTCTTCGCTCATACCGGTTTCCTACCCCTTGATCTCGCCCATGCGCCGCCCACGCCGGAATCTGAAGCCTGCGGTCTTAACGCGTTCCCGGTTTCGGAGCTAGGTTGTCTGGCGCGGCGCGCCAAGCCCAGACCGCGACAACGCGCAGGAGTGAGGCTTCAAGGGTCATGTCCCAGAGCTTTTCAGACGCCGAGGTGTTGGAGAGCGCGCTCGATTGGTGGCGGCTGGCGGGGGTGGACTGGGTGGAGCCGCTCAAACCGCCGCCCCCCAAGCCAAGCCCGCGTCCAGCGGCTGGGGCGTCAACGCAAAAGGTTAGACGCAACGACCCGACGGAGCCCCCGCCCTTTGCGGCCGAAGCGGTCAGCCCCACCCGCGCCGTCGCGCGAGCCGCGGATAGTCTCGAAGCGCTTGAAGCCGGGGTCGCGGGGCTCAAGCTCGGCCGGCTGACCGACGCCGCCCGCAATCCCGTCTTCGCCCGAGGCGTGCCGGGCGCCGCACTCATGGTGATCGGCGAAGCGCCGGGGGCGGAGGAGGACGCCGTGGGGCGGCCCTTTGTCGGCCGCTCGGGCCAATTGCTTGACCGCATGCTCGCCGCGATCGGGCTTGGCCCCGAAGACGTTTATATTTCCAACATTTTGAACTGGCGACCACCGGGGAACCGAACCCCAGAGACCGCGGAAATCGCCCAATGCCTGCCTTTGATTGAGCGGCACATCGCGCTGGCGGCGCCCAAAGTGCTGTTGTTGACCGGCGGTGTCGCTGCACAAACGCTGTTGCGCACGACCACCGGGATCATGCGCCTGCGCGGGCGGTTCCACGATTACGCCCTGCGCGACCCTGAGGGCGCGGAGACCGGGGAGACCTTGCCCGCTTTAGCGTTTTTGCATCCGGCTTTTGTGCTGCGCCAACCCAAAGCCAAAGCGCTGTGCTGGCGCGATTTTCTAGGGCTGGAGGCGCGGCTCAAGGCGCTTTGACCGCCGCGTCCAAGCCCGCCAATCCTCGACATCGTCAATGTCGGTCAGCCGCCGCAGATGCGCGATGCGCCCGGGCGCGAGCTTGCGCTCTAAATCCGCGCGGGTTTCCGCATGGGACCAGCGCACGCCTTCGAACAGATCCTCCGGCCCCGGACCGTTCAGCCCTAACAGCCAATAGCCGCCGTCGGTGGCCGGGCCGATCACCGCATCCGCCCGCCGCAGGGCTCGAAACGCGGCCCATATGTCGCCTGGCGTGATTTGCGGCGCGTCCGCGCCAACGACCACGACGGGTCCGTTATGGGCGAACACCCGCGCTTGGCGGTCGCCTAAATCGCCCCCGCCCTGGGGATGCATCGGAAAATCGACGAACGGGGCCATCGGGCGCGCCGCCGCCCGGTCCGGGGTCAGCGCGATCACGGTCGTCCAGCGCGGGTCCCGAGCCGCCCGCGCCACATGGGCGAGCATTGTGCGATAGGCGCGCAGAGCGTGAACCGGACCGATGGCGCGCGCCAACCGGGTTTTCGCCAAGCCCAAACGGGGCGCTTTGGCCATGACCACAAGAAGCGGGCGCATTAATCGTAATGCTCCGCCAACCGCTTAGGGTCCGCCCCCGCCATAAAGCGCCATAACAGTCGCTGGTTATGAAACGCTCGGCGAAGCCAGCCGTCGCGCACGTATTTCGCCCCGCTGGTGACCGCGCGGGTTCGGAAGCGGTGCAACCGGCGCGCGCCGATCCGGCGCACAATGTCCACGTCTTCGAATAACGGCCAGTCGGGATAACCGCCCACAGCCTCGTACAGAGTGCGTGAAATGACTAAGCCCTGATCCCCATAGGGCAAATGGGCGAACCGGGTGCGTATACCGACCATGAGTTCGAAAACCCGCGGCCAAAGACCCCGCTCCGCCAAAGCGAACCGAAATACGCCGGCGCGATCGTTCCGGCCTGCGCTAATGAACGCGCCGACCTCGTCGATCCAATCCGCGTCCGGAACCGTGTCCGCGTGCAAAAACAACAGCCACGGCGCGTTCGCCTGAGCCGCGCCCGTGCGCATCTGCGTCCCCCGCCCCGGCGCGGAACTCAGCACTCGGCATCCCGCGGCGTCGGCGATGTCGCGCGTGTGGTCCGTGGAGCCGCCGTCGACCACCACCACTTCCTTGACCAATCCACCAATGGCGCCGCCGACCAGTGCGCCCAGCGCACCGCCAAGTACGTCTTGGGCGTTCAAGGTTGGAATGACGACGGAGATCATGGCGGCGAGCCCTTCGCGAACGGCGACGCCACGAAAACCCGCTGCGCGCACAAAGGTCAAATTCGAGCGCCAGCCCGAAAAATGTTCTTTATTTGTTCTGTTTTTTGATGCAATATCTCGACATGACGGTTCTCCCCGACGCCCTCCAGCCGCGCGGCCGCGGCGCGCGCTCCAATCGCAGCTCGCGGTTCGAGCCTGAGGACCGCGATCCCTTCGACGACGGCTGGTCAAGCGCGGAGCCGCCGGCGCGGCCTTTGCGCACGGAGGTGGGCGTGGACGCGGTGCGCACGATCATTACGCGCAACCAATCTCCCGATCTGAGTTTTGACCGCTCGATCAACCCCTATAAGGGCTGCGAGCATGGCTGTGTTTACTGCTACGCCCGGCCCAGCCACGCCTATCTGGGCTTGTCCGCGGGCTTGGATTTCGAAAGCCGGATTTTCGCCAAGCCGGACGCGGCGGAGCGGCTGCGCGCGGAATTGGCGGACCCGAAATACCAGCCCGCCCCCATCGTCATCGGCGCGAACACCGACCCCTATCAACCCGTGGAACGACGCTTGGAAATCACCCGATCCGTTTTGGCGGTGCTGGCGGAGGCGCGCCACCCCGTCAGCCTGATTACGAAATCGGCGCTGATTCTGCGCGATCTCGACCTGCTCGGCCCCATGGCGGCCCAGGGGCTCGTCAAAGCTGCGGTATCCGTGACCACCCTTGATCGTGCGCTCGCGCGGAGCTTAGAGCCGCGCGCCGCGACCCCGGGTCGGCGCATCCACGACATCAAAGGGATTTTTGGAACCGGCCTGACAGACACCCACATCGTCGCCCCCATCATCCCAGCGCTTATCT
>JBHJGU010000102.1:0-19561 GCA_050331475.1 Maricaulaceae bacterium | reverse complement strand
TGCAGCATCGCTTCGGTTTGCGAAGCGACCGCTTTGAGTTCATCCACGCGTGGTCCCTCTTGACACTCGGTTCGAGCGGCGATCCGGGCGCGCTCCGCCCACATCACCGGGATCGCGCCGGTAACGAGACCGCGTCTACCACCACGCCCGCGTCGATGGCGCAAGTCGCGCGCGGGTCCCTCACGGCGCTTTGAAGCTGCGCGGGCGCCCGCTAAGGGCAACCGTTTGCCAGCGCGGCAACCATGGGCGCGCTCACTCTTTTTTGTAAAATCGTCGGCGCAAAAGCGACTTTTAAGCGCCCGACGCACGTTGTCTTGAGGGTGGACACCGAGGAAATTTTTGAACACTTGCGGGTCTAAAGGGATGACAAAGCTCCCTAACTGTGGTTTCGCCGCAACAATTCGCCGCAGAGCAGGACTCAAAACGGGGTGAGGCGGGATGACGAGTCGCACAGACCGGGCTAAACACCGCACGACGTCGTCGTTCGTTCCGTTTCACAGCGCTGGGGCGAGCGACTTGTTGCGGGCGCGTCCGCACGATTGGGATTTGAGGGGTATCGGATGACCGTCGCACTTAAGCCATTGCGGGTTATATTGGCTAAGCCGCGCGGGTTCTGCGCCGGCGTTGAGCGAGCGATCGACATTGTGGAGCGTGCGCTGAGCAAATACGGCGCGCCCGTTTATGTCCGTCATGAGATCGTGCACAACAAACGCGTCGTGGAAACGCTCAAAGCGAAGGGCGCGGTCTTTGTCAAAGAAGTCGATGAAGTTCCGCCGGGCGCAGTGACCATTTTCTCCGCCCATGGTGTGGCGCGAGCGGTCGAAGACGGCGCCCAAGCCCGGCGGTTGGACGTCATCGACGCCACCTGTCCACTCGTGACCAAAGTGCACAATGAGGGTCGGCGCTATGCGCGTAAGGGTTATGACATTGTGCTAAATGGCCTTCTTGGCCATCCGGAAGTTGAGGGCACGTTGGGGCAGATTTCCGGCCGCGTCCATGTGCTCTCCACAGTTGACGAAGTCGAAGCGCTCGAAGTGGCGGACCCGGAGCGGATTTCGTTTGTCACCCAAACTACGCTGAGCGTGAACGATACGCGCGAAGTGATCGCGGCGCTAAAGACGAAATTCCCCCACATCGTTGGCCCGGACACCCGCGATATTTGCTACGCGACGCAAAACCGTCAGCAGGCCGTTTTGGAACTCGCTGAATTGGTGGACCTCCTGCTCGTAGTCGGCGCGCAAAACAGCTCCAACTCTAATCGCCTGCGAGAAATTGGCGAGCAATTTGGCACCCCATCTTATTTGATCGGCGATGCGGACGCGATGGACCCCGCTTGGTTGGACACAGTCTCCGCGGTCGCCATCAGCGCTGGCGCGTCTGCGCCCGAAACGCTCGTTCAAGAGGTTATCACGCGGTTGCGGACCTTCCGCGACGTCTCCGTTGAAGAATATGACGGGGTCGAAGAAAACGTGCGCTTCAAGCTTCCCGCCCAACTCGCTGACGTCCCCGCACCTGACGCGGGTGTGGCGGATTGGGCCGAAGCGAGCTAAACGTCTGAACGTTTGCGACCAATCATCTAGGACTATCGTCGATTTCAGCGCGCGTTGCGCTGCATAAAAGGAGCAGGCCATGCCCGTCCCCGTGAAACAACAAATGGCCGTCGCCGGTTATCTGCTGAAACAAAAGCTTATGGGCCGGAAGCGGTATCCGCTCGTGCTCATGCTGGAGCCTTTGTTCCGCTGCAATCTCGCCTGCCCCGGCTGCGGCAAGATCGACTATCCGGATCTGATCCTGAACAAGCGCATGTCGGTGGACGACGCGTTAAAAGCGGCCGACGAATGCGGCGCGCCGATTGTGGCGATTCCGGGCGGCGAGCCGTTGATCCACAAGGAGATCGATCAGATCGTCAAAGGACTGGTGGCTCGCAAGAAATTCGTGTCCTTGTGCACCAACGCGCTTCTACTTGAGAAGAAGCTTGATCTATTCGAGCCCTCGCCTTACCTATTCTTCTCCGTTCACCTGGACGGCTTGAAAGAGCATCACGACAAGGCGGTCGATCAGGGCGGCGTCTTCGAAAAGGCGGTGAACGCCATCAAGGCGGCGCAGGCGCGCGGCTTCACGGTCAACGCGAACGCGACGATCTTCGACGGCATGCCGGTGGACGAACTCGAGGCCTATTTGGATTTCTGCGAGGAATTGGGCGTCGGGGTCTCCATGTCGCCGGGCTTCGCCTATGAGCGTGCGCCTGACCAAGCCCACTTCCTCAATCGGCAAAAAACCAAGAGTTATTTCCGTGAGCTATTTGCCCGCAAGCAAGAGAAGAAAAAGAAGTGGACGCTGAACCACTCTGATCTCTATCTCGACTTCATCGCGGGCAACCAGGACTATCAGTGTAAGCCGTGGGGCATGGTCACTTACAACGTCTTCGGTTGGCAAAAGCCGTGCTATCTGCTGGGCGAAGGTTATACCGACAGCTTTAAAGAGCTGATGGAGGAGACGGACTGGGATAGCTACGGCACCGGCAATTACGAGAAATGCGCCGACTGCATGGCCCATTGCGGCTATGAGCCGACCGCGGCTGAGGACGCGTTGTCCAACCCGTGGAAAATGCTCAAGCTGGCCTTCACCGGCATCAAGACAAAGGGTCCCATGGCGCCAGAGATCGACCTCTCCAAAGCCCGGCCCGCACAATATGTTCACGACCAAATCGTCGCTGAACAGATGGAAATCGCCGAGGCCGAACAGGAGGCTGCGAAATCAGCCAAAAAGGCCCGCACGTTGGAGATCGGTCAACGCGCGGCCTAGGGCTTTGTGCGCTGTGGCGCTGTCTTGACCGACTTTGATCAGGCCCGGCAAATCGCCGGGCCTTTTCATGAGGTTCTTCAAAACCCGTCCCAGTCGCGGTGCGCCGTCAGCCCCAATCACATCTGAGGCGGCTTGCGGCAAGGCGCGCTCGGCGGGGTCTGCGATCGTACGTACGACGCCGAAGAGCGCCCCGCGATCGACGGCTGCACGCGCCACCCGGTGGGTCTCCATATCCACAGCGCAAGCCTCGTGCTGGGCGAACAGCGCCGCTTTAGCGTCCGCGGTGCTGACTAAATCATCAGAACCCCAGACGGCCGCGGTGACCGCCTCCGATGCGGCCGCTTTCGCCCGCGCGCACCAATCTGCGTCGGGCGTGTAAACACCCGTTGCGCAAAGAACTTGGTCGGGGATCAGAACGGCGCCCGGCCGCAGCGCCGGGTCTAAACCGCCGGCCACGCCAACGCTGATCAGCCGGGTCGCACCTTCGTCGAGCAGCCGCCGAGCCGCCGCCTCAGCCCGCTGAGGGTCCGCGCCGGAGACCGCAATGCGAGCCCCCTCGCCCAAAGCGGCGCGCACGACTTTGGCCTCAGAAGCGAGCCCACAGATGACCGCCCAAGGGCCCGTGCTTACATGCCCCACGGGGTTGTTTGCGAGTTCGATGTCTGCAGCGCTTCATATCTGGCCAGCGCCCAAAGCGGGAAATACGCCGCATAACCGTGATATTTCAAATAGAACACGCGCGGAAATCCCGTGCCCGACCAAAGGTCTTCCGACCTTCGCGCCCCCTCTTTCGGCGCATCGACCAAATAAGCGGCGCGGCTTGCCGCGGCGGCGCTGTCGCTGCGCCCCGCCGCCATGAGCCCCATGAGCGCCCAAGCGGTTTGGGAGGGTGTTGAGGCTTTGACCTCGTCTTTACGGTGGCTCCAATAACTGGCCAGGTCTTCGCCCCAACCGCCGTCTTCGCGCTGGCGAGCCTCCAGCCAATCGGCCGCTTTTCGAATGTAGGCCGCGTTGAGGTCTTCGCCGGCCGCGTTGAGCGCGCAGAGCACAGACCAAGTCCCATAAATGTAGTTCGCGCCCCACCGGCCAAACCAAGACCCGTCCGCTTGTTGGGTCTTTTTTAGATAGTCGATCGCGCGGACCACCGCCTTGTCTTCGCGCCCATAGCCCAACTGGCACAGCATCGAGAGGCACCGCGCCGTCACATCCTCCGTCGGCGGATCGAGCAACGCCCCATGGTCTGCAAACGGGATAGAATTGAGATAATCATGCTCGTTTTCCGGCTCGAACGCGCCCCAGCCGCCCGAGCCTGACTGCATGCCGCGGATCCATTCCTCCGCGCGCGCAATGTTTTCGCGATACCGCTCGGGATCGGCGCGATGCACCGCCATCCCCACCACGGCCGTGTCGTCCACATCGGGATAATGCGGGTTCTCATATTGGAAGGCCCAACCGCCCGGACGCACATGCGGCCGCCGGCTGATCCAATCCCCGCGCAGCTCGAGGATCTGTTTCGACGCCAACCAATCGAGCGCTTTAATCAGCTTCTCGTCATTGCGGTCGGCGCCCGCCTCAAGCAGGCTTTGCGCGGCGAGACACGTGTCCCAAACCGGGCTCAAGCAGGGCTGGTAATAGGTCTGATCACCCCGATCAATGCGCAATTTCTCCACGGCGGATAAGGCGGTCACAAAATCAGGATGATCTTTGGCGTAGCCGAGGGTGTAAAACGCCATCACCGCATTCGCCATAGCGGGGTAGATGCCGCCCAGACCGTCCTCGCCATTGAGCCGTTCGGTGATGAACGCCACGGCCTTCTTTTCGGCCAGCGCGCGAACCTTGCGAAACGGCGTCTTCATTAACCGCGGCTCCGCCCAACGCATGACTTCGTCGAGCTTAAGAAAAACCTTGCCAATAAACGAGCCGGTCGGGTTGATATTATAGTTGGTTTCTTCGTCGGGGGGCGTCTGAAACAACTCACTGATGTTTAACCCAGTAGGGTTGGAGGCTTTGGCCTTGCGGGCATAAAGGATCAACAGTCCCGCAATCACGGTCCGCGACCAATAGGCCACTTTGCTCATGTGGAACGGAAACCACTGGGGCAGCAGCATAATCTCCACCGGCATCACCGGCACGGCGCGCCAAGGCACTTCGCCAAACAGCGCCATGGCGAAGCGGGTGAACACATTCGCTTTCGCCGCGCCGCCACGTTCGAGCACCCAATTGCGGGCTTTGGACATGTGCGCGGCGTCCGTGTCTTCGCCGGTCAGTTTAAGCGCCCAATAAGCCTTCACGGTCGAGGAGATTTCGCCATCGCCTTTATGAAATAAGGGCCAAGATCCGTCGGGGTTTTGTTGGGAGCGCAGGTACGCCGCGATCCGGCGCTCGGTGTCCCGCGCCGGGTCTGTGATCATCCGATCATGGGAAATAAAATGGCGCAGCAGCACATATTCAGCCGGGATCGTGGTGTCGGCCTCAAGCTCGAAGACGTAATGGCCGTCGGGCTTTTGCTCGGCCTCCAGAAGCGCCCGCTGTCGGGCGATGACATCGCGGCGCTCGGGCGCGCGTAAAGCGTCATACATGTCGGCGTTCCTCAAGCGGCGCTGTTGGCTTGCGATCTCGGCGTGGGATCATTAGACGACCCTCCACGCCAGGGGCGCGAATACCCCATCTGCGGCGCTTGTAAACCGGGTAAACCCATTATGCATCCTCTCAGCGGCGCCGACTGGTCGACCTTCACAAAAGTGTTACAGGACGCGGCCCCGATCGACCCGCGCAAGCTGCCCGCTGTCCTTGGGGCGGCCGCTGCAATCCTCGCGCGGGCGCCGTTTTCAGCTCTCGAACGGGCTTGGCTCACGGGCAAACTCACGCCGGTGGAGCGCTTGGCCCCACCCTTGGTGATTCTGGGCCATTGGCGGTCGGGCACGACGCATCTTTACAATATCCTTGGCCAGGCGGCGTTCGCCTACACCCCGCCCGTGGCGACGGGTCTACCGTGGAACTTCTTGAGACTCGGGGTCTGGCTCAAGTCTTGGCTCGACAAATCCCTGCCCAAGCATCGGTGGATCGATAATGTGGCGGTCACCCCCGACGCGCCTCAAGAAGACGAGATCGCGCTGGCGAACATGGTCCCCACTTCGTTCTATCATGGGATTTATTTCCCCCACGACTTGGCCGCGCGCGTCCGTCGGGAGGTGTTTTTCGACGACGTCCCCGCAGACGAGGTCACAGCTTGGGATCAGGCGTTTTTATACTTCCATCAAAAAATCGATTTTGCTTTTGGCGGTCGGCCGCTCTTGATCAAAAACCCGGTCTATACGGCCCGGCTGGCGCATATCCGCGGACTTTTGCCTCAGGCGAAGTTCGTCCACATTCGGCGCAATCCGTACAAGGTGTTTGTGTCCATGCGGAATTTTTACGAAAAGCTTTTGCCGCCCTTGGCGCTGCAGCCCTATGATCATGTGGATATCGACGCTTTGGTGCTCGACATCTATCGGGAGATGATGACCCGGTACGACGCTCAATCGGCGGATTTGGGCGACAATACGCTCCTGGAACTGGCCTATGAGGATTTGGACGCCGATCCGATCCCGGAACTCGCCCGGCTCTACGACCAGCTCGATCTGGGGGATTTCGACAAAGCCCGACCGAATTTCGAGCGCTATTTGAGCGCGGTGAAAAGCTATCAAAAAAACCAATTCACCTTGGACCGCGGCACGGCGGATCGGATTGAAGCGCAATGGGGACCATGGATCGAGCGATGGGGTTATTCGCGTCCCGCCTCGGCTTAATCCTGGCGCTCGCCCTGAGCAGTCATGGGGCCGCGGCCGCTCAAGCGTGCCGGACGGTCACGCTCACCGATGCGGACGCCGGAGCCCCGATTATCGGGGTGGAGGACATGGCCTATGACCCGTGGAGCGACGAGGTTTACCTGTCCGCCTTTGACCGGCGCGCGGTTGCAGACGCCCTAGCCGCCGGGACCGAACCGCCCGCCGGCGCGGTTTACGCCATTAACGCCCGGCGCTTGGTGACCGAAGGGCCGGCCTTCAAGCTCGCCGCCGTTTTCGATCAGACGCCGAACGGGGAGGCCCTGCGCCCCCACGGCATTGATGTGCTGGTCACCAATTACGGCGATCGGCGCTTGGCGATCATCCATCGCGGGTATGACGGGCGCGCACGACAGGTTCGGCTCATGGTCTATGATACCACTCCAGATGCGCCGGTCCTGATCACGGATTTAGCGACGTCCGCGCTCTGCCGCGCCAATGACGTCACGATCAAGGATTTGCGCACGGTTTATGTCAGCCTCGACCATGGCGGCTGTGCGGACTGGATCGCCCGGCTGGAGGACGTCACCGGGTTTCGCGGCGGCGCGGTGGCGCGCGTGGATTACGCAGACCCCGCGCCGGCGCTGAGTTTAGCGGTTCGCGGTTTGGGGTTTCCCAATGGCCTCGCGTGGAGCCCCGCCGATGACGGACTGTGGATCGCCGCCACGCGGGAAAACGCCTTGCGGTTCGTCCCGGCATCGGCGTTGGAAGACGGACGCGTCGTCCGCGCACAAGGGTCGATCCGGCTTGACGGCGCGCCGGACAATCTCGCCCGCGGCGATGATGACGCGCTGACCCTTGCGGTTCACCCCGACCTGCTCGCGCTCGCCCGCCATCGCGCCGACGCGGGCGTCCCCACGGCGAGCCGCGCACTCGGCTTGACCCCCGCCGGCCAGCGCCCCCTTGTCACGATTGAGCCCGGCGCGGGCTTTGGTGGGGCGACCGTCGCCATCGGCGTCCGCGGACACATCGTGCTGGGCGCCGCCACCCAAGCGGGGATCGCCATTTGCGAAACCAACACACCCTAAGGCGGGCTCTGGTCACGGGCGCGTCGGGCTTTCTGGGCGCGCGGCTCGTGCAAGCGCTCGTCAACTGCGATGTCGACGTGATCGGGCTGGACCTGACCCCCCCACCCATCGGCCAGCGGGGCGAGTTTATGCGCGGCTCCGTCACCGACGCGTATGCGGTGCGCACGGCGATGGAGGACTGCGATACGGTTTTCCACCTCGCCGCCCTGTCCGATCTGTGGCGGCGCGATCCTGAAGATTTTCACAGGGTCAACGCGCAAGGCGCAGACGTGATCCAAGCCGCCGCTCGGGATCAAGCGGTGAAAAAGCTCGTCTATTGCTCCAGCCTGACGACGCTGGTCAGCGCCAGCCAGCCCGCGCCATGCGATCCCTACGAGGTGGATGAGCGCTGTGAGCTCGCACCTGAGACGTTATGCGGCCCCTACCCAGCCTCTAAACGTGCGGGCGAGCTGATCACCCTCGCCGCGGCCCGCCAAGGGCTGAACGCGTCGATCGCTTTGCCAACTTTGCCTGTGGGGCCGGGCGACCGAACCCTGACCCCGCCGACCCGGATGCTGCTCGATTTCCTCAATGGCGACACCCCGGCCTATCTACAAACCAATATGAACGTGATCCATGTGGACGACGCCGCGGCGGGCCTAATCGCGACCGCCGAGAGAGGCGCCCCCGGCGAGCGGTATATTTTGGGCGGCGACAATCTGATGATGGACGCCCTATTGGCGCTGCTCAGCGAGGTGTCCGGGCGCAAGACGCCTAAGCTTCGCGTGCCCTATGTCATCGCCGAATGGGCCGCACGGGCGTCAACCGCGCTCGCCAACCGCGGCAGGACGGAACAGCCGAAAGCGCCGATGACGGGAGTGCGTTTGGCGGGACGGCCGGCGATCTTCAACACCGACAAAGCCGCTCGAGACTTGGCGTTTCGCGCGCGGCCCGCGGGCGTGGCGATCGCGGACTTTGTCGCCTGGGCGCGCGCTCAGGGGCTGGCGGACTGATTAGAGCCCGCCGGGTCGGGTTGCGGATAAGTCCGCCCTTTCCACTGACCGCCCTGGCCACGCCAATGGCGCAGCGCGGAGTCCAGCGTCATCGTCGTGTAAAGCGCCGCCGACAGCGGCAAAGCGAAACCGAGCCAAGGGCTTTGCCCATAAAGCCGCGCGGTGGGAACGAAGGTCCGCGCCATGACGATCCACGCCAAACCGCCCAGCAGCGCCGCGGCCTCCTCGCCGTGCCAAGGCCAAAGCAAGACCGCCAATGGCCCCGCCAAATAGGTGAGCGCCATGCCCGCAAGCGCCCCCGCCAACGCCCAAGGCGCATAGCCAAGCTGCGCATAGGCCGTGCGCGCCACCATGGTCCAGATCGACCCTAGGCGGCGATTATCACGCAAGCTCTGGACCTCCCGATCCGCTAGGCCGAGCCAGATGGCGTGCTTGGCGGGCGTCCCGCGGATCTGTCGCGCCAAGGTGCAGTCATCGATCAAGGCGTCGCGCAACCCTGCAACCCCATCAAGCGCGTCGAGCCGGTCTGCGCGCACGAGCATGCATCCCCCAGCCGCCGCCGCCACATCGAGCCGACGTTCGATCGGATCATGGATCGGCGCGTCGGGAGGTCGGTTGGACCAGGCGAAGGGATAGAGTTTCTGAAAAAAATACACGAAAGCGGGAATTAACAGCCCACCCCAAAACCCGCGTGCGTCCAGTCTCGCCATCAACGAAACCAACGCGCGCCCCTCGCCTTGCGCCTTACAGACAAGCTTTTCCAGCGTGTCTGTTGCGTGAACGATATCCGCGTCGGTCAGCAGCACGTATTTGGCGTCCGGCGCGACCATGCTCGCGCGCTCCAAACCGTGCTGCACCGCCCATAGCTTGCCCGTCCATCCCTGGGGCAGATCGGGCGGTGTCGTCACGCAGAGCCGGTCAGGCGCGCCGGCGGCCAAATCCTGCGCGATCGCCCCGGTGCGGTCAGTGGAGTGATCATCGACCAGTACGATATGAAACGCGCCCGCATAACCGCTCGCCAGATGGCTCTTCAGCACGGCCTCTAGGCTGTCTTCTTCATCGCGCGCCGGGATGACGGCGACCACGGTGGGCCAGCGGGTCGGACGCGCGCCGGGGCGCGGCGTCAAGCGTTGGTCCGCGCGCCAAAACCCGCCATGGGCAAGGCTCAGATAGAGCCAAACCAGCAATCCCAAGCCGGCGAGTGCGGTTATAACCATCTCTTTGCGCTCCGCTGTTTCGCCTTGCTAACCCAGACGCAGGCTAAGGGCCAAGCCGCCGCTTGAGCGCAGGCGCGCACGCCGCTAGGGTCCGCCGCGCTCGGCCCGATCGGCCGAGGCGATGAGGACCGCCATGACCCCGCCTGCGCCTGCGACGACGTTTGATCCGGAAACCGGCCCGGAAACCCCGTCCGGCAAAGGCCATCGGGACGAGAACTTTCCCGTCGGGTCCTTTTTGCTGCCGGCCGAATTGCGCCCGTGCGTGGCGGCGTTCTACGCCTTTGTGCGCGCGGCCGATGATATCGCCGACAATGGCGCGCTCGATCCCCAGGACAAGCTGGAACGGCTTGAAGCCATGGATCAGGCGCTGATCGGCGCGCCGGGTTTTGACGGCCCCGGCTACGCCAAGGCGCACAACTTGCGCGCAGCTTTGGACGCGCGGGGGGTGACCGACCGGCACGCCCGCGATCTGCTGCGCGCCTTCCGGCGCGACGCTCGCCAACTGGCCTATAAAGATTGGGACGATCTGATGAGTTATTGCGAGCAGTCCGCCAATCCGGTGGGTCGGTTTCTGCTCGACCTGCACGGGGAAGCGAGTTCGGACTATCCCGCCTCCGACGCGCTGTGCTCCGCACTTCAAGTGCTCAACCACATCCAAGATTGCGGCGAAGATCATGCCGAGCTCAACCGGGTCTACATCCCAGAGGACTGGATGACCCGAGCCGGGGTGACCCGGGAGGGCTTAGCCGAGCCGCGGCTGAGCGCTGGCATGCGCGCCGTGCTTGATCAAATGCTCGAAGCGACCGACCGGCTGGTTGTCCAAGCGCGCACCCTGCCCGGCCGGCTGACCAGCCGTCGACTGGCCATGGAGTCCGCGATTATTGTGGAGCTGGCCGCGCGGCTCTCCAAGCGCTTGCGGCGCGGCGACCCCCTGGCCCGCCGGGTTAAGCTGTCGCCCTTAGACTTTGTCGGCGCAGGGGTTATCGGCGCCGCGAAGGGCGCGCTGAGGCGGTGAGCCTGATGACTGCGGAACCGCCGCTGACCGTTGAACACGCCAAGGCGGAGGCCCGGGCCATTGTCGAACGTTCGGGCACCTCGTTCGGGCCCGGCATGCGCATTCTCTCCCGCCCGCGGCGCGAGGCGATGTTCGCGGTTTACGCCTATTGCCGGGATATCGACGATATCGCCGATGAGCCGGGCGCGCTTGCTGACAAACGCCGCGCCTTGGCCGATTGGCGTGCGGAAATCGAAGCGCTTTACGCCGGCCGGCCCACCCGCGCCATTTCGGTGGCCTTAAGCGAACCGATCGCGCGCTATGGGTTGGAGAAACAAGAATTCATCCTCCTACTGGAGGGCATGGAGATGGACGCCGCCGGCCCGATCGTCAGCCCCTCTGAGGACGAACTCTTCGCCTATACCCGTCGGGTTGCGGGCGCGGTCGGTCGGCTGTCCATGCCGATCTTCGGCGCGGCGCCCGGAGAAGCCTCGGACCGGTTCGCGCTCGCACTGGCGGATGCGCTGCAACTGACCAACATCTTGCGTGACCTTGAAGAGGACGCCGCGGACGGGCGCAGCTATCTGCCCCGCGAACGGCTTGAGCGGTTTGGAGTCCCCCCCGGCGATCCCCACGCGATCCTCGCCCATCCCGGCTTGCGCGCAGTGTGTGCGGATCTGGGCGCCACGGCGAAAACCCGGTTTCAGACCGCGCGCGCCGCGCTTTCGGAGTTGGATTGGCGAGTGTGCCGGCCCGCTTTGCTGATGTATGGGGTTTACTACGCCTATTGGCGCAAACTTGCGGCGCTGGATTGGCGGCGGCCGACCCAACGGATCACCCTCTCCAAACCGGCGAAAGCGTGTATCGCGCTCAAGCGGGTGCTCAGCCCGCCGCGGGCGCCCTAAGCGGTCATGCGTGCTATGAGCCCGCCTTGCGTCCATGTGATCGGCGCCGGCGTCGCCGGTTTGGCCTGCGCGGTGCGTCTGGCGCGTCAGGGCCGCGCGGTGCGCCTTTATGACAGCGCCCCGCGCGCGGGCGGGCGATGCCGCAGCTATCACGACCCCCAGCTCGATCGAATGATCGATAATGGCAATCACCTGATCCTGTCGGGCAATGGCGCGATCGCGGAATACTGCGCTGAGATCGGCGCGAGCGACGCGTTTGAAATCGGCAGCCCGGCGAGCTTTGGCTTTTACGATCATCATTCGGGTCGGCGCTGGCGCGTCCGGCCGAACAAAGGCCCCCTGCCGATGTGGGTGCTCGACCGCAAACGACGACCGGCGGACACGACGCTGAGCGATTTCGCCTCCGCCTTGGGCTTGCCGTTCGCGGGCGCGGACAAAACCGTGGCCGACGTGGTGCCGACCTCCGGCCCGGTCTACACCCATTTTTGGGAGCCGCTGACGCTCGCCGCGCTCAACACCACGGCCAAGATCGGCCAAGCGCGGCTTTTATGGGTGGTGTTGGCGAAGACCTTCCTGCGGGGCGAAGCCTATTGTCGGCCCATGGTGGCGCGCGAGGGGCTAGGCCCCGCTCTAGTGGATCCGGCGATCAACCAGCTCCAAGCCCAAGGCGTGCCGATCCTGTTGAACACGCGGGTGCGCGCGATCGAACGGACCGCAGACGTTGCCACAGCGCTAGCCTGTGCGGACGGCGAGCGGATTACGCTGGGGCCGGACGATCAAATCGTCTTGGCGGTCCCACCCGCGCGCGCAACGGCCTTGCTGCCCGATTTGACCGCACCGGGCGATGGCGAGCCGATCGTGAATGTGCATTTCCGCACCGCCACGCCGGCGCCGAAACCCGAAGGCGCGCCGTTTTTGGGCCTGATCCACACCCGCACCCATTGGGCGTTCGTGCGTGACGATGTGGTGAGCGTCACGATTTCGGCCGGCGCGAAGGCGGGCGCCGAGGACCGTGCGGCCTTAACAGAAACGGTCTGGGCGGAGGTGAAAGCGGCGCTCAATCTGACGGATGACGCGCCTGTCGCGAGCCGGGTGGTGGTGGAAAAGCGCGCAACGTTCGACCAATCCCCCGCCGGGGTTGCGCGGCGCCCCAAACCGGTCACGCCGTTGCGCAATTTGTTTTTAGCCGGGGATTGGACCGACACGGGCCTGCCCGCGACCTTGGAAAGCGCGACGCTGTCAGGTCATCGCGCCGCGAACACCGCCATGGAGCGGCTTCGGCGTGGCTAGCCTTGGGCCGCGGGTTGGGTGACCACCATGGTGAGCCATTCCGCCTTCATCGCCGCCTTGGCTTCGTCTTCGATCTCCACCACCACGTCGTTGCGCACCAAATACTGGGCGGGGCCGCGCTTGCGCGCCTCTTTGACGGTAAAGCGTCCGCGCACGCGCGCGCCGCACTTCACCGGTTGGAGAAAGCGAACTTTATCAAAGCCGTAATTCACGCTCATCAGCATGTCGGTGACGTTAGGCGCACACTGGTAATACATTGCCGAGAGTAGAGATAAGCTGAGAAAGCCATGGGCGATGGTGCCGCCAAAGGGGGTTTCTTCCGCCGCTCGCACGGGGTCGACATGGATAAATTGCCGGTCCTCGGTGGCCTCGGCGAACTGATCGATGCGGTGTTGATCCACGCGCACCCAATCGGACACGCCAATTTCCTCACCGGTCAGCTCCGGCAATTGCGCAGCCATTATGATCCGGCTCATACCTCATCCCCCTTACACCCAAGAGAGCGGTCTTACCGTGTGCGGTCGCGAAAGCAAACGCTTTCCCCAAAGCCGCGTGCGCCAGATCGGTAGCCGCCACGGGAAGCGTTACAGCCCGTTGAGCGGGATTTTCAGGTAGCGCACGCCATTGTCTTCCGCAGGCGGCATTTCGCCGGCGCGCATATTCACTTGCACTGAGGGTAACATCAGCTTCGGCATACCGAGCGAGGCGTCCCGTTCGGTGCGCATTTTGACGAAGCCGGTTTGGCTGACGCCGTCCCGGACATGGACGTTTTTCGCCCGCTGTTCGGCGACCGTTGTTTCCCACGCGTAATGGTCCCGACCCGGCGCCTTATAGTCATGGCACATAAAGAGCCGCGTTTCCGGCGGTAGCGCAAAGATCTTCTGGATTGATTGATAAAGCTGCTCCGCGTCCCCGCCGGGGAAAACACACCGCGCCGTGCCGAAATCCGGCATGAACAGGGTGTCGCCCACAAAGGCCGCGTCGCCAATCACATAGGTCATGCATGCGGGCGTGTGCCCGGGCGTCCAAAGCGCGCGGACCTGCAGGTCACCAATCGCGAAGGCTTCTCCGTCCTGGAACAAGGCGTCGAACTGGCCGCCATCCCGACAAAAGGCGGGCTCGGCGTTGAACACGTCGGCGAATACGCGTTGGACCGCGGTAATGTTAAAACCCACGCCGATTTTGCCGCCCAGGCGATCTTTGATGTAAGGGGCTGCGCTGAAATGGTCCGCATGCACATGGGTTTCCAAATGCCACGCCAGGCTCAACCCCGCGTCGCGCACATAGGCGATGACGGCGTCTGCGCTTTGGGTGCTCGTCCGACCCGAGGCGGGATCATAATCGAGCACGCTGTCGATAATCGCGCAGGCTGAGGTGTCCGGGCAGGCCACCACGTAGGACACCGTGAAACTCGCCGGATCGAAAAACGCGTTAACGTGGGGGTCCGCCATGGTTGTCTCCTAGACGGGTTGTCAGGCTTCTCTGGTTTTACAAACGCTCAAGATCAGGTGGTCTCACTCAACGGTCCGCTGGCGGGTCCGCATTTGAATTCTCAGCGCAATAAAGCTGGTGCAGCGTGCCCATAAGGATCACCAGATCAGGCCGATGGAGCCGATAGCGGATGGATTGCCCCGACCGCCGCGCACTCACCGCCCCGTTATGGCGCAAAATCGCGAGTTGTTGGGACATCGCCTGGTCGCTCACTCCCACGCGGGCGGCGAGTTCGCCCACCGATTGCTCACCCGCCTCCACCAACAGGCACAGCGCCATCAGCCGGGTCTCATTGGTCAACAGTTTCAAGGTCTTCGCCACCCGGGACGCGGCCTTGGCCATGGGCTCGGCTGCGGCGGTAACGGCTAAGCCCGCTGCGTCGTCGGCCGCGTTCGCCTCAGCGTTAGATGATGGATGGGAGGGTCCGTCAGTTTGCATACATGCAAACATACGCAAAATTGCTAAAATGCCAAGTGAAAAAGTACGGCCCTTGACGCGAGACCGGCGGGCTTGCGCGGGACAAGATGATCAAAGGAGAGACCCGTGACGGCGTTCACCCCAGTCTCCGCCCTGCTCGGCGGGCTGTTGATCGGTTTAAGCGCGGCGATTCTGTTATGGGCCAATGGCCGAATGCTGGGGGTCAGCGGCATCGCGGCGGCGCTCGCGGCGGCGGGCGAAGGCTTAGGCTGGCGGGCCGCATTCCTGTTCGGCGCGATCGTGGCTCCGCTGGGCTTCGTCTTGGCGGGTCGGGCGCCGACCATCACGCTGGAGCCGAATTGGGCGGTCCTCGCAGTCTCGGGGCTGCTTGTGGGGGTCGGCACTCGGCTCGGCGCGGGCTGCACCTCCGGGCACGGCATATGCGGGCTTGCGCGGTTTTCGCCCCGCTCTGCGGTGGCGGTGGTCACCTTCATGCTGGTCGCTGCATTGACGGTGTTCGTGGCGAGGCATGGGCTATGACGGGGCTGTTTCGCGCGGTCGCGGCCGGGCTGTCGGGGCTGATCTTCGGGCTGGGTTTGGTGGTCTCGGGCATGATCAACCCGGCTAAGGTGCTCAATTTCCTTGATATTGCCGGGACTTGGGATCCCAGCTTGATGTTTGTCATGGGTGGGGGCTTGTTGGTGACCGCGCCGGCGTTGCGTTGGCTGGGCGGCTCAAAGCCCTGGTTCGACAGCCAGACCCATTGGCCGGGCGCAACGGCCATCGACGCCAAGCTGCTCGGCGGAGCGGCGCTGTTTGGCGTGGGCTGGGGGCTGGTGGGGTATTGTCCCGGCCCAGCGATCGCCGCGCTTGGCGCCAAGCCCTGGCCAACGCTGGTGTTCATCGCCGCTATGATCGGCGGTATGCGCTTGGTGGACCTGATCCCGCGGCTGGCTCGACCAAAGGCGCAGGCCGCCTGAGCGGGCGGGCGGTTAAGCCAAGCGGCGAGATGGGTTAAACTGCGCCGAGCGCCACGCCGCCGCTCGCGGCGCGCCCCCTAACGCCCCCGCGAGGCCCTGATGATCCGCAAAGCTCTCCTCAGCGTCACCGCATTGAGCCTAACGCCCCTGGCTGTGGCGCAAACCCCGCCGCCGGACGCGCCCATCCGCACCCATGTGGTGGTTCCCCCTGATACGAGCCCGTCACTCGATATTCCCCCTTCGCCCCAAGCCCAGCGCGCGATAAACTTGCGCCAAGCCCGCACGGTGGCGAAGGCGGAACGCGAACAGGCGCGAGCCGCAGCCCATGCGGTGTTTGACCGCGAAGTCGCTAAGGCCAATGCGGAGTTCGATCTCGCCCTGCGCCAAGACCGGATTGACGCGGCGAAAGCGGCTCTCCTCGCGCGCTACGCCGAAATCGACGCCGCTTATGCGAAGACGATCGATATCGCCGTGGAGGATAACGCGCGCTAGAGCCGCTTGGATTTAGTCCAAGGCAAAAAGCGGCTCTAGCCTTTAGTATAGCGCGTTTTCGAACCGCAAAACCGCGTACACTTTTGCTGAAAACGCGCTAATCCCCAAAACGGCCCGCAGGCCCGGGAAACACCACCGGGCTTTCCGAGCCGTCCCCCCCGAACCGCTCAACGAACCAAGTCCGCCAGGCTTCCGCGTCGGTTGCGAAATAGACCCCGCTTAAAGCCCCCAACGCGCCGGCCACATCGTCGGCGAGCCATTCCGGATCCGCGCCGGCCTCCAATCGGTCGATGAGCGCGTCAAGCGTCGCCGGGTCATCTTGGCCAACCCAGCCCACCGCCAAGATCGCCGCTAAAATGGGGTCGAAATACTTTTGCCGGCTATTGTCAGGCGTTATCCAAGACGCGCGCAGGAGCGTGACGGGAACCCGGCCGCCCTGAAGGCTTGCGGCCTGGCTCAAAAGCGCCCAATGCAAAAGCGGCCCGGCGGGGAGCGCGCCACCCCGGCCGGTGTCGATCGTCCCCGCAGGCAAGGGCTGGTCCAGAAGCGCGGTGAGCGCCTCACCAGCCCTGGGCCCGAAACCATAAGCGGCCGCCTCGCTCACCTCTAAAATTCGGCTTAGGGCGACCCGCCAATCCGGCGGCTCGGCGGCCAACGCCTTTTGGATGGCGGTTATGTTGGTGACTGCGCTGGGACCGGCGGTCGGCGGCCAATCCTGACTGGCGATCACGGATGGAGTCTCGACCCGCGTCGCGCCGGGTTCCGGCCCCCATAACCGGCCCCCGTCGGCGCGATCATACGTGCCGACAAAGACCCCGATGTCGGTCGCTAACACCGAGATGGGGGTTTGGTCGAAGCGTTGAACCGCCGCCCAAGTCTCCCCATCCGCGGACCGCCACAACGCCCCTTGGCCCGAACGCCCCGTGACGAGCCACAAGACGCCGTCATGGGCGGAAAACGCCCGCGGTCCGCGCGCGGGCGCGGCTCGGTCCGCCCAAACCTCCGCACCCGTGTCGAACCGCCAAATCCGCCCTCCGGAGAGCGCGAAGAGCCGGCCGTCAAAGCCGACGAGCTTGTCCGCCCGATTGCCCGTCGGGCCGCCGGGAACCGCGACGATCCCCGCAGTGGTCCATTCCATGACTTTGGAGCGCGGGTCTCGGTTGGCGAGGGTCCCCAGAAAACAGCGACCTGAAACCTCCGTGATCGACACCACGCGGGCGAACGGCGCGGCTTCGGGTTTGACCGCGCCCGCAAGCGCCCAAGCCCGCCCATCGTCCTGGGATCGAAGCAATTCGCCGTCAAACGCGCCGGTGCCCGCCATGAGCGCACCCTGGCAACGCCCCAAAGTGTGGACGTGAAAAGCGCGGCCGACTTGGAACGTGCCCCACGCCCAGCGGCGTTCGGCGTCCACCACCGCGAACTCGCCCCGGCCCGTGCTGCGGCGGGGGTCTTCAAACGGCCAGAACAACCGCCCGTCCCAGGCCAATGGATCGCCCACGTCTTGGCTAAACAGCGCGCGTTCGAACTGGCTCTCCCCGGCCCCCGGGTCATAGGACCACACATTGGCGATATTGGCGTTTTCGAACGGGTCGGATTGCGCGAACCAAATCCGGTCGTCATAGGCCACGAGCGCCGAGACCCCCGGGTGCGCGCCTTGGACGAGCTCGACCCAGGGCTGAGGATCGGTCTGCGCTGTGGCCAGAGGCGCCGTTACGCACAGGCTCAGCAAAATAGCCGTCAGGCGGTGCGGGATCATGGGGCGGTGCGTTCCGGCGCGATCAGGTCAAGAGTTGGAAAATACGTCCGATACCGCGCGACGTCTCGCGTCAAGAGCGGATACCCCGAGACGACGGCATGTGCGCCGATCAAAAAATCGGGCAAGGGCGCGGTGCGAACGCCGCCACGTTTTCGGTACTGCGCAAAGGCTTTGGCCGCTAAGAAAGCCGCAGCGAAGGGAATAGGCTCACGAACAAAATCCCTGGGCGTGAGCACCTCATCGAGCGCCTCGATCCGACTAAACCTGACCGAAATCTCCGCATAAATGATCGCGTTAATAGCAAGTTTTGACGTCTCCGCCGCCCGAGCCAGCGCGTCTTGCGACCACGCCAACCAAATCGGGGCTTCCGTGAAAATATCGAGCAAAACATTGCTATCGACGAGCACCACACTCATTCAGAGGCATAACTTGGCCGGGTCAGCGCTATGATTTCATCGGTCGTCACGGCCACATCACCACGGCCCCTCAAATGGTCGATCAGAGCGGCGCCGTCGCTAGGTTGGCCAGAAACTTTTGTGGGCCGAGCGGGCTCGCCGTGACGATCGCGCTCGCGCCGAACCATTTCGGCTGTTGTCTCTTCGAGTTCTATCCTAGGCATTTGCGCCATTTTGGTTTGGATTGACGCCCAATCTGGACGTTTCAGGTCTTGCGCAATCAACCGTTTCAGATAATCGCTCATGGATAGCCCTTCTGCGGCCGCACGCGCCTTAAGCGCGCGGTGGGTGTCCTCAGGCACCTCTCTGATTTGGATATGCTTGTTCATGGTCAAAACATGTTTCATGGGCAGGCCCTGTCAATGCGCCAGCCATCGAACCCCTCGCCCCTCTGCGATCCACCCCAGGGCCTTAGCCCCGCCCCTCAATAGCGGCGGCGATTTCAGGCCGGGCTTCAGCGTTCGGCAGGTATTGCGGATCCACCCGATGGTTGGTCGCTTGCTCATAGGCATAGCCAAAGCTCAACACGGCCGCGTCGGTGTCTTTGGCGCCGATAAACGAGAACCCGACCGGCAAACCCTGCACCGTCCCCATGGGCACCGACACATGGGGGTAGCCCGCCACCGCGGCCATGGAGCCCGCGCCCGCCCAAGCCGGCCAGACATCGCCGTTGATCGTGTCGATCTGAGACGCCACCACGCCGGAGGGCGACACGAGAATATCCACCTCATGCTCGGCGAGCAGACGGTCAATGCCATCCTCGCGCACCCGCTTTTGAATGCGCGCCCGCGCCGCGCGGAAATCGAGATCGTCAACGTCCACCGCTTTTTGCGCTTGCTCGAATAGGCTTTGATCGAAGAGCGCCAATTCGATGTCCGCGTGGGCTTCGTTGAACGCGATGAGGTCCTCAAGGGT
>JBHJGU010000101.1:0-11928 GCA_050331475.1 Maricaulaceae bacterium | reverse complement strand
CACCTCCACAGTTTCGCTCACCACCACGCAGCCCGACGCCAAAACCGCCGCGATCGCCAACCCAAAAACCGTGCGCATGTTCGCCCCCGCAAAAACCAAGCGGCTCCCTTAGCCTGGCTTCGCGACAGTTTGATGTCAGTCGGTGCGCGCCGCCGAGGCGACCACCCCTTGGCGCATCACCGCGACGCAGCTTAAACTTTGTCTCGTTAAAGGGAGATCGACCATGGCGGCTACGCGCACAGCGGACACCACGCTGGAGCAAGCGGTTCGCGCCCACGCGCTAAGCTTGCCTGAAGCCGAGGAGCATTTTCCCTGGGGTGAGCCGGCGGCGCGGGTGCGCGGCAAGAATTTTGCGTTTTTGGGCGGTGATCGAGGGCCAGAAACCCTGTTGGCGATGACCGTCAAATTACCGATCGCGGGTCCTATGGCGCTTGAGCTGCCTTATGTGACGCCCGCGGGGTATAATCTAGGCCGGTCGGGCTGGGTCACCGTGCGGCTCGGACCCCAGGACGATTATGACTTGGATATGTTGAAGGACTGGGTGACCCAATCCTACATCGCCGTCGCGCCGAAGGCGTTGGGCCGGACCGTCGCCGCGGCCGCGGCGTCCGCCTGACGGGCAAGGCCGAAAACGCTCCGCCGAAAGCCTTCGATTGACTTGTGCACTGCAAAGGCCCATGTCACCGAGGCCAGCGCGGTAATGCGTGCGGCGGAGCGTGCGTGAGCGATGCGGGCATAATTCCTGCGTCTTCGCCTCCGTCCAATGGCGCGCCTTTCACTCAGCCTCCCATCACGCGGGCGGATGTCTCGCCCTCGATCCGCCGCGCCGGAGGTTTATCCGCGCGCGCGGACGCCTTTGAAAGTCTTGTTTGTGACCTCATCAAATCCCGCCTCTCAGACGGCGAGCTTCGCCGCGCTCAATCTCGCCCAACCCATCGCCGATACGCTCGCCCGGTTGGGCTATGAGCGGCCCACCCCCATTCAAGCGCGTGCGATTCCCCATGTTTTGGCGGGCAAAGACCTGTTGGGCGTCGCCCAGACCGGCACAGGCAAAACCGCCGCCTTCGCCCTGCCGATCCTCGACCGGCTGTCGCGCAACACCACACCGCTCAAGCCCAAAACCGCGCGGGTTTTGGTGTTGGCGCCCACGCGCGAGCTTGTGGGCCAGATCGCGGAGTCCTTTGAAACCTATGGCCAGGCCCTGCGGCTCAGTGTGGCGGCGGTCTATGGCGGGGTGAAGATTGGCGCGCAAATCCGCAAACTCTCCCGCGGGGTGGACGTGCTGGCCGCCGCGCCGGGACGGCTCTTGGATCTGGTGGACCAGGGCGCTCTGAAGCTCAACGGCGTGGAGGTGCTTGTGCTCGACGAAGCCGATCAGATGTTGGATCTGGGCTTTATCCACGCCCTGCGCCGGATCGCGCAATTGGTGCCTGACGAGCGTCAGACGCTGTTCTTCTCCGCCACTATGCCGCGCCAAATCGCGGACCTGGCGGAGACCTATCTCTACCGGCCCGAGCGGGTGTCGGTTGCGCCCCCCGCGACCACCGCCGAACGGGTGGCGCAAAAGCTGATCCCGGTGAGCGCGAAGCAGAAGCCCGCGCTATTGGCCCACGTGCTCAAACAGCCCGAACTGCGGCGCGCCATCGTGTTCACCCGCACCAAACACGGCGCGGACAAGGTGGTCCGCAATCTGGCGAAGGCGGACATCGACTCCGTCGCCATCCATGGCAACAAATCGCAAAACCAGCGCCAGCGCGCGCTCGACCAATTCAAATCGGGCCGCGTTTGGGTGCTTGTCGCGACCGACGTCGCCGCCCGCGGCATCGACATTGACGGCATCACCCATGTGATCAACTACGAGATCCCCAATGTGGCGGACCAATATGTCCACCGGATCGGGCGAACCGCGCGCGCCGGGGCGACCGGCGTCGCCGTCGCGTTTGTCGCCCCCGACGAGCGGGGCTATTGGCGCGATATTGAGCGGTTGATCAAGGTGAAGCCGGAGGTGTTGCCCCTGCCGGACGACTTAGAGACAGCGGCGCCCGCAGACACCGCTGGCGAACCTGAGCGCGAGCGCAGCCGGACGATCGCGGCGACCGAGCCAGCCGCCAAACGACGCCCACGCCAACCGCGCACCGACGACGCGCGCGCGCCCGCCGCTCGTTCGGCCAAGGCCAAGCCGGCGCGTCATCGCGCACCTCGCGCCGAAGTTGGCGCCGACCGCCCTGCGCCAAGCCGTCGTGATGGCCCGCCCGCGGAGCCGCGTTCGGGCGGGGAGCGCCAAGCCCGCGCCCGTTCCGGCGAACGTCCGCCGCGCGCGGAAGGCGCAAACGGGGCGGCCAAGCCCGCGCGTTCGCGCAAGCCGAAATCCCAACGGCCCGCTTCGGCCGGAGGCTGGGAGGGTCCGCGTCGACCGAAATCTTCGGGTGGGGCCAAGCGGCCGCCGCATTCCGGCGGCGCCGGGCGCAGCTCCGGGCGGTCTTAAGCCCGGGGCGCCGCAAGCGGGCCTAAGAGGCCGTTTGGGCTAAAAATCGCAAAACGATCGCGTTAAAGGCGCCGGGGCACTCCCGCATCGGCCAGTGCCCGGCGTTCATAACCTCAACCCGGGCACATGGTATCCGCTTTGCCGCGTTTTTAGCGGCGTCGAGGGGGACTAACCGATCATCTTGCCCATGGATAAAGAGCGTCGGATGCGCTCTAATGCAGAAAAGAAAGTATAAATAAAATTTATAGACTTTAAAATATCAAATATAGAATAATATTAGAAAATGAGTAATTGAATTATTCAGCGCGAATAAATAAAATAATCTATGCCCCGAGCAAGTCAACGATCGACGATGATCGTTATCGCGGTCTTCATTCACACCGACGAACCGCTGCGGCATTGAATCGGCACCATATGATGCTATTTTTGCTGCTAGGAGGATGGTTGTATGCGCACAACAATTGCTCTCGACGACAACCTGGTTGCGGAAGCTAAGAAGCTGACAGCAATCTCAGAAAACGCCGCACTCGTGCGTGAAGCTTTGCGGGCGTTGATTGCCCGAGAGAGCGCCCGCCGTCTCGCAGCGCTTGGCGGCAGTGACCCGGACGCTCAAGCCGCGCCACGCCATCGCAGCGGTTTGAGCCAGTAGGCGTCTCGCGTGTATCTCGTCGACAGCTCGGTCTGGATCAATCATCTGAAGGCATCCGATGACGCCCTTATCGAAGCGCTTCGGACCGACCTGGTTTCCACCCATCCTTATGTGATTGGCGAACTCGCTCTTGGCTCGCTCAAGAACCGAGCGACGTTTGTCCAAATGCTGAAAAACCTTCCGGTAGTTAAAATCGCCGACCATGAAGAGGTACTTGACATGATTGATGCGCGCCGCCTCTTCAGCCGCGGGCTCGGTTGGATCGATGCGCACCTCTTGGCGTCATCGTTGATTACAGGCGGGATGTTGCTCTGGACCGACGATAAGCGTCTTGCGGATATCGCAAGCGAACTCGGTGTTTCAGGCATGTCCAAAACCTGACCGTTATTGTGTCGCTGTCAGCTCGCCGCGTTGGATCGGCCAAAATCTTCCGGCGGGTCCAAGCGGCCACCGCGTTCCGGCGGCGCCGGGCGCAGCTCCGGGCGGTCTTAAGCCCGGGGCGCCGCGAGCGGGCCTAAGAGGCCGTTTGGGCTAAAAACCGCAAAACGATCGCGTTAAAGGCGCCGGGACACTCCCGCATCGGCCAGTGCCCGGCGTTCATAACCTCAACCCGGGCACATGGTATCCGCTTTGCCGCGTTTTTAGCGGCGTCGAGGGGGACTAACCGATCATCTTGCCCATGGATAAAGAGCGTCGGACGCCGGACGTCCTTGAGTTGGGATAAAAAGACTGATCGTAGTCGTGTCGCTGTCATCTCGCCGCGTTGAAAATGGGTGAACGGCGCCCCGTCACCGGCGGTCTCAAGTAAGTCTTGAACGTCCGCCATGAGCTCTCCGGTGACCGCTTCGGGTTGGGCCACAATGGCTTGCAAAGCGCGCCGGAGGAGTTTGGGGCTGCGCCGCATGGCGGTGTAACTGATGGCGTTAAGCGGCAGTCGGGTCAGCAGAAACGACAGCAAGTGATAAGGCGCGCGCTCGGCGAGTCCATAAGCGCCAACTGGGACAAGCGCTTCGACCCGTGCGGGATGGTTAACGCCCATCCAAAGCGCCGCGCCGCCGCCCATAGATATCCCCACAAACGCCGCGCGCTCGATCTCTAGATGATCGAGGAGATCGAGAAGCCATGCGCCGATATCCGCAATTGTGTAGGGCCGCCCAAAGGCGGCGGAGCCCTCGTAACCGGGCCAATTTGGCGCAATCACGTGGTAATTCTCGGCCAGTTCCGGGATCAGGAACCGCCAGGACAGGCGGGCGCAATCGAGCCCGCCGCCATGCAATAGCACTGTTGTTCGAGCATGGGTTGAACCGACCCTTAGGAATGTGGCGCGCCCCAAGGGCAGCTTGACGCACGCCAATGTTGGTTTTGACAAGGTCGAAGCTCCCAGCGCGTCCCCGGTTGCCATTAGGCGATCTCAAGCCATCAGCCCGCCATCGGGAACCAGAGGGTTTTCAGCAAAAGTGTAAGCGGTTTTGCGGTTCGAAAACGCGATAGACCAAAGACTTAAAGCCGCTTCTCGACCCTGATTAAATTGGAGCGGCTCTAGATTGGACTCTGTGACATAGGACGCCTCGTCGGAGGCCAACCGGGGGATCGCGTTCGCGATTTCCGAAGGATCCGACATTCGACCCATGGGGATGCGTGCGATCTGCGGGTGTACGAAGGTCGCGGCTTGGTCGCCGGCCACCCGCTGGGCGATGTCGCGTTGCATATCGGTATCGATCAAACCCGGGCAGACCGTGTTGATCCGAATCTTGAAGGGAGCAAACTTTATCGCAGTTGCTGCGCCCACCCCCGTGTTCGCGCCGGTGATAAACGCGGTTTTTTGTCAAGCTGTCCCATGGGTACCCTACGTTAAGGTCCCAAAACGATCCTAGCCCGTCGCCGCGCGCGCCCGGCGCATGAGGATTTCGAGCGCGTCGAGAAAGCGGGATCGGTCGGCGCGGGAGAACGGCTTCGGCCCGCCGCCCATATGAAGGGGTTAGCCGCGCGTTGATCGGCCATGAGATCGCGGACAGCAAGCTTGGCCCCGATATTGGCCGCAGTGAACGCCTCCCCGTCGGGCCGCAGGGCGAGGCCGCCGGCCTCCAGGCATTTGGCAGCGAGCGGAATGTCGCTGGTCACACAGACGTCGCCGGCGTGGATGTGCTCGGCGATCCATTGATCGGCCGCATCGGGGCCGTCCTCCACGATCACAAGCCGCACCAGCGGATGCCGGCCCATGCGCGCGCCGCCATTGGAGACAAGCACCATCGGCGCGCCATGGCGTTCGGCCACGCGTAGGCATTCATCCTTCACCGGACAAGCATCGGCGTCGACGTAAAGCGTCGTCATGGGCGCGAGTGTGCGGCAGGCTGCGGCTAGCGTCTAGCTGCGCTAAGGGGCGTGGTGGTGGTTTAGGACGAGGAGGCGAGGGCAGGGTCCACACGCGTCGTGCGCCGCCGCGGTTGCCGCTGGCTGTGGCCGGCAATCCAGGCACGCAAGTGAGGCTTCGCCGCCAAGGCCGGCTTCTCTACACAAAGACGCATAACCGCCCCCGCCCCAACCGCGCCGATCGCCATAATCGCCAAGAGCGCGAGTGGGCTGATCTCCGGGTTTAGCGCATAGGCGGCCTGGCCGATCGGCCAGTGCAAAATATAAACACCATAGGAGATGTCCGGCAGGCCCCGCACCACACGTCCGCTCCCCCCCGGCAGGACCAAAAAGCCTAAACCTAGCACCACAAACGCGGTGGCGAATTGCGCCATAACAGGGCCCGCCGGGGTGTCTTTGAGTACGACCGCCAAGCCGATCTCCACGACGATCCACGGCCACGTCAGCGGAATCCGATCGCGATACCGGAAAAACGCCGCCCCGATCATAAAGGCTGCGCCGAACCGCGCGCCGGCGTAAAGTGTGTCGTCAAGCGGACCATTGTAATCAACGGTTTGAAAGCCCACCGACGCGGTCAGCGCCAAGAGCGTCACCGCCCAAAACCCGACCCTGGAGCGCCACGCGCCCAAGCCCGCCAGCAAGCCAGCCGCCGCATAACACATCAATTCATAGCGGATGGTCCAAAGTGGGGTGTTCGCCTCGCCCCGCGGATGGGTCTCGAACACGCCGGGCAACCCGGTGAGCGGATCCGCTTGAGTGATCAGCTTGGCCAAAGCGGCCCAAGTTTCCGGCGCGCTGAGATAATCTGCGCTCCCTAGACTGGTGAAGGCCAGGCCGAGGCCAAACACCACCACAAGGGCGGCCGCGATGATGCCGGGGAAGATGCGCAGAACTCGAGCGATCGCGAAACCGGTCATGTCCGAGGAGCGCGCCAGGGAGGCGGCCAACATATAGCCGGATAAGATAAAAAAGCCGTCCAGCGCGAACTGGCTCATTGTATCGAGCGCGGCGTGGAGACCGCCGGGGGCCGGTTGTCCGTGCGGGATCATCAAGACGTGCGAGGCCAACACGACCCCAGCGAGCATAAGACGCACGGCCGTAAAATTGTTGCGACGGTCTTCCAAGCGACCATGGCCAGGCTGTACGTGCGTCCCCGTCATCACAATCCCGAACACGGACGGTCGACGCCAAACGCGCACTCCGCCAACACCTTAACAGCGAACGAGCAAAGCATATTTTGCACAATTGAGGACACGACTTTCGCGTTTTAGACGAAACACAATCGATCGCGTTCCCGTGATCGAGCCAATGGGTCCAGCGGTGAGCGTCCGCCGTCTCGCCAAAACCCCCGCGGCGGGTTGCCCCCCCCGGGCGGAGCTTACACGTCGGACCAGGCGCTGGCCCCGGCCGCCGCCGGCCAAGACGCCGTGTGTCCGGCTTTGGCTGCGTTGGCCGGCGCCGTCCGACCGGCGCTTTGAGGGCGGATTTTACGGTCTTCTTTCTAAAATCCTTGTATTTTGGCTCTCTGATGGTTTGTTTACGGGGCGTTGGGTGCGGTTTTGGCCATTATCGCTGGAAGCACGGCCGTTTCAGCGATTGGTTTGGTGGGGCTTATGGTTCGCGGTCTTCTTGCGCCGGGGAACCCAAGCTAGCGATGCCCCCTTGACGGCTGTGCGCTGAACCGTCACAGGTCACGGCTAACCTCTTTCGCGGGAGAGCCCGGCTTCGCGCCGGCGCCGAAGGCGCAACCGCCCCGGAAACGCTCAGGCACAAGGACCGCGAGGAGCCGAGCAAACGCTGGAAAGCGGCGCGAATTTTTTTGTTCGCGTCCACCGACGGAGCAAGCGTCCGGTCTATATCGGAAGCGGAATCTCTCAGGTTCTTCGACAGCGGGGGCGCGGGCTTGGGTTCGCCCAGGCGCGCCGACCTGAACACCGGCTCCGGAGCGCGTAATGACCGACGCTTTGCACAAGACCCCGCTTTACGATCTCCATGTGGAGCTTGGCGCGCGCATGGTTCCCTTCGCGGGCTACGCCATGCCCGTGCAATTCCCCCAAGGCGTCATGGCGGAGCATTTATGGACCCGCGAAAAGGCGGGCCTTTTTGACGTCTCTCATATGGGCCAAGCGCGGATGACCGGCGCCCAGCCGGCCCAAGCGCTTGAGCGCGTCACCCCCGGCGATATCCAAGGTTTGGAGCCGGGGACCCAGCGCTACACGCTCTTGCTCAACGAGGAAGGCGGGATCCTTGACGATCTGATGGTCTCCCGCCCCGATGATGACGGCCTGTTCCTCGTCGTTAACGCTTCCGAGAAACATACCGATTTGGCGTACATCGCCGAGGCTGCGGGTGCGGACGCCACGCTCACCGCGCTGAAGGATCGCGCGCTCTTGGCGTTGCAAGGGCCGATGGCGGCGGCGGTGCTGGGCGAACTCGCCCCTTGGACAACTGATTTGGTCTTTATGCAGGCCCGTCGCGGGGACATTGCGGGACTTGACTGCGTCGTCTCGCGTTCAGGCTACACCGGCGAGGACGGCTATGAGATCTCCGTGCCCGCGGATGCGGCCGCCGACTTCGCCCGCAAGCTTTTGAGCGATGAGCGCGTGGCGCCGATCGGGCTGGGTGCGCGCGACAGCCTGCGCTTAGAGGCGGGGCTTTGCCTTTACGGCTCGGATATTGACGCGGGCACGACCCCGGTCGAGGCCGATCTGAAATGGGCGGTCGCCAAGGTTCGCCGCGAGCGGGCGGACTTTCCTGGCGGGACGCAGATCATGGCGCAATTCGCCGAGCCTCCGGCGCGTAAGCGTGTGGGCTTACGGCTGCAGGGCCGGGCGCCGGCCCGCGCGGGCGCGCAGATTGTGGACAAATCCGGCGCGGTCATCGGACGGCTCACCTCGGGCGGTTTTGCGCCCACCCTGCAAGCGCCCATCGCTATGGGTTATGTGGCGGCCGAGCACGCCAAGCCGGGCACCCAGCTCGATATTCTCGTGCGCGGCAAGCCGCTCGCCGCAGACGTCGTCCGCCCGCCTTTCGATCCCCAACGCTATTACCGCGGCTAGCCCCGCAAAAGGAGAGCCCCATGGCCGAGCTTTACTTCACCAAAGACCATGAATGGATCGCCGTTGACGGCGATGTCGCCACCGTGGGCATCACCAAACACGCCGCCGGGCGGCTCGGCGATGTGGTGTTCGCCGAACCCCCTGAGGCCGGCAAAACCCTGACCCAAGGCGGCGAAGCGGCGGTGGTGGAGTCCGTGAAGGCGGCCTCCGACGTTTACGCCCCTGTGGCGGGCTCAGTGACCGAAGGCAACGCCGCGCTCGCCGACGCTCCGGAAACGGTCAACGAAGACCCTGAAGGCGCGGGCTGGTTTTTCAAAATGACCCTGTCGGACAAAAGCCAGCTCTCGGCCCTGATGGACCGGGCGGCTTATGACCAATACCTCACGACCCTGGAGTAAAGACGTTGCGCTATCTGCCGCTAACCCCGCGCGACCGTGCGGACATGCTCGCCGCCGTTGGCGCGGGCTCTATCGACGCACTGTTCGCCGACGTGCCCGAGGCGGCGCGGCTTGACGGCCCTATTGAGGGGCTCGGCGACCATCTCTCCGAAATGCAGGTGGAGCGACGCTTAAGCGGGCTCGCCGCCCAAAACGTGGCCGCTGGGTCGGCGCCATTTTTCTGCGGCGCCGGGGCCTACCGTCACCATGTGCCCGCCAGCGTGGACCATTTGATCCAGCGTTCGGAGTTTCTGACCTCGTACACGCCTTATCAGCCGGAGATCGCCCAAGGCACTTTGCAAACCTTGTTCGAATTCCAGACCCAAGTGGCGCAATTGACGGGCATGGCGGTGGCCAACGCCTCGATGTATGACGGCTCCACCGCGTGTGCGGAGGCGGTCTTGATGGCCGCCCGGGTGACGAAGCGGAAAAAGGCTGTCCTGTCGGGCGGCTTGCATCCCCATTACGCGGCGGCCGCCTGCACCCTCGCCAAACACCAGGACATGGACATTCTCGTGCTCGACCCGGCGGTGGACGACGAAGCCGCGGTCCTCGCGCACCTGGGCGAGGACGTGGCGTGCGTCGTGGTGCAAAGCCCCAATGTTTTCGGCACGCTCACCGATGTGAGCCCGATTTCCGAGGCCGCCCACGCCCAAGGCGCACTGGTGGTCAGCGTGGTGACCGAGGTGGTGTCGCTGGGCCTGGTCGCAGCGCCAGGCGACATGGGCGTGGACATTGTGGCCGCGGAAGGTCAGTCCATCGGCAACAGCCTGAATTTCGGCGGGCCCTATGTGGGCCTATTCGCCACTCGCGCGGACCGGAATTTCCTCCGCCAAATCCCCGGTCGGTTGGCGGGTGAGACGGTGGACGCGAATGGGGAGCGCGGCTTCGTGCTGACCCTGTCCACCCGCGAACAGCATATCCGCCGGGACAAAGCGACCTCGAATATTTGCACCAATTCGGGGCTGTGTTGCTTGGCGTTTTCCGCACACATGACACTTCTGGGCGAGGCGGGGCTTGAGCGGCTTGCGCGGCTCAACCACGAGGCCGCCTGCGAGTTGGCCGATCGGCTGGAGAGCGTGGACGGGTTGGAGATCCTCACCCCACGGTTTTTCAACGAGTTTGCTGTGCGGCTGAACAAGCCCGCCAAAGAGGTGGTCAACGCGCTCGCCGGCCGACGCATTCTCGGCGGGGTGCCGTTTGCGCGGCTCAACCCGGCCGCCGGCATGGACGATGTGGTGTTGCTCGCCGCCACCGAAACCAACACGCGCGCGGACATGGCCGCGCTGGAACTCGCGCTGCGGGAGATTTTGTAATGGGCATGAACACACAAGGCCGCCCCACAACCCCGGTTCCGGCTAATCAGGACGATCCGGGCCACAATGCGGGGCTCTCTTGGTTCGAACCGTTGATCTTCGAAACGGGCTCGGTGGAGAAGACCGGGGTCGACCTGCCCGAGCCGAAAGGCGGGGCTGACCGGTTGGGCGGGCTTAATCGGGCGAGCCGCATCGGCTTGCCCGGGCTGACCGAACCCGAAACCATGCGCCATTACGTGCGCTTGAGCCAAAAGAACTACGCCATTGATTTGGGGCTCTATCCGCTGGGTTCGTGCACCATGAAGCACAATCCTCGGCTTAACGAGCGCATGGCGCGGCTGCCCGGTTTCGCGGACATTCATCCGATGCAGCCTGAATCCACCGTGCAGGGTGCGTTGGGCCTGATGCAGGAGCTTAGCCATTGGCTGCTCAAGCTGACCAATATGGCGGCCGTGGCGCTTTCGCCCAAGGCCGGCGCGCACGGGGAGCTCTGCGGTATGCTCGCGATCCGCGCCGCGCTGGACGCCAAGGGCGAGACCGCGCGCCGGCGCGTGCTGGTGCCTGAAAGCGCGCATGGCACCAACCCTGCGACCGCGATCCAGTGCGGCTTCACTGTCGATGAAATCCCCGCCGATGAGTCCGGTCGGGTCGATCTTGCCGCGTTCGAAGCCAAGCTCGGCCCGGACGTGGCCGGACTGATGCTGACCAACCCGAACACGTGCGGTTTGTTTGAAAAAGACATCCGTTGGATTGCGGATAAGTTGCACGCCGCGGGCGGGTATTTCTACTGCGACGGGGCCAACTTCAACGCCATTGTCGGCCGGGTGCGCCCGGGCGATCTGGGCGTGGACGCCATGCACATCAATCTGCACAAGACCTTCTCCACCCCCCATGCCGGGGGCGGGCCGGGCCCGGGGCCGACGGTGCTTTCGGAAGCGCTCGCGCCTTATGCGCCGGTGCCCTATATCGTCGCCGAAGACCTGGGCTTGAGGCTGGTCGAGCATGAAGGGGACAGCGAGGTCGATCCGTTCGGCCGGCTCTGCGCCTTCCACGGTCAGATGGGCATGTTTGTCCGCGCGCTGAGTTATATCCTCAGCCATGGCGCGGATGGGCTGAAACAGGCGGCCGAGGACGCAGTGTTGAACGCCAATTACGTGCTCACCGCACTCCGGGGCGACATGACGGCCGCCTTTGAGGGCTATTGCATGCATGAGGCGCTGTTTGACGACCGGTTCCTCAAGGGCACGGGCGTGGAGACGCTGGACTTCGCGAAGGCCATGATCGATGAGGGCTATCACCCCATGACCATGTATTTCCCGCTCGTGGTGCATGGCGCCATGTTGGTGGAGCCCACCGAGAGCGAGTCCAAAGAAAGCCTCGACCGGTTTATCGCCGCGCTGAGAGAGCTCGCCCAAGCGGCCAAGGCCGGCCAGGTGGAGCGGTTCAAGCAAGCCCCCCTCAACGCGCCCTTGCGTCGTCTAGATGAGACCCAAGCGGCCCGCAAGCCGATCATGCGCTGGACCCCGCCCCAGCCCCGCGCGCACGCCGCGGAGTAAGGATCGAGGATTTAGGCCGCGCGGCGGGCTGGCTCGCCGCGCGTCCGCCGGGCTTG
>JBHJGU010000100.1:0-9913 GCA_050331475.1 Maricaulaceae bacterium | reverse complement strand
AGCCGCTTGAATTTAATTCGAGTCGAGAAGCGGCTCTAAGTCTTTGGTTTATCGCGTTTTCGAACCGCAAAACCGCTTACACTTTTGCTGAAAACGCTCTAAGTCTTTGGTTTATCGCGTTTTCGAACCGCAAAACCGCTTACACTTTTGCTGAAAACGCTCTAAGTCTTTGGTTTATCACGTTTTCGAACCGCAAAACCGCATACACTTTTGCTGAAAACGCTCTAAGTCTTTGGTTTATCGCGTTTTCGAACCGCAAAACCGCTTACGCTTTTGCTGAAAACGCTCTAAGGCGGCCCCATCGCGGTGCGTGGACAGCATGCGCCGGGCGCAGTCGAGCGTTGGCGAATTTCGGTCTTTTGGCTAAGCCTTGGGCGTGGGCACATTGAAGCGACGTTCGCCATGATCAAGCGCGTCCAGGACATCGCGTCCGACGTTATCGAGCGCCTTCATCGGTGGGTGCGCAAGGACGAGGCGCCCGTACTCATCGCGCTCGACGGGCGAAGCCGCGTCGGCAAATCCACCATCGCTCAAGCCATCGCCGCTCGGCTAGACGCGACCGTCATCGCCGGGGACGATTTTTATTCCGGCGGATCGCACGTGCATGATGATTTAACGCCCGAGGACCTCGTCGATCTTTGTCTCGACCGGGACCGGCTGCAATCGGTGTTAAAGGATCTCAAGGCGGGCGCGGACGCCAGATTTGCGCCGTTCGACTGGACTGCGTTTGATGGCCGACGCACCGAGCGCGAGACCATCTTGCCAGCCCGCGCGGCTCTTGTTCTCGAAGGCGTTTACGCCTTCCATCCCGACTTTCGAGACCTTGTCGATCTTGCAATTTTAGTTGAAACGCCGCGCGCGATCCGCATGCAACGCCTCTTAACGCGGGAAGGTGAGATCTCGACTTGGGAACAACAATGGCTTCGGGCCGAGGCGTGGTATTTCGCCAACCTCGCCCCGGTCGAGGTTTTTCACCATCACATCGTGAACGCCTGAACCCCGATCAGCCCCGTAAACGCCGGGCTAATGGGGGGCGATGTTCGCCAAGTCCCACCCGCTCTAGAACAGCATCGTGATCGGGTCTTCGAGGAAGCCTTTGAGGGCGGACGCGAATTGGGCGCCGATTGCGCCGTCCACCACCCGGTGATCACAGGTGATCGTCACGCTCATCACCGTAGCCACGGCCAGCGCGCCGTCCTTGACCACCGGGCGTTCCTCGCCCGCGCCTACGGATAAGATCATGCCGTGGGGCTCGTTGAGGATTGAGGCGAAAGACTTGATCCCAAACATGCCCAGATTGGACAGCGAGACCGTGCCGCCCTGGAATTCCTCCGGCTTGAGCTGGCGAGCCCGGGCGCGCGCAGCCAGGTCTTTCATTTCCGCTGAGATCTGGGCCAGGCCCTTGGTCTCCGCCCGGCGCACAATCGGGGTGATCAACCCGCCCTCAATCGCCACGGCGACCGCCACATCGGCGTGGTGGTGCATGAGCAAGCCCTCAGGGGTGTAGCTGGCGTTCGATGCGGGCACGGCCTTCAACGCCAAAGCGGTCGCCCGGATGATCAGATCATTGACCGACAACTTCACACCCTCCGGCGCTTTCACGTTGAGCTCTTTTCGGAATTTCAAAAGCGCGTCCGACGTGACGTCCACGCTCAGCGGGAAGTGGGGCACGTCGCGGAAGCTCTCAGTCATCCGGCGCGCGATGGTTTTGCGCATACCGTCGAGCGGGACCACATCGAACGTTCCTGGGATCAGGCCCATTTGTTCGGGCGTCTTGGCCTCCGGCTGGGGGACGTGAGCAGCCGCCGACGGAGCGGAGGGCGCTTGGGGCGCAGGCTTGGGGGCGGAGCCCTTGGCCAAAGCCGCGTCAATGTCGCGCTTGATGATGCGCCCGTTCGGGCCCGAGCCTGAAAGCGCGCTTAAATCGAGCGCGTTTTGCTGCGCCAAACGCCGCGCTAAGGGGCTCGCCTTGATCCGCTGTCCGCCCGCGATGTTGGCTAAGGCCGGGGTCGTTGGGGTTGGGGCGGCGGTTTTCGTGTCAGCCGCGGGCTCCGACGGCGCAGCGCTAGGCGTAGGCTCAGCAGGCTCAGCGCTAGGCGCCGAACCCTCGTCATTGGATGGGGGGGCCGCCTCAGCGGGCACGGATTTGGGGTCCTCGCCGTCCTCCGCCAAAACAGCGATGGGCGCGTTCACTTTTACGCCTTCGGCCCCGGCCTCGACCAGGATGTGCGCCACCACGCCCTCGTCGACGGCCTCGACCTCCATGGTGGCTTTATCGGTCTCAATCTCCGCAATGACGTCGCCCGAGCGCACGGCGTCGCCGACCTTCACGTGCCATTTCGCAAGCACGCCCTCCTCCATGGTTGGCGACAGGGCGGGCATCAGGACGGAAATCGACATGGCTAGTCCCTCAAGCGTCGGACAGGGTCAGATCAGCGCGAGAACGCTGAGAAAAATCAGCGCCGTGAACAACAGCGCCACGAGAGTGTACCCCATAATGTCGCGCATGTGCAGCCCCGCCACCGCCAGCGCCGGCAGCGCGACCAGCGGCTGAACCAGATTTGTCCATTGGTCGCCCCAGGCCACCGCCATCACCACCTTGGGCATGTCCGCGCCGAGTTCCAACGCCGCGGCCGTGGCGATCGGGCCCTGGATCGCCCATTGCCCGCCGCCGGAGGGGATGAACATGTTCAACAGCCCACCCGACAAGAACGTCCATAGCGGCAAGGTCTCTGCGGTCGAGAACCGCACGAACAGGTTCACGATCATCTCCGCTAAGCCCGACTGGGCCATCATGCCGGCGATACCGGCGTAAAGCGGATATTGCAGCAGAAATGGGCTGCAGACTTTCGCCGCGTCCATAATCAACGCGAGGTAACGTTTCGGCGTCCCCGCAAAAGCGACACCGAGGATCAGAAAGCAAAAATTCAGCGTGTTGAGGTTCAGCCCATCACCGCGCACAATGAAATGCGTAATAATATAATAAACTCCAGCTGCGACTAACAAATAGGCGAGAATGGGCGAATTCTCCGCCTTCACAGCGGGCGCCTCCTTGTGTGCGTCGTCTTCGACCGGAGGTTCGATATCTTCAAGTTCGTGATGGGTTTCGCCTGCTGGCATTTCGACCACCGCCTCGGGCCCAGGCGCGAGCGCGCGCATGACGAAGGGTAAGGTGGCGACGATCAGCGCCAAAGCCGCAAGGTTCCATGCGGTGAACAGGGTCTCGCTGATCGGGATGACGCCGATCGCGGTTTCGAGGAAATGGTCCGACGTTGCGATCGCCAAGCCGATCGAACTGGACAGCCCCTGATGCCACACCGCTATGCCGCTATAACCGGTGGCCACCAACAAGGGGTAATGCACCGCGATCCCGCGCGCTTCGCACGCGGCTGCCGTTCGCCGGGCCATGATGGCCCCCGCCACAAGGCACAAAGCCCAGGAAAACGCCGCCGCGATGCAGGAGACGAAGCCGACGAGCAGATACGCCCCGCCCGCGGATTTCGCCCGTGACGCCGCCCAATTCAACGCGCGCACCATGGGTTTGGTGTGGGCCAAGGCGTAGCCGAACAGAAGCGTCAAAACGACTTGGTTGGTGAAGGTTAAAAGATCCCAAAACCCATCGCCCCAGGCGGCGATGCTGTTATGAGGCGAATACCCGGCCACCCCGACGCTGAGCACGAAGGTGAAGGCGGTGAGCACAATGGCGACCACAAAGGCGTCGGGCATCCAGCGCTGGGCGAGCCGCACGAAGAAATCCGCCGGGCCGGCCTTTGACGCGGCGGTAGACAGGTCGGTCATGAGAGGTCTCCGGCGCCGCTTAGGGCTTTGTCCAAGCCTGGCTGGCGAACATGGCGTCGAGCGGGGTGTTCGCGAGTTGATTTGTGTAATTGCTCAAGGTTTTATAGCCGATGGCGAGCACAACATCCAAAACCTGGCGCTCCGCGTAACCGGCGGCGAAAAACGCATCGAGATCGCTGGGGTCCGCCCAGCCGCGCTTGGCCACCAACGCGCGGGCGAAGCGGGCGAGGGCGTCGAGTTTAGGCTCGGGCAGCGGCTCCCCAGCACGCAGCGCCGCTAACACCGGGTCGGGCATACGCTCTCGCTGGGCCAGGACCGAATGCGCCGCCATGCAATAATCGCAATTGTTCTCATGGTTGATCGTCATAACCACCACTTGCCGCTCGAGCGTGGAGAGCGAACACGCGCGGTAAAGTTCAATGATCACCCGATAAGCCTCGAACAATTGTGGGCTTTCGGCCATCACCGCATGTAAATTCGGCAAAACCTTATACTTCGCGATCGACGCGTCCATCAGCGCGCGCGCGTCCTCGGGCGCGGTGTCGAGCGTATGCACGGGGAAAGTCGCCATAGCGCGCCTCGTTAGGCTTGCGGGTTTTCGGGCGCGGACTGGCCGAACAGCACGGACTTATTGTCGTCGGTCACCACCGGCCCGTTATGAACCGCCTGGCCGCGCGCATAGGCGCGTTTCACCGCCGGCCGCGCGCCAATGTCTTCAAACCAGGCTTGCACATGGGGGTAGTCGGCGATGTCCAAACGCTGGCGCGGATGGGGCACGACCCAGGGGTAAACCGCCATGTCGGCAATGGTGTAATCGGGACCCGCCACGAAAGTCGATTGCGCCAGACGGTTATCCAAGACTTTGTATAGGCGCTTAGATTCATTTACATATCGGTCGATCGCATACGGGATCGGCTCCGGCGCGTAGCGCCCGAAATGGTGGTTCTGACCCAGCATCGGCCCGAACCCGCCCATTTGCCAAAACAACCATTCGAGCGTCGCCGTGCGTTGCCGGCGGTCTTGGGGCAGGAAGCGGCCGGTCTTTTCCGCCAGATAAAGCAAGATCGCACCGGATTCGAACACCGAGAGCGGCCCCTCCCCCGTCTCAGGCGCGGGGTCGACCAAAGCGGGGATTTTGTTGTTCGGCGAGATCTTCAGGAAATCGGGTGCGAACTGGTCGCCTTTGCCGATATCGACCGGGATGAGCGTGTAGTCGAGGCCGGCTTCCTCAAGAAAGACCGTCACCTTGTAGCCGTTTGGCGTGATCCAGAAATATACCTCAAACATCGCCGCCTCACGCCGCCGCGCTAAACGCAGGCGTCGAACGGCCTAGACCGTCGTAAAGATCGAGCATGCGCTCGCGCCAATCGCCGATCACATCACCCGCCTCCAGAACGTCATGGGGCGCGGACACCCGCGCCCATTGGAAGCCGCCGAACACGATGTAGTCGGCGTAATTGGGGCTGTCCCCGGCGAGGAAAGGCTGCCGCGCCAAGGTGGAGCGCAAGGGCGTCAGCGACTGGCGCAAAGCAGGCAAAGCCTCCGACGCGCCTTGAGCGAAGGCCTCAATGGTCATGCCTAATCGCCCTTCACGACTTTCGCGGAAATAGGCGCGGTCATCGGGATGCAGGATTTCGAAGATATCGGCGATGACTTGCTTGGTCAGGGCCGGGTGCAGCACCTGCTCGGTCCAAAACTTGACAAACCAGGCCTGCGCCTTCGCTTGTGGGCTGTCAAACAAGGGCCGGTCCGGATAGGTGTCCTCAAGGTATTCCATGATCGCCCAGCTATCGGCGATGGTGCGCCCCCCATCGACCAAGACCGGCACCGCACCCTGACCGGAGGCGGCGATCCGGTCCTTTTCGGAAAATCGCCAAGGCTCGGCGGTGTGGTCCAGCCCCTTGTGCGCCAAGGCCAACCGGGTGCGCCAGCAATAGGGGCTGATGCGGATGGCGTCGGTCTTGCCCGCCAAGTCGAAAAGCGTCATCGCCATAATCGCACTCCTTTTTGCGTCGCAGCCTTAGGCCGCCAAGGTCACGCCCACTTGACCCAAAGCGGCGCGCAGACCCGCCTCCACCTCTTCGCGGCCCGCCATAGCGGCGCGTTCGAGAACTTTGGACACCGAGGGCGAAGCTTCGCCGCCGGTCACCCGCTGCACAGGCTGGTCAAGCCAATCAAACAGGCGGCGCTGGATGGCGTCGCCCAGCCACCCGCCATAGGAGGTTCCCTGCGCCCCCTGTTCCACGATCAAGACGGAATTGGTTTTTTGCACCGACGCGGTGATGGCGTCCCAGTCCACGCTCGCCCGGTCCAGCGTGCGTAAATCGAGGATCTCCGCATCCACGCCCAGGGCGGCCACCGCGTCCTCGACCGGCTTGACCATGCCCAGATAGGTGAGAACCGTGATTGCGGAGCCCGAGCGCACCGTGCGCGCCTTGCCCAGCGGGACGAAGATGTCGAAATCGTCCGCCGGGGCGGGGCCTTTGGCGGTGTAAAGGTCCACATGCTCAATCACGAGCACTGGGTCCTCGCACGCCAGGGCCGCATTCATCAGCCCCACATAGTCATAAGGGGTGGACGGCGCGACGATCCGCCAGCCCGGGGCGGTGGCGTAAATGCCCGCCGGATCCATGGAGTGCTGGGAGCCATAACCCGTGCCCATGGCGCATTTCGACCGCAGCACCAGCGGCATGGGATGGTCCCCGCCAAACATGTGTCGCGCTTTGCCGATTTGGTTGAACACCTGATCAGCGGCGACCCACATGAAGTCCGCATACATGAACTCAACGATCGGACGGAACCGACCGTCCATGGCGAGCCCGGCGCCGAAGCCGGCGAACGCGTTCTCTGAAATCGGCGTGCCCAGCACCCGTTCGGGAAAATCCTCGGCGAGGCCCTTGGTGGCGCCGTTGGTGCCCCCGCGCAGCCGGTGAATGTCCTCGCCCAGCACCACAATGCGCAGGTCTTCGCTCATCCGGCGGTGCAGAACCTTGGCGATCGCATCGACAAAGCGGGTCTCTTTCAGCTCGCCTTGGAAATCGGCCTGCTCCACGTAATGGCGGCCGTTCAGCTCAGAGAGGTCGCCGCGCAGGCCCACATCGCGGAAGCTTGGCGCGGGCCACAGATCGGGTCGCACCCGACGAGCGTTGCCGTCCGGCGCCGTGAGGGTGTCCGTCGCGCGCTTCATGGCGTCCACCGCCCGGGCGCGCAAACCGTCCACATCGGCTTGGGCGAGATAACCGCGGTCGATCATTTCTTTGGCGACGCGGTCGAGGGGATCGCGCGCGCGCCACTCCGCCTCTTCTTGCTTCGTGCGATAGCCGAAGGCTGAGCCGGGCAGCGGCCCAGATTGGTGGAAATACCGGTAAACGTCCGCTTCGATCAGCGTCGGGCCGCGGCCCGCGCGCATGTGGGCGAGCGCTTCGTCCATGGCGAGCGCCACGGCGAGCGGGTCCATGCCGTCCACCCGCCAGGCCGGAATATTGAACCCGGGCGCGCGCGAGCTGAGCCGCGCCTCGCCGGTGGCTTCGTCCACCGTGGTGGCGACGGCGTATTTGTTGTTCTCGATGAAGAAACAGAGCGGGGTCGACCACGCCGCGGCTAGGTTCATGGTCTCAAGCACAGAGCCGATATTCACCGCCCCGTCGCCGAAATAGGTCACCGCCACATCCGCGGCGCCGGATTTGAGATGGCTCCACGCGGCGCCGGCGGCCATCGGAACCCCGCCCCCCACAATCGCGTTGGTGCCCAGACACCCGGCTTCGGCCCAACGCAAATGCATCGACCCGCCGCGGCCTTTGCAGAAGCCCTGGGCGAGCCCCATGATTTCCGCGAGCGTCTTGGTCAACACGCTCTGGACCGGCTCCGCTAGGTCCGCGGTCGGATCCAGCCCCTCCGGCGCGATATAGCTCAGCGATTTGGCGAGAAACTGATGGTGGCCCCGGTGGGAGCCGTTGATGTGATCCCCGGCGCCGAGCCGGATCGCGGACCCCACCGCCCCGCCTTCTTGGCCGATGGAGGAGTGGGCGGGACCGTGCACAAGGCCCTCGCTGTCAAGCTCTAGAACCTGCTCTTCAAACGCGCGGATCAGATGCAATTGGGCGAGCATGGCGCCGAGAAACGCCGGGTCAGCGGCGTCCCAATCCTCCGCGGGGGTGTTCAATTGCCGCCAAGGCGCGGCCGGGGCGAGATCGGCGTAAACAGGCATAAGCGGGTTCGCCCCCTAAGCTGGGTCTGCGGTCAGGAAGGCGAGAATGCGGGCGAGTTGCTCTTTAAGCATCTCCACCCCGAGCTGGATCTGCGCGCCTTTAGCCTCCGCCGCGGTCAGAAGCGGGGTGATGTCCGGCTTCATCACCACTTCGGCGACCATCATATCCGCGGACAGACCGTCAAACTCGAAAGGCGGCGCGTCATCGGCGGCCATGCCTAAGGAGGTGCCATTCACCACCAGTTCGAAACCCGCCGGGTTCGGCCCCGCCGCGCGGGTTTTCACACTCGGAAAATGCTCCGCAATCCGGGCGGCGAGCGCTTCGGCCTTCGCCGGGGTTCGATTGTGGATGGCGACTTCCTCAGCGCCCGCCTCCGCCAGCGCGAACGCGACCGCTGAGCCGGCGCCGCCCGCGCCCGCGACGATGGCGCGTTTGCCCGCCGGATCATAGCCGCGCTTTAACAGGCCGCCGACAAAACCTTGCCCGTCAAAAGTGGCGCAGCGCATGGATCCGTCAGCCTCACGCCGCACCGTATTAGCGGCGCCGACCTGGCGGGCGGAAGGCTCAACATGCTCGCACAGCGCCGGGATGGCGGGCTTGTGGGGCACGGTTGCGAGCAAGCCCGCGAGGCTCTTAATCCGCTTCAGTCCCGCCCACGCCGAAGACAAATTCTCCGCCGGCACGTGGAGCGGGACCACCACCATATTGTGCCCAGCCTCCGCCAATTGTGGGTTCAGCGCGGCGGGGGTGCGCACTTGGGCGATGGGATCCGCGAGCAGACCAATAATTTTCGTCTGTCCAGTGATCTCCATGGTTTCACTCCCTCACCCAACAGGGTCCGCCCGCTGGATGCGAACCTTCAGAACCGCGCAACCCATTTGGCGGCGATCGTTGGCGGGAGCCTAAGCGACAACACCACGATGATGCGCCGCGAAATTAGTCACTTATTCGTGAAATAGATACTTTCGGAAAAAATTCTTTTTCGATAAGTAGATAGGCTCCCATAGTCCGACTCGAACCCGGTTCGATACGCGCCCGCTCGCGCGACCCGCGTCACCATTGAGTGGACAAAATGCCTACGGTCACGATGAAACTTTCATGATTATAAAGACTTTCACTGATTTCGCACACGCGAAATAACACTGGCGCGATCGCTATGCTCGCGTCTGACCCGGTTTGACTGGGCCTGATCCTTAAGAATTGATGCACTCAGAGAATTTGACCGAACGACCACAAAGTTCGGCGGGAAAAACAGTAATCACAGGGGATACGCATGGCGAGTTGGGCTCGAGATTTATGTAAAGCGACCGCTTTATCCACCCTGGCCGCCCTGGCGCCGGGCTGGACGCCAAACGGTGACGCGCACGCGCAAACCGTTGAGGAAACCCTACAGACGGAGGAGGAGGTCGCGCCGGACTCGGTCGAAACCATCACCGTCACCGGCTCCTTTATCCGCCGCCGCAGCCAACCCGACTTCGCCGTCCCGCTGACCACGGTCGGCCAACCGGAACTTGACGCAATCGGCGCGAACCGGATCGCCGACTTGTTCCAGACCCTGACCATTAACACCGGCGCGGAGAACTTCTCCGACGCGTTTAACGGTCAACAGTCATTAGGCACTGAGAACATAAATCTCCGCGGTTTGGGCGTGCAATCGACTTTGGTTCTGCTGAACAACACCCGGCAAGTGGTGACTGCGACCACGACGGCCGACGGAATCAGTTTTGTGGACACCGCCTCGCTGGTGCCCACCATCGCTATTGACCGGGTTGAAATCATCACCGACGGCGCGTGCCCGCGCGAATGAGCGGGCGCCGCGCCGCGGGGGGCGAACCTGAAGAACCTCACACCCATATAAGGCGCCGAAATAAAAATAAACGATTAGTCCCAAGCACACCCGCCCGCGC
>JBHJGU010000099.1:0-4204 GCA_050331475.1 Maricaulaceae bacterium | reverse complement strand
CCGCCCCCCCCCCCCCCCCCCCCCCCCCCGCCGGCCCGCCCCCCCCCCCCCCGGCGCCGCCCCGGGGGGGTTTCTAGGCTTTGTTTTTTGCGCGGGGGGGGGGGGGGGCCGCCCCCCCCCTCCGCCGGTCTTAGACGCATACTTTCGGGGGGCGGTTAACTTAAGCTAAGGCGAGCAAATTTTATTTGAATGGAAATCTCATGGGCTCTTACTAATCCATTCGGAGGCAATATAAAGAAAATCTAGATATGATAAATCTTCCGGTTCACCAAGATTTTCAGATTCGCATATTTCTGGTAAATTTTCGCGAAAAATATCGTACTCTTTAAAAATTATCTGTCCGGCGGGCAGTGGTCGATCTTGAAAATGACTGTTCAGAAACTCTCTAACAACCTCCACCATAGATTTTGGCTGGTCTTCATGTGATTCAATATCTTGGCCCGAAATATCTGAAATAAATTTTTGATATCGATATCGCTCTTTATCTAATATCAGACAGTATTTCTTGCCATCTGCCGGTCCAAAATAAATAGAGCCTAAAAATAAACCAAGCTCAAGTGGCATATTGAATCGTGGAAGATGTGTTTTGTCATCGAGTTCTGTGCGAGAAATATCGTGTATCCCATATCGGCAACCGCTTATAATTCTTGAAATCTTTTGAATTCTTGTTTCTGCAGCATCATGGATTTCCGCTGCGCAGCGTGGTTGAAATCCGCAACGAATGATCGTGAAAACTAGGGCATGAAGTAGAGGTTTATAACATTTATCAAATGGATAATTTATAAACACATGCGAAGTCAGAATTTCCATAATAGCATAATATTACTGACCTAATTTAGACTTTACTAAGGCGACGGCGCTGCGAATCTTTTCCAGTCGATCGCCAGCAATTTCTATAATTGGTCGAAATATAACGGTTCCATCTTCAGCTTGGCCATTGATAACCATATCGCCGATCCTATCGCCACGCTGAATCGTATCGAGAGAACCTCTAATAATGGTATCTGATTGACGCGTATCATCTTCCATTGGCTGTGCCATATCGCTACTCATATTGCTACTCAATGAACGCGCCCTGTGATGACCGTCACGGCGCTCTCTATCGCCGCGTCGCAAAAGTTTTATGCCTTATGGGGATATTATTCTGTGTGAGGCCCATCAAGACACGTTTAGACCGGTAAATGGGCGTATCAACCGAACGTCGTCGGGGTTCGCTGATCCGCATAAAACAGCCCCCAGCGGCGTTGGGTTTGAGCAGCATTTAAGCTGAGCAGGCCGACGATCAAAACCAGCTTGGCGAAATCGCTCGCTGGGGTGACCGCCCAAATGCCGAAATCGCCCCAAACGCGCGGCAGGATGGTCAGAAGCGGCAGGCTGAACAGGTAAGGCTTGGCGAGGCCGAGCAGCAAGGCCCGTCCCGCCTCGCCGATCGCCTGGAAATAGCCCGACAACAGCACCGTTACGCTCACCACCACATAGGTCGAGAAAACGATCGGGAGGATGCGCGCCACCTCCGAGATCACCCGTGGATCGGACGTGAACATCGCGCCGATTGGTCCCCCCAGCGTCATCAACACCGCTTGGGCCGCGGCCGCGTAGGCGATGGCCGTCAAAAGGGCGGTGCGTAACCCCGCATTGGTGCGCGCGTAGTCGCCAGCGCCAAAATTGTTACCGATGACGCTTTGGGCGGCCAGGTTGAGCCCCAAAAGCGGCATAAAGGCGAATGCGCTGAGCCGCGTGATGACGCCATAGGCCGCCAAGGTGGCTTCCGCGCCGCCGGGATAAACCTGGTGGACGGTCGCGATCACACCCGCTGACACCAAGCTCGCGCCGAGAAAATTCAAGGACGCGGGCGCTCCAAGTGCTAACATGCTGGCCCAAAGCCTAAGGGCGGTCCGCTCAACCGGTCCCCAAAACCCGAGCCGGCCGCGCCCGCTGAGCCGATACCAGAGCACGAAGCCCGCGGAGACGGCTTGGGCGGCCAATGTGCCGAGGGCTGAGCCCAAAACGCCCAGGTCTAAAACGGCGATCAAGAGGAAGTTGAAGAGGATATTCAAAAGCGTCGCCCCAACGCTTAACGCCGCCATGGCTTTCACGCGGCCCTCGCTGCGCAGGGCGTCCGACTGGACGCTCAACACCAAGTTCAGCATAGAACCAAAAACCAGCGGCGCAACGTAGGTGTAGCCCTGATGGGCGAGGTCCTGATCGCCTGCGGCGGCCGCAGCGATGACCCTCTCGCCGAAGAGCGCGAAAACGCTCATCCATATCAGGCTCATGACGATCCCAAGCAGCATGGCTGCGCTGAGCGCGGTTTGGGCGGCTCCCATCTCGCCGGCGCCGAGACGGCGGGCCAAAACACTAGCCGCGCCGGTGGGCACCAAGGTCCCCGCCGCCACTTGGGCCATGAACAACGGAAACATCAAGGTCACCGCCGTCAGCGCGCGGGCGCCGACAAAAACGCCGATGAACACAGCGTCGACGACCGTGAACAAACCGCTAAGCACCATCACGACGATGATGGGCCCGGCGGTCTTGAGAAACAGCGGCGCTATGGGCGCGGAGAGATAAGGGTTAGCGGCGGGGGCGGTGTCCGCGGACATGGGCGCGCTCCTAAACGGGACCCTTCGGCAAGGCGATGGGACACGGGCGCTCGCGGGGCCGTGTCAGCTGGTCCAAACGGTTTTGAACGGCTTCACCAGAGGCTATCGCCTTGCGAGCGGCGTGCGCCGGAGCGACGTCACGCTAGTGGAAAGCGGGACTTCAGCAAAGCCCTTGGGGTGAGAGCGGACCGATCAGCCTCGGGGAAAAGGGGGATACGTTGAGCGACCATCCGCACCTATCGGGGGGGGGGTAGCTGGCGGGGCGCGATCGCCGCACACCGTCCGCGTCACAGGCGCGCGGCGCGGCGGTGTCACGGTCCTCCGTTAGGGACCGAGGTTTAGGGGTTTGATAACCATAAATTAATGCTGTGCGGCAAAATTGCCGCATTCATGCCGGAGCCTATGGCGTAGGCTCACCATTGGGCGGTCATCGTCGACGCCAAGGGGACACACTCACAAGCTGATGAGAATTTCTCATCCCGCGCCCCCTGGGCGAAGTCGATTAAACGCCTTATGTCCTTACTCGCCGCGGCGCTCACGCCCATGCGTCAGCACAGACCGGTTCGGCGATGCGTTGAGAGTTTGAGGGATCGCCGTGCGCCGTCAGAGTTTATCATCCCGTCAATTCCGTGTTCGTCCGGGCCTTTGGGCGCGGTTCGCGCTGCGTTGGACAATCGGAAAAGTTGTTTTGCTGATTGGCGCTGTTGTCATGCTTGCGGGGCTGCTGCTGTTACCTCTGCCGATCCCCTTGGGCTTGCCGTTGATCCTGCTCGGTGGGTTTTTGCTGGTGCAAACGTCGAACACGGCGCGCCAGGCGCTTTTGCGGTTCCTTCGTCGGCATCCAAAAATCGTAAAGTGGTTGCGCCGCGTGATTGGCCGGCGTCGGTCGCAACGCTTGACCTCAGCGATGTATCGCGCCCCGGCGGAATAAAAAAAGCGGCTCATGGAAGCCGCTTTTTCATCACACGGACCAAGCTCGGTTAATTGAGCCGCTCACCCAGTTGGGCAAAACTTTGCTCAAGCAATTTGGCGTGACCGACAGCGTCGAGATCTTTTTGTAACACATCCCGGGCGATCGCGACCGCCGTGTCAGCCACAGCGGCGCGCACTTGCGCTTGCGCGTCGGCCTCGGCCTGCCGGATCTTCCGTTCCGCCGCCTCGGTGCGCCGGGCGATCTGCTCGGCCATTGTTGCGCGTGTGTTTTCAGCGAGACGCTCCGCATCTTGGCGGGCTTGCTCGATAATCGCCGCCGCTTCCGCTTCGGCCTCGCGATGCCGCCGCTGACAATTGGCGAGCAATTCTTGGGCGTCCTCGCGCAATTTCCGCGCCTGAGCGAGCTCGTCAGCGATCGCTTGCGCCCGCGCGTCGAGTTGGCGTGCGAGAAGGTTGGCAACCTTCAAGCGGATCAGAAGGATCAGAAAAGCGACCAACGCGACGAACACCCAAAGGGTGGCGTCGCCTGGTGAAAAAGTTCCGTGAAACGGCATTCTAACGCTCCGTGCCCGACGCGGTGGCCCCGAAAGCGGCCGCCACCAAACAATCCACCCTGGGCCTTGCCCCCGTGAAGGTCTCGCACATAAACCAAGCCCTAACAACAGCCACAA
>JBHJGU010000098.1:0-8316 GCA_050331475.1 Maricaulaceae bacterium | reverse complement strand
AACATGCTTTCGCCGAAAAACGCCCCGCCGAGGGAGACCCCGTAAAGCCCGCCTACGAGGGCGTGCCCACGCCATGTCTCCACTGAATGTGCGCGGCCCATAAGGTGCAAACGGCCATAGAGCGTCCGTATGGGGCCGTTGATCCACGTGCTCTCCCGTCCCGGGGCGGGGGCGGCGCAGCCATCCACAACGGCCGAGAACGCCTGGTCAACCCGGACTTCGAAGGTGTCCCGCCGCACGGTTTTGCGCAAAGAGCGGGGGAGGTGGAATCCCTCCAACGGCAGCACCCCGCGCCAGTCCGGCTCGATGAGGAAGATGCGCGGGTCTTCTGGACCGTCCGCCATCGGAAAAACGCCCCGGGCGTAGCACTCCAGCAGATCGTGTTCGGAAAAGCCGTAATTCACGACCCCGCGGCGCTCCGTCAGCCTGCGCTCTCGGCCTCCTTCGCCAGGCGCTGCTCAAGCCAGTGTATGTGGTAATCGCCTTCGGCGAAATCCGGTGTCCGCACGACATCCTGATGCAGCGGAACTGTGGTGTTCACCCCTAGCACCACCAATTCGTCGAGCGCGCGCCGTAGCCTCATAATGGCTTCGTGGCGATCGCGCCCGTGTACGATTAGCTTGCCGATCAGGCTGTCATAGAAGGGCGGCACCATGGCCCCGGCATAGGCCGCGGAGTCCAGCCGCACGCCTAACCCGCCCGGCGCGTGAAAATCGGTGATCAGCCCGGGCGAGGGCGCGAAGGTCTTCGGGTGCTCCGCATTGATCCGGCATTCGATCGCGGCGCCGGCATAGCGGACGTCGTCCTGGGTAACCTCAAGCTTTGCGCCGCTGGCGACGCGAATTTGCTCACGCACCAGGTCAAAGCCGGTGATCATTTCGGTGACCGGATGCTCGACCTGCAGGCGCGTGTTCATTTCAATGAAGTAGAACGCGCCATCTTCGTAGAGGTATTCAACGGTCCCGACCCCGCGATAGCCTAATTTGGCGATCGCTTTGGCCGTGGTTTCGCCGATCTTGGCGCGCGCCTCGGCGCTGAGCACTGGTGAGGGCGCTTCTTCGATGACCTTTTGGTGGCGGCGCTGGATGGAGCAATCCCGCTCGCCCAAATGGATGACATTGCCGTGGGTGTCCGCCAGAATCTGGATTTCATTGTGGCGGGGCTTCTCCAGATAGCGTTCCAAATACACGGCCCCGTCGCCGAACGCGGCGGTCGCCTCAGACCGGGCCTGGCTGATGGCGCTGAGCAGGTCCTCTCGGGTCGGGGCGAGCTTCATGCCCCGTCCGCCGCCCCCGGCGGCCGCTTTCACCAGCAGCGGAAAACCAACGGCGTCAGCCGCCGCGAAGGCGTCGTCATCGGTCTCGATGCCGCCCTCGGAGCCGGGCACCACCGGCATGCCCACCTGAGCGGCGGCTTGCTTGGCGGTGATTTTGTCGCCCATCAGCCGGATGTGCTCCGGCGTCGGCCCGATGAACGTCATGCCATGGGCCTCGACGATCTCCGCGAACCGAGCGTTCTCGGAGAGAAAGCCATAGCCGGGGTGCACGGCTTGCGCCCCTGTGATCTCGGCGGCCGCGATTATGGCGGGCACGTTGAGATAGCTTTGGGCGGCGGGGGCGGGACCGATGCAGACGCTTTCATCCGCCAAGCGCACGTGCATGGCTTGGGCGTCGGCTTCGGAATGCACCGCCACAGTGGCGATGCCCATTTCTTTACAGGCGCGATGGACGCGCAGCGCGATTTCGCCGCGATTGGCGATCAGGACTTTGTCGAACATGGCGCGCCTCTAGCCTAAAATCATCAGCACTTCGCCGTACTCGACGGGGCGGGAGTCGCCGACCAGGATCTCCTTGACCACGCCCGCGCGGGGCGCAGGGATCGGGTTCATGGTTTTCATCGCTTCAACAATCATGACCGTCTGGCCCTCTGCGACCGTGTCGCCGGGCTGCACAAACGGCGCGGCCCCCGGTTCGGCGGCGTGGTAGGCGGTGCCCACCATAGGCGATTTCTCGGCGCCGGGATGGGCGCGGGCGTCGGCGGCGCCAGAGGGGGCGGGCGTCTCAGGCGGGGGCCCTTGGGGGGCGGGTTCGGGCGCGCTGAGCGCGGCCACAGGCGCGGCTTGGGGCTGGGCTTGCGCCGGCGCCGTGGCGTAAATCGGCGCTGGGTCGCGGGCGACGCGGACATGCAGCGCGCCCTGTTCGACTTCGATCTCGGTCAAGCCGGTGTCTTGGAGGATCTCGGCCAGGTCGCGGACCAGTCGGGTGTCGAGCGGGGTCAGGGCTTTCGGAGCGTCGTCGGCCGATTGGCTCATTATGCGGTCCTCTCTTGGGCTAAACGCGCCGCCGCGGTCACAGCGAGTTCGTAACTCAGCGCGCCGAAGCCGCTGATCACGCCGTCGGCGGCGAGGCTGACATAAGATGTATGACGGAAGGGTTCGCGCGCCGCGGGCATGGAGAGATGAGTCTCCACCACTGGCGGGCCTATGGCTTTCACCGCGTCGAGCACCGCGACCGAGGTGTGGGTGAAGGCGGCCGGATTGAGCACCACCGCGGCGGCCGCCCCGTCGGCTTCATGCAGCCAATCCACCAAGACGCCTTCATGGTTGGTCTGCCGGAAATCGGCGACAAACCCGCAACGCTCAGCCTGGGCTTGGCATAAACGCTCAATGTCGACGAGCCGCGTGGCGCCGTAAACCTCCGGCTCGCGGTCGCCCAGCCGGTTCAGATTGGGTCCGTTAAGGACAAATATCGATTTGGTGCGCCCAGCCTGCATAAGACCGGTGCATTAGCCCGGACGCGCCCGAACCGACAAGCCATTTCCACTGTATTAAGCGGGTTTAATTCGTCTTAGCCCCTGAGATGAGGTCATCGATTGATAGTTTGAACGGTGGACGGGGGGCGCGTGAGGCCCCCGCGACCCCCGGCCCGGAGATGACCGCATAGCCGGCGTCGATGGCGACTTGGACCGCGAGCAAACTCGGCGCGCCGATCAAATAGGCGGGCAAGCGCGCCGCGGAGGCGCGTTCTCGGAAGCCGCGGATTTGGCCCGCCACCGCGCGCGGACCCGTCTCAGTCTCCAATAGCTCCCAACCGCAAGCGGAAAAGCCCGACGACTGCAGCCGCCCCAGCCGGTCGTCGTCGGCGCGGGTCTGCAGGAAAATTTGCCGCGATAAGCCCCGCAACGCGGCCAACCCCTGGTCCAGATCGCGAGCTTGCGCGCCGACGCGCCGCTCGATGAGCTCATAATTAATGTAGCGGCGCAATTCGTGGGGCGGGGTGGCGGCTTGTTGCGCCATGGCTTGGGCCATAGACACCGTGGAGAACGAACTCGCGCAAATCGGGATGGTGAACCCCGCTTTGACGCCGAGGTTTTGCAACGCCGAGAGGGCGGCGTGCGCGCGGCGCATAACTCTGAGATCGCGTGCAAAGTCTTGTCGGCGCGCGACCAGCCCATCCGCATCGCCCCGGTGGATTTTTTGGGTCGCGCCGGAGAGCGCAATACGCGGTTCGACATAGAAATTCGCCACCACGCTGCGCCGCACGTCCCATTGGGGCCAGAAGAACAGGGCGAGGGTTTCGCGAACTGGCGATAGGCTCAGCGCGTTTTCAAGTTCTTGTTCGTCCAGCGCTTTGCCGTCGCCGGCCCTGGCGCCCTCCGCTGTGGTCAGGGTGCGATCGGGCGCCTCGACCGTCTCGTCGACTGCGACGATGTCGGAATAGAGCGGCTCGGGCTTCTGTTTCGGCGCTTGGGTTTTGGCGGATTGGGCGGCGGTTGGCGTTCCCCGCTCCGCTTGGGTCAAAAACTCCGCGCCCATGACGAATTGGGTGATGTCGCGCTTTAAGGCCAGCGTTTTCACGTCGGCGGCCCGCGGCTCCAACGTTGCGAACACCAGGACGAAATTGCAATCGCCCGAGCGCAAAAACGCGTCTTTTTCGCAAAGGCTGCGACGCAGCAAGCCTTCGGCGGCGTCGAGCACCTTGGTCTGCAGTCGATCCCACCGCGGCCCTAAGGCCATGCGGATCTGGGGTAGGTTTAAAATACGAACGCACCCTTCGGCCGCCTCGCCCTCGGCCATCGCGGGTTCCGCGTCTGCGTTGGAAATCATGGTCACATCCACGCGCGTCGCCCTTCTGCTGACTTTCACGCCTCATCACGCCTACGTAAGCGACCTTAAAGTCCGGTTACGCGCGACGGTCTTGCCAGAACCGGCTCAACCGGCCATGTCCAGGGCGCAAGTCCAGGAGGGATGCATGGACATAACGATCAACGGCGCGGTCAAACGTGTCGCCGCAGATGCGACGCTTGCTGATATTCTTGCGGATTTGGGTCTGCCGCCGGCAAAGGTCGCCATTGAACGGAACCGCGAAATCACGCCACGGTCAGCCTATGCGGCGACCCAGCTTGAACCGGGCGACCGCTTAGAGATCGTCCATTTTATCGGAGGAGGTTGACCGCATGGCGGATGGCGCCGCGCCCGGCACTGAGATGGAACAGTGGAGCGTCGCAGGCCGACACTTCACCTCACGGTTGATTATTGGCACGGGCAAATACGCCTCCTACGCCCAAAACGCCGAGGCGTTGGAAGCGTCGGGCGCAGAGATCCTCACCGTGGCGCTGCGGCGGGTGAATCTGTCCGATCCCGGCGCGCCCATGCTCGTCGATCACATCGATCCCAAGCGCTACACCTTTTTGCCGAACACCGCAGGCTGTTTCACTGGCGAAGACGCGGTGCGCACCCTGCGGCTGGCGCGCGAGGCGGGGGGCTGGGAACTGGTCAAACTCGAAGTGCTCTCCGATCCCAAACACCTTTACCCAGATATGGCCGAGACCCTGCGCGCCGCGGAGATGCTGGTCAAAGACGGCTTTGAGGTGATGGCGTATTGCTCGGATGATCCGGTCTACGCCAAAAAGCTCGAGGATGTGGGGTGTTGCGCGATCATGCCGCTGGGCGCGCCCATCGGATCGGGGCTGGGTGTGCAAAACCCGGTCAATATTCGCCTGATCATCGAACAAGCCCGGGTGCCTGTGATTGTGGATGCGGGCGTGGGAACGGCCTCGGACGCGGCGATCGCCATGGAGCTCGGCTGTGAAGCCGTGCTGATGAACACAGCGATTGCGGAGGCGAAAGACCCTGTGCGTATGGCGCGCGCCATGAAACACGCGGTTTTGGCGGGACGCGACGCGTATTTAGCCGGTCGGATGGCGAAGAAGCGCTATGCCGACCCTTCGAGCCCGCTCGCGGGTCTGATCTGATCAGACCCGCCTTGGACGTGCTTAGCCCGCCAAGCCTTCGGCGATAAGCGTGTCGAGCTGCTGGAAATTCGCCCCCGAAACGAACTCGCCATTGACGACGAAGCCGGGGGTGCCGGTAAGGCCGATCGCTCGGGCGAGCTCGAAGTTATCCTTGATGTGGGCTTGGATCGCTTCGTTCTCCATGTCGGCGCGCATTTGGTCGACATCTGCGCCAACATCGGCGGCGATCGTGTCGATGCGCTCGGAGGTGAGCCCGCCATCCGCTTTCATCAGGGCTTGGTGGAAGTCGAAATACAGCGTCGGGCTCTGGCGCCCGACCGCGAGAGCGGCGAGCGCGGACTCCCCTGACCCTTCGTATTTGCCCTCAAAAATCGGCAATTCTTTGAAAACAAACCGCACGTCAGGCTGTTCGGCGATGGTTTTCGCGATCCAGTCGGCGGAGAGTTTGCAGAAGCTGCAATTGTAATCGAAAAATTCGACCACGGTGACCTTGGCGTCGTCCGGACCGAAACTCACGTCGCGGGCGTCTTGGTAGAGCGCGGGCGCGGCGTCGGCGAGGGTTTGGGCCTGTGCGGCGCGTTGTTCGCTCTGACGACGGGTCTGCAGGGCGAGGAGCGCTTCCTCAAGAACTTCAGGGTTCTCCACCAGATAAGCGCGAACCAACTGACCGAATTCCGCTTTTTGCCCCTCGGAGAAGCCTTCGGCGGTCGGTGGCGCAGCTTGCTCGCACGCGACGAGCGCAAAGAGGGGAACGGCCAGGACAGACATACGACGGATCATAAAAAGCGCTCCAGGCGAACAAAGACAGACGCGACAACCTGCTTGCTATCCGCTGGAGGCCTCACCGCCAAGGGCGAACGCGCGCTTATCCTCATGACGAAATCGCGATTGCCGCGGCCGACCGCCGCCCCGACGCACCGCTTCTTGGAAACGGGGGTCGCTTTCGATGGAGGTGACGATTTCGTTCGCCCGGTACCAAGCCGGCGCGCCCGGCGGTAGCTTGCCCAGGGCGCGCTTGGCGAAGGATCGTGCGCCAAAGGGATCGCCCGCGGCGTACTTGCTTTCCGCGGTGGCGTATTCAGCGTAAGCGATTTTGTCGAGCTTGGAGTAAGCCCGAGCGAGGTGGTACCAAGCTCCCGAATTGCCCGGATCTATGGCGACAGCGGCCTGGAGCTGCTCGACGCCGTCATGGATGCGGCCGTCGGTGCGCTCGTCGATCATGGCTTGGCCGAGCAGAGTGCGCGTAATGTCGGCGCGGGGCAAATACGCGACCGCTTGCTCCAGCGGCGCGATCGCCTCAGGCGCGCGGCCGCTTTCGATGAGCATTTCGCCTTTGAGCTCGTAGAAATAACCGTTTTCCGGTTCTTCCGCGATTAACGACTCGACCAGATCCAGGGCCTCATCCATTTGGCCAAGCTTAAAATGCGCGATCGAGCGTGCGTAACGAGACGGTTGAGAGCCGTCCGACGCTTTGTATTTGAAGAAGGTTTGACCGGGAGGCTCAAGAAAGCCCTGGATCTTAGCCTTCATCATTTCAAGCTGGTGGTACTGGTACTCAGGGTCTTTGGCGTCGCGATAAGGCGAGCTATCAACCCGCCCGCGCATCGCCTCAATCCGGTCGGACGACAGCGGGTGGGTGCGGAAATACTCAAACCGACGCTGGTTAGAGAACAGTTCTTGGTACCGAAACCGATCGAAAAACGCCACCAAGCCCTCGCCCGATTGCCCCGTCGCTTCGAGGTAATTCATCGCCGACTGGTCGGCGCTGGCTTCCTGGACCCGGTTATGGCGTAAGAAATTCAACGCGCCGAATTGTTGAGACCCCGCAATGAGGGAGGCGCCCGCGTCCGGCGCCCCCGCCGCGATCGCCGCCGCCCCGAGGAGCAAGGCGATAAATGTCGGCGCGCGAGCCGATCGAATATTATCCGCTTGTCGCGCCAGGTGACCCCCGGCGATATGGCCCGCTTCGTGGGCGATCACGCCCTTGAGCTCATTAGGCGTTTCCGAGGCTAGGATAATACCGGTGTTAAAAAACATCCGCTGGCCCGCGGCCACGAAGGCGTTCAGCGAGTTGTCGCCGACAATGTGGATGTCGACCGCGTCAACCTCCAGTCCCGCCGCATCCAAGATCGGCTCGGACCATTCCGCAACGACAGCCTCGATTTCCGTATCACGGATAAGGCCTTGAGCGTGCGCTGGCGCCGCCGTCAAAACCGCTACTCCGACCGCCAGAGCTCCTGCGAGCCAACGCTTGGGGTGTGTCATGGGTCGATTATCCTTCCCGTCGCCGCCGTGTCCCCGAATGCGGCCCCCCAGCCGTTTCCCCTAAAGCCTAACCTGCGTTGGCCGCTTGGAAAAGCCTCAGGCGACGCCGAACAGGCCCGAACGCTGCCACCAGCCTTTTTTGCGCGGCTTACCGTCAGGCTGGTCGGCCGCGTCCTCGGGCTGGGGCGACGGTTCGGCGCCATCGTCCGCAGCCGTTGAACGGTCGTTGTCACTTTGGAGCGGTTGGGCGGCTTCAGCGATGTCAACGCCGGGGTCTTGGGCCGGCTGTCTGGCGTCGTCGGTCGCCTCCGACACTTCCGTCAACGGCTCTGCAGGCGCCGCCGCGGTTGCGGGTTCAGCCTCTGCGGACGGCTCAGCGGTCTCAGGCGCCCCGTCAACAGCCGTCTCTGCGTTGTCCGCTATGGGCTCACCGCCATCCGGTTCGGGCGCGCTGTCTTGGGCTTCAACGTTTTCAACATCAACGTCTTGGACTTCGCGCGCGTCCTCGGCTAACGCCAAGGCCGGAGTGTCGGCTTCAACCGTCGGCTCAGGGGGCGCGACGTCGACCTCCACGCTCAACACGGGTCCCTCAAGCGCTGCAGGCTCAGGGTCGGCGTCCGCGTTATTGGGCTCAGCGTCGTCTTCAGGCCTGGATCCGGCGTCGGTCTCGGTGTCGGTCGTCGTTTCCGCCGCGGTTTCGCGCGCTTCGGCTTCGGTATCCCCGCTCTCGGTCTCCGCGCCGTCCGCGTCCGCGCCGTCGCGCCGCCGCCGACCGCCGCGGCGACCCCGCCGCCGCCG
>JBHJGU010000097.1:0-6425 GCA_050331475.1 Maricaulaceae bacterium | reverse complement strand
AGCATGTTCAGCCTGGAGACCGACGCCAGCAAGGTGGCGCTCTGCCATCTGGTCGCGCGGCTGAAACTTGGCGGTTATCGCCTTCTCGACGCGCAGTTTTTGACCGACCACCTGGCCCGGTTCGGCGCCGTCGAAATTTCTCGCGCCGATTATCGGACACGACTGACGGACGCGCTCGCCCAAACCGGGAACTTCTACGCCGCCGGGTCGTCGCTCTCGGGCGAAGCGGTCGTGCACGCTATCGGCCAGACGTCATAGACCGCGTGGTCAAGGGGGTTAAGCGAGGGCGTGGAGGCGACCATCCAGCCCTCGAAAACCTTGTCCCCGATCCAAGCGCCGGTCTCGTCCTTCAGATTCGGATCGTCCGCCCGCGCGAGCCCGCGATCCCAAATCTCCAAAAGCGCGAAGGTTTCCGGCGGCTCTTCAGGCGGTCGCGTCCGGCAATAACGCACCAACACCGTCAGCGCGCCAAAAGCGCGGGGCTCGCCTACGGGCGCCTCAAAATCCGTTGTGGTGGCTGGGATTTTCTCCAGCCCGCGAAGCACAGCCATCGTTCCCGGCTCGCTCGACAGGGCGTCATCGGACAAACCGAGTTGCGCGAGCAGGACAAGGACCAGCGCGATCATGAGCCGTCAGGCGCGAACGTGCTCAACAAGCCCAAAAGGTCGACCGTGCCTTGGGTGTTCGCAATGATGTCGCCGGGCTTAAGGTCTTCAAAATCCCCGCCCGGTTCAATGGCGATGTAGGATTCGCTGAGCAGGCCGTCGGCGGTGATTTTCGCGCTCGTGTCCGAGGCCAGCGCAATATCCTCGCGCATGGTTAAACGCACGTCGGCGAAATAGGTTTTGGGATCCAGGGCCACGTCCACGACCGCGCCCACCTTGACACCGGAGATCCGCACCTCCGTGCCCGGCGCGACCCCGGAAGCGGCGGGGAACCGGCCGATCAGTTCATAGCCCTTCACCGCGGCGCCACGATCGGACACCAAGGCGGCGTAGCTGATGAAGCTGGCCGCGACGGCCACCACGACCACCCCCACTAAGGTCTCAACGGTTTGATCGCGCATAGGCCTCTCGTTCGCTCTTCAGTTCGCCCCGATCGGGCCCGGCGACTGTGGTTTATTCCGGGCGCCAAGCTTCGTAATCGCCGCTGGCCGCGGCCCGCTGGCCCGATTTCGCCAAGCTGCCTTCAGGGCGATAGGCGTAGAGCGTTCCTGTCAGATTGGGAAGGTGCGGGCGTTCCCAAATCTGAGCTTTCAGTGGCGCTTCGGTTGGCGGCGCGTCGAAAACATGGTGCAGCCAACCATGCCAATCCGCAGGCACCTTGGAGGGTTCCGCATAGCCGCGGTAAATCACATAGCGCCGGGGGCGCTCGCCATCCTCGGGTTTGCGTTCTTCGAAATAGCGATTGCCGAAATCGTCCTCACCGACATAGCGGCCGCGCCGCCGGATATCGTAAAGCGCACCCAACGTCGCGCCGTCCCACCAGGCGAACACGCGCTTGATGAACGTCCACATACCCGCACTCCTCTTTCACCGACACGTCCGGTCGACAGCGCGTGACTATGGCGCCGGGGCGCAGCGTTCGTCCAGCCTGCGGATGCGGCGTCAGGCGGGATTAAACTTCCCACACCTCGTCATCGCCGCCCGTGCGAAGCGCGCTGGCGCGACCCAGCGCGCGCGGCCTCAGCGTCGGCGCGGATTTCGCCGCGCGTTTGCGCATCACGTGAGAGGTTTTCTGGATGAGCTGCATGGGCACCAGCGGCTTGACCAAGAACTGATCGGCGCCGGCGCGCAAGGCGGCGTCCACGACCCGCTTCACCCCGTGACCGGTGTAGACGATCACCGCGGTCTGCGCGATCTGCGCGTTGCGGCTCTCGCGCAACGCTTTGATGAAGGCGCCGCCATTCATCGGGTGCATTTCCCAATCCGTGTAAATGACGTCTGTGGGCCGGGCGTCCAACGCTTTGAGCGCCGCGCGCGGGTCGGTGTAGACTTGGGGCTGAACACACCCCAATTCGCGCAACACCGTGGCGAGCAGCCGACCCGAAGCAGGATCGTCGTCGACCACGATCGCTTCGCGATTCTTGAACGTCTCACGCAATTGTTCAGGCGTCATGGACACCCCCACTCCCCAGCCCTTAAACGACAACGCCGTTAACCCTGAAATGGTTCGCCGCGCGCGTCCATCCCAAACGATGCGTGCGCCGATTGTCCCCAAGTTTTGAGCGTTCGACCCGCGAGACTACAGGATATCGTGTTGTGTCGCGGGTCGGTACGCCGTATCTTGTGGCTTAGGCGGGCCAGGCCGACGCGCCCGCCAGACCAGGAGTTTGCCATGCGCGTCACCCGGCGGTTCACCGAAGACAATGCGAGCCCCTACGCTTCGATCGCCTTCACAACGGCGCGCAGCGATATTCGCGGCCCCGACGGCGCGCCAGTCTTTGCGCTCGATGCATTTGAAGCGCCGCAAGACTGGAGCCAAGTGGCTCGCGACGTGCTCGCGCAGAAGTATTTCCGCAAAGCGGGCGTTCCGTCTGAGCTGATCCCGGTGGACGAACCCGGCGTGCCCGCGTGGCTGCGCCGCCGGGTCGCGAACACGGCCGCCCTGGCCAGCGTGGCGGAGGATCAACGCACCGGGCCTGAGACCAGCGCCAAACAAGTGTTCGACCGGATGGCCGGGACCTGGACCTATTGGGGCTGGAAAGCGGGCCTTTTCGACGACGAGGCCGACGCCAAAGCGTTTTTCGACGAAATGCGCTATTTGCTGGCGCGCCAGATCGCCGCGCCGAACTCACCGCAATGGTTTAACACCGGGCTCTTCTGGGCTTATGGCTTAGAAGGACCGCCGCAGGGCCATTACGCGGTCGACCCGGAAACCGGCGCACTAGAGCGCTCGGCGAACGCCTATGAGCGGCCCCAGCCACACGCCTGCTTCATCCAAAGCGTCACCGATGACCTGGTCAATGACGGCGGCATCATGGACCTGTGGGTGCGCGAAGCGCGCATCTTTAAGTACGGCTCGGGCTCGGGCTCGAACTTCTCAGATCTCCGCGCGACGGGGGAAGCCTTGTCCGGCGGCGGCGCGTCCTCGGGCCTTCTGAGTTTTTTGCGGGTCGGCGATCGGGCTGCAGGCGCGGTCAAGTCTGGAGGCACCACCCGGCGCGCCGCCAAAATGGTGATCGTGGATGTCGACCACCCCGATGTGGAAGCTTTCATCGATTGGAAGGTGAAGGAGGAATCCAAGGTCGCCGCCCTCGTTACAGGCTCCCGCGTGCTGAAAAAACGGCTGAACGCCATTGTCCGGGCCTGCGCGAACTGCTCGGGCGGGGAGGAATGCTTCGACCCGGTCAAGAACCCTGCACTGCGTCGCGAGATCAAAGCCGCCCGGCGCGACGGCGCGCCCGAAGGCGCGATCGAACAAGCCATTCGTCTGGCGAAAGAGGGCGCGACTGAAATCGACGTCACTGCGTTCGATCCGGATTGGGACTCGTACGCCTACGCATCCATTGCTGGGCATAACGCAAATAATTCGGTGCGCGTCAGCGATGATTTCATGCGCGCGGTCGAGCTCGACGATCATTGGGATTTGCGCGCGCGCACCAATGGCGCGGTGACCAAGACCTTGCGCGCGCGGGACTTATGGGCGCGGCTGTCCCGCGCAGCATGGTCCTGCGCAGACCCCGGGGTGCAATTCCACGACACCATCAACGCCTGGCACACCTGCCCCGCCTCGGGGCCGATCCGCGCCTCCAATCCGTGCTCGGAATACATGTTTGTGGACGACACGGCGTGCAATTTGGCCTCGATGAATCTGGCGAAATTCGCCCGGCCCGACGGTGATTTCGACCTCGACGGCTTTGAGCACGCCGCCCGGCTGTGGACCATGGCGCTGGAGATTTCGGTGATCATGGCGCAATTCCCCTCCCCGGAAATCGCGCGCCGGTCTTATGATCACCGCACCTTAGGGCTGGGTTTCGCCAATCTCGGCGGGTTATTGATGAGCCAAGCCATCGCCTATGACAGCGGCGAAGCGCGCGCGGTGGCGGGCGCTGTCACCGCGCTTCTGACCGGGGTCGGCTATCGCACCAGCGCGGAGATGGCCCAGGCGCTGGGCCCCTTCCCCGCCTACAACGACAACGCCGCCGCCATGGCGCGGGTGATCGCCAACCACGCCCGCGCGGCCCGCGGGGCCGGCGAGGGCTATGACGGGCTCGCCTTTCCGCCCCAGCCCTTAGACGCGGACGCCTGCCCGTTCGAGGGCCTCGCCGCACGAGCGGGCGCCGTTTGGGCCGAGGTCGAGGCGCTGGGCGCCGAACACGGCTTCCGCAACGCCCAGATCAGCGCCATCGCGCCCACCGGCACGATCGGGCTGATCATGGACTGCGACACCACCGGGGTTGAGCCTGACTACGCGTTGGTGAAGTACAAGAAGCTTGCTGGCGGGGGACACTTCAAAATCATTAACCGCGCAGTGCCTTTGGCGCTTAACGCGCTGGGCTATGATGACGAAGAAGTCGCCGACATCGTGGATTACGCCATCGGACGGGCGACGTTGGACGGCGCGCCTGGGGTCAACCACGCAGCCCTCAAGTCCAAAGGCTTTACCGAGCACGAGCTTCACAAGGTTGAGCAAGCGCTCGAAGACGCCTTCGACATTCGCTTCGCCTTTAATGTTTGGACGTTGGGCGAAGGGTTCTGCAAAGACGCATTAGGCTTAAGCGCGGAGCGGTTAGAGACCCCGGGCTTTGACCTGCTCGCGGCCATCGGCTTCACCCAGGAAGAGATCGAGGCGGCGAACCTTTATTGCTGCGGGGCGATGACGCTAGAAGGCGCGCCGCATTTGGAGGACGCCCATTTGCCGGTGTTTGACTGCGCCGCACCGTGTGGGCGTCGCGGAACCCGCGCGCTGAGTGTGGACGCGCATTTGACCATGATGGCGGCGGTCCAGCCCTTCGTCTCCGGCGCCATTTCCAAGACCATCAACCTGCCCAATACCGCCAGCGTCGCCGATTGCGAGGCCGCCTACGACAAAGCCTGGCGGCTGGGCCTGAAATCGGTGGCGCTTTATCGCGACGGCTCGAAGCTCTCCCAACCGCTCAACACCTTCCTGTTTGAGAGCGAGGATCTGGACGCACTGGAGGAGGCCAGCCCCTCCGACGCGGCGCGGATCACCGCCGAGCGGGTTGTGGAAAGAGTTGTGGAGAAAGTCGTCGAGCGCGTCGTCGAGGTGGAAAAGCCTGTGGAGCGCCGCCGCCTGCCCGATCGCCGCAAGGGCTATATCCAGAAATCCACCGTGGGCGGGCACAAAGTCTATCTGCACACCGGCGAATTCGACGATGGCGAATTGGGCGAGATCTTCATCGATATGCACAAGGAAGGCGCAGCCTTCCGAAGCCTGATGAACAATTTCGCCATCGCCATCTCCATCGGCTTGCAATACGGCGTGCCGCTCGAAGAGTTCGTCGACGCTTATGTCTTCACCCGGTTTGAGCCTGCGGGTCCGGTGACCGGCAATGACCGGATCAAACAAGCGACCTCAATCCTCGATTACATCTTCCGTGAATTGGCGGTCTCTTATCTGGATCGCAACGACCTCTCCCATGTGGACGCCAGTTCAGACGGTCTGGGGGGCGGGGTCGCGGAAGGCCGGGCGCCAAATGAGGCGTTTGACGAGGTGGCCGAGCATGCCAAGCGCTTCATCTCCAAAGGCTATTCCCGGGGCATGCCGGATAACCTGATCATGTTCCAAAGGCGGGACAAATCCGAGGAGACGGACGCCCAGGAGCGCCCTGCCCAAGCGTTGCTCGAGGATCGCGAGTCTGCGCCTCAACCGCGTCTGTCCGCCCCTAAAGCGCCGCCCGCCCAGGCCGCCAGCCCGGTCGCGGAGAGCCGTCGGCGCGGCTATACCGGGGACCCCTGCCCCGAATGCGGCAGCTTCACCCTGGTGCGCACCGGGGTCTGCGTGCGGTGCGACACCTGCGGGACCTCAACCGGGTGCAGTTAGGCCTCAATCTTGCCTCCTGCCGCGTATAATCGAGACCGGCTCAGGAGGCTTGCGCCGATATGAAACACATCGTCGTTTTTGCGGCTCTCGCGACCCTCGCCGCGCCTGCGATCGCCCAAGACGCCGACGCGATCGCTCGGGTGAAAGATGCGGGCCAATCTTGCGCCGGCTGCAATCTGTTCCAAGGCGACTTCGCTTACAGCCAAGTCACGAACCGGAACCTCTCCGGCGCGCGCCTGCGCCAAGCCTCATTTGTGGCCGCGGTCGCCGACGGCACGGATTTTTCCAACGCCAATTTGTCCATCGCCAATCTGGCGGCCGGTCGGTTCACCCGCGCAAGCTTTGTGGACGCCGACTTAAGCCGGGCGAACATGACGGGCGCCTATGCGGGCTATGCGGATTTCGCCGGCGCCACCCTT
>JBHJGU010000096.1:0-15135 GCA_050331475.1 Maricaulaceae bacterium | reverse complement strand
GGTCGGCGTGAGAAAAGCCCAAACCGTAGAGGATTTCGCCCGCGCGCGCTTCGGCTGAGTGCGCGTCAATGTCCGCAAGCCGGGTCTGGATCTCCGCGATGCGGTGGGGATCGGTCGCAGTCTCCGCCTCCGCGAGCAGGCGGCTGCGTTCGGTGTCCGCGGCGAGCACGACGGATAGGATCGTCTCCGGCCCGGCGGGCGCTTCTTGCGCCACCGCGCCCCATTTGACGCCCTTGCGCAGGGACACCGAGCCGCTTTCGGGGCTGATCTCGCCCTTGATCAGGCGGAAGAGCGTCGACTTTCCCGTGCCGTTGCGCCCCACCAGGCCCACTTTTGCGCCTTGCAAAATCGCCAGTGTGGCTTGGTCGAACAACAGCCGGCCTTCGATCCGGTAAGTGAGGTCGTTGATGTGCAACATACCGAGCCGCCTAGCACGGCTTCACAGGCGCGCAAACGCGCGATAGACCCCGGGCGCGTCTGCGGGGCTTGAAGCCGCCGCACCCAATCACGCTATTCGACGGAGTCCTCCCCATGGCGATCGAACGCACCTTTTCCATCCTCAAACCCGATGCGACCGCACGCAACATCACCGGCCAAGTGAACGCGAAAATCGAAGCCGCTGGCTTGCGCATTATCGCGCAAAAGCGCATTCGCATGAGCCAAGAACAAGCCGAAGGCTTCTATGCGGTGCACAAAGAGCGCCCCTTCTTCGGCGAACTCGTCGACTTCATGATTTCCGGCCCGGTCGTGGTGCAAGTGCTCGAAGGCGACAACGCTATCGCCACATACCGCGACGTTATGGGCGCGACCAATCCGAAAGAAGCTGCGCCGGGCACGATCCGGGCGGAGTTCTCTGAAAGCATTGGCGAGAACACCGTGCATGGCTCGGACGCGCCGGAAACGGCGGCCCAGGAAATCCCATACTTCTTCACCGAGGCCGAAATCGTCGGTTAAGACGTCTCAGGGCGGGGCGGCGCGCCGTCTCGCCCTAGACGCTGAGCCCGCGCGCCACCTTGGCGAGGCACTCCGGATAGAGCCGGTGCTCAAGCGCCAAAACCCGATCCGCCAGGGTGTCGGCGGTGTCCTCCGCGTGAACGGTGAGCTTGGCCTGGCCGATAATCGGGCCTTCATCCACGCCCGCGGTCACGTAATGCACGGTGCAGCCATGCTCCGCGTCCCCGGCGTCGATCGCCCGTTGGTGGGTGTGCAGCCCGCGATATTTCGGCAACAGCGAGGGGTGGATATTGATCAACCGCCCGGCCCAGCGGTCGACAAACCCTTCGGTCAAAACGCGCATGAACCCCGCGCAGCACACAAGCTCGGCGCCCGCATCGACCAAAGCGGCATGGAGATCAGCCTCAAAGCTCTGTCGATCCGGATAGGCCTTATGGGAAATGACGCGGGTGCGCACGCCCGCTTGGGCGGCGCGGCCCAGCCCCGCGGCGTCGGCGCGATTGGCCAGCACGAGAACGGGCGCCGCTGGAAAGTCCGGATCGCGCACGGCGTCGAGGAGGGCCGCCATATTGCTGCCCCGACCGGAGATCAGCACGGCGAACGGAACGCGTCGCGCCACGCTTAGGCCTCAACTAAATCGCCGCAAACAAAGGCTTTAATCCCGCGCGCGCTTAGGCCTTCAAGCACGGGATCCGTTTGCTCCGGCGCGGCGCAGACCACCATGCCGACGCCGCAATTAAACGTCCGGCGCAGCTCAGCCTCTTCGAGCGAGCCCATGAGTTTCAACCAACTAAACAGCGCCGGCCGCTCCCACGCCGTAAAATCAATCCGCGGCCGGAGATGGGGCGGCGTCATACGCGGCGGGTTCTCCACCAAACCGCCGCCGGTGATGTGGGCGAGCCCTTTCACCAGGCCTTGGCGGATTAAGGGCAGAAGCGGCCGCACATAAATCGGCGTCGGCGCTAACATCACATCGGCAAGCGATCGAGTGGGGGCGAACGGTGCGGGATCCGTCCACGCCAGAGCTGCGCGGTCGACGATAGTTCGGATCAGCGAAAACCCATTGGCGTGGGGGCCGCTGCCGGGCAGGGCGATAAGAACGTCGCCGACGCGCATCTGTGCGGTTTTCGGCAAGATGTCTCCACGCTCGGCGGCGCCGACCACGAACCCGGCCAAATCAAAATCCGCGCCGTGATAAAGCCCCGGCATCTCAGCGGTCTCCCCGCCAATCAAGGCGCAGCCGGCTTGGCGACAGCCCTCCGCGACGCCTTTGATCACGCGGGCGGCGCGGTCGGGGTCGAGCTTGCCCGTGGCGAAGTAATCGAGAAAGAACAGCGGCTCGGCGCCTTGGGCGAGCACGTCATTGGCGCACATGGCCACCAAATCCTGGCCCAAATCATCAAGCCGATCCGTGTCGATCGCCACGCGTAGCTTCGTGCCCACCCCGTCAGTTCCGGCAACTAAGATCGGATCTTGAAAACCCGCGGCTTTGGGGTCGAACAGCCCACCGAATCCGCCCAAATGAGCTTCTGAACCTGGGCGGCGCGTACTGGTCGCGTAAGGTTTGACCTGGTCGACGAGGGCTTCGCCCGCTGCGATGTCGACGCCGGCGGTCGCATAGGTCAGATTGTCGGCTTCAGCGTCTTTGCGGGGGTCGGCCATAATTGGGCGCTCCTCTTGTGAACGCTTAGCAAGAGCCCTAATTCGCGCTCTGGCGCAAGCTGGAGCCGGTTTTACCGGAAAGGATCTCCATGGCGGTGTTACGCGCAAGGCTAAAGGTCGCTGTCGTCGCGGCGTGCGCGGCGGCGGGCCTCGCCCAAGCGCAGGACCTATTCACGGTCACCGGTGTGCGGATCGACGCTGAGGCGGCGAGCACGGCCGAAGCGCGCGATCGCGCGATCGCGGGCGGGCTTCGGCTATCCGCGCAAAGGCTGTTCGAACGGTTGACCCTGGCGGACGATCGCGCCGAGCTAGACCTCAGCGTGCCTGCGTCTGACGTTCAGCGCTGGGCTGCGGGGATGCAGATCGCTGATGAGCGCCGCTCTGGGCGGCGGTATCTGGGGGTGATGACGGTCAGCTTTGACGCGGGCCCGGCGCGCGCGCACCTGCGCGCCCGCGGTGCGCCGTTTGTGGAGGCGCGCGGGCCGGCGCGGCTCTTGCTGCCGGTCTGGTACGACGCGCGTGACGGCTCGATCCTTTGGCGGGAGAACCCCTGGGCCGCGGCTTGGGCGTTGCAGAGCCCGCAAAACGATCTCTCCCCGTTCATCACACCGTTTGGCGAGTTGGAGGACACGCAGACGCTGAGCCCGCAGGCCGCGCAATCGCTCAATGTCGACGCGATCTGGGCCCTGGCCGAACGTTATGACCTCCCCGGCGCGATCGTGGCGCGCGCAATGGAGGGGCCTGACGCAGACACAGACTCCGACACCGACGCTGAGCCCGATGGCGGATTACTAAGCGCAGAGCCGCCGCCAGACCTGACCGCCGGCGTGACCGACGGCGTGGACCCGGCCGACGCCGCCGGGTTGGGCTTTATCGCCCGCGCTCATGAGGTTTATTTCGACGATGAGCTTGGCGCGCCCCAGGTGCGGGATTTGGGCGTGGTGCGCGCGGCCGATCTTGAAGCGCTCGCGCGTCAGATCGCACACGCCGCACAGCGCTCCTGGAAGGTGGCGTTGAGGGTTGACCCTAACCAGGCGTTCCCGCGTCAGACAGCGGCTTTGGTGCGGTTTGAAACGTTTGACCAATGGCGCGCCGCGCGGGTTGCGATCGGCGGGGCCAGCCTGGTGCGCGACGCACGGCTCGACGCTGTGACGACGTCGGGCGCACTAATGCAGTTGAGTTATGTGGGCGCGCCGGAACAAGTCGCCGTTGAACTCGCCGCGGCGGGATGGGTGTTAGAGGCTGAGGACCGGCCATGGACGATCCGTCCGATCCCGTAAACCCGAGCGATCCAGGACCGTTCACGCCGCTGCCGTTGGACGCCGCGGTGTCCGCCTCCGCGGACGCCTTTGTGCCTGGGCGCTCAAACGCCGCCGCCCGATCCGGCTTGGCGCGCTGGCGGGATTGGCCGCAGGGTGGGTTCGTTTTGGTAGGACCGCCAGGGTCGGGGAAATCCCACCTTGCGCGCGCCTGGGCCGAAGACGGCGGCGCGCGCGTCGCGCCGGCCTCAGATGACACCGCGTGGGCGGACGCGGGCGCGGATTTGCGTTTGCCCCTGGTGGTGGACGACGCGGACTGTTTGGCTGACGAACTGGCTTTGTTCCGGCTGTTGAACGCGGCCACCGGAACGGGCGGATTATTGCTCACCGCGCGTCGGCATCCGCTCGATTGGACGGTGACCTTGCCTGATTTGGCCGCTCGGCTGCGGGCCTTGGACCTGGCGACAATCGAGGATCCATGCGACGCGGTTATGGCGGGACTGCTGGAGAAACTGTTCCGCGACCGCGGATGGCGGGTGTCCGACCAAGTGATTGATCATCTGGCCAAGCGCATCGAACGTTCGTTCCCGGCCGCCCGCGCTGCCGTGGAGGCGCTGCACCACGCAGCGCTGTCGGACAATTCGGGGCTAACCTTGAAACTGGCTCGGGAATGGACGAAGCGAAACGCGCCCTCGGAAGGAGCGGACTAATCGATACGGAGGGGACAGCCATGGCGGACGCGCCCGAGCGCGCGCCGGAGGAGGTCAAGCCGCCTCAAGATTGGGGGCCTAAGCGGTTCATCAATCGCGAGCTGAGCTGGCTGGCCTTCAACGAGCGCGTCTTGGAGGAGGCGGCGAACACGGACCATCCGCTGCTGGAGCGGGTGCGGTTCTTGTCGATCTCGGCCAACAATCTCGACGAATTCTACATGGTGCGTGCGGCCGGCCTGCGCGCACAGGTCCGCGCCGGCATTGCGCGGCCGAGCCAAGACGGGCTGAGCCCGGCCGAAGCGCTCGACCGGATAGACGCGCGCGCCACGGCGCTGATGGCCGACCAAGAGGCCCAATGGGCGGCCTTGAAAACCGAATTGGCGGTGGAGGGGCTCTGGGTCCTGTCGGGCGAAGCTTTGGACGCGGAGGACCGCGCCTGGCTGCTCGAGGACTTCCTCGCTCACATCCAACCGGTTCTGACCCCTTTGGCGGTCGACCCCGCCCACCCCTTTCCGTTTATCCCCAATCTCGGCTCAGCAGTGATCTTGCGGTTACGCCAAGGCCCCGACGCCCGGCCGATGGTGGGCTTGGTCCAAACGCCCCAGGGCGTGCCCCGGTTCGTGGTCTTGCCCAAGCGCCCGGACACCGAGCGCCCGCGCCGGTTTATCGCCTTCGAAGACGCCTTGCCGCTGGTCTGCGACGCGTTGTTCCCCGGTTTCGCGCTGGAGGCACATGGCGCGTTTCGGGTGATTCGCGACAGCGATGTGGAGATTGAGGAAGAGGCTGAAGATCTTGTCCGGGAGATGGAGATCGGGCTGAAAAAGCGCCGTCGCGGGGAGATTGTGCGGCTGCGCTTCACCCCGGGCACACCGCAGGACTTGCGCGATGTCGTCTCTGAGCATGTGGAGGCCGAACCCCGCGATTTGGTCACTGGGGACGGCTTTTTGGGCCTCAAGGACATTGACGAACTGATCGTCAAAGATCGGCGGGAGTTAGTGTTCACCCCTTACGAGCCGCGGTTTCCCGAGCGGATTCGGGATTTCGGCGGAGATTGCTTCGCCGCTATTCGCGCCAAAGACATCCTGGTGCACCACCCCTATGAGTCCTTCGACGTTGTGGTGCAATTCCTCGAACAAGCCGCGTGCGATCCGGCCGTGGTCGCGATCAAGCAAACCCTTTATCGGACGAGTAAAAACAGCCCTATCGTCAAAGCGTTGCTCGACGCGGCGGAGGCGGGCAAGAACGTCACCGCCTTGATCGAGATCAAGGCCCGGTTTGATGAGGACGCCAATTTAGAGCTCGCCCGCAAGCTCCAGCGGGCGGGCGTGCAGGTCGTCTACGGTTTTGTCGAATACAAAACCCACGGCAAGTTAAGCCTGGCCGTTCGCCGTGAGGGTGAGGCGCTTCGGGCCTACGCCCATGTGGGCACCGGCAATTATCACCCCCACACCGCGCGGATTTACACCGATTTGGCGTTGTTTACCGCAGACCCCGCTATGACCCGCGATGCGGGGCGTATTTTCAATTATATCACGAGCTATGCCGCGCCTCAGCGGCTTGAGCGCATGACCATCGCGCCTTTGTCCATGAAGACAGAGCTCATCGACCTGATCGGCGCGGAGGCCGAGCATGCACGCGCGGGACGCTCCGGCGTGGTGTGGGCGAAAATGAACTCGCTGGTGGACGCTGAAATCATCGACGCGCTTTATACGGCCTCCCAGGCCGGGGCGCGGATCGAGCTGATCATTCGCGGGATTTGCTGTTTGCGGCCCGGGGTTCCCGGTCTGTCCGAGACCATACGGGTCAAAAGCATTATCGGCCGGTTCTTGGAGCATTCGCGGATCTGGTGTTTCGGTTTGGGCAAGCCGCTGCCCAACCCCGAGGCCAAAGTGTATCTCTCATCTGCGGATTGGATGCCGCGCAATCTGGACCGGCGGGTGGAGGTGATGGCGCCGGTGGAGACCCCCACCGCCCATCGCCAAGTGCTCGACCAAATCATGGTCGCCAATCTGCTCGACCAAGCGCAGAGCTGGCTGATGGGGCCGGACGGGGTCTACCGCCGGGTTCAACCGCCCCAAGACCGGACGGCATTTTCCGCGCACGCCTATTTCATGACGAATCCCAGCCTGTCGGGCCGGGGCTCGGCGCTCGCGCGCGATCTGCCCCCCGAACTGCGGATGCCGGGCGGGTGAGCGCGCCCCGCGCGCTGAGCCGACGGCTCGCCGTCCTCGATGTCGGGTCCAACTCTGTCCGTTTGGTGGTTTACCAATGCGTTGGGTCGGCGTTTTGGCCGATCCGCAACGAGAAGGCGGTCTTGGGGCTCGGCCGGACGGCAGGGCGGCTTGATCCGGACGCGATCGACGCCGCCATTGGGGTGATCCGCCGGTTCCGCGCCATCGCTAAGGCCTTGGAGACCGATGCGGAACGCGCGGTCGCGACAGCGGCGGTGCGCATGGCCGAAAACGGCGCTGCGTTCGTGGACGCCGTGGCGGACGCGACCGGTTTCCGGCTGGAGGTCTGCTCGGGGGAGGATGTGGCGCGGTTGGCGGGGTTGGGCGTTTGGGCGGGGGTGGCGGACGCGGACGGTCTCGTCGGTGATCTTGGCGGCGCAAGCTTGGAGCTGACCCCGGTGAACAATGAGGGCCCCGGCGCGGGCGTGAGCCTGCCGCTAGGGCCGCTGTTGTTTGATGCGGAAACCGATGCGCCCGACGCCGATCTAGACGCCCGGATTGACGCGCAACTCGATCGAGCGCGCGATCGTATCGACGCCGGCTCGGGCCGGGCGCTTTATCTCGTCGGTGGCGCCTGGCGGGGGGTGGCGCGTTATGCGATCCGCAAATCCGGCCGGTCTTTCGTTCAGGCCCACGGCTGGCGTTGGCGGGTGAGCGAAGCGCAACGCATCGCCGCAGACGTGATCGCCGCCCCTTTGGACGCGCTGGCCGACTACCCGGGCGGTTCGCGTCGCCGCGCGAGAACCTTGCCCTTCGCCGCGCACACGCTCGCGCGCTTGCTCAAGTCCGGGGCGTTCTCATCGGTGGTGGTGTCCGCTTACGGCGTGCGTGAAGGGGTGGCCGCTCAATTCGTCGCCGATCACGCGGGGGCGGGGCGACCGGGCGGCTTGCTCGCCCAAGCGCGGGCGTTCGCCGAAGCGCAGAATGCGCGCGCGCCATGGGGGGAGGCGGCCACCGCCTTGCTCGAACCCGTGTTCGGCCACGCCGAAGCGCCCGCCCGGGCGGGCGACTTGCGCTCCGCTGCGGGGCTGTTAAGTGGTTTGGGCGAAGCGTTTCATCCCGATCACCGGGCGGGATTAAGCTTTGACATGATCCTGGCGGCGCCCTTGGGCGCGGTGTCCCCGCTTGAGCGGGTGTTCCTGGCCGCCGCCGTTTACGGACGTTACGCCCGGTCCGCACCCCCCGATGCAGCGCGCGATTGGTTGTCCGCCGAGGACGCCGCGCGCGCGCGCCAATACGGCGCCGGTCTACGCTTAGCGGCCGCTCTGAGCGGCGGCGCGCCCGAGCTTATTCGCGACAGCGCCTTAGAAATCGTCGGCGGGCATTTGCGCCTGCGGGTTCCGCCCCAAGCCGCGGCCGTGGAGAAGCTCGATAAACGGCTCAGCCAATTCGCAGCGACGCTCGACCTTGCGCCGGAATTGGTGCTGGACGGTTAGCCGTCTCCGCCGTCTAGATCCACGGCGACGACTCGGCCGTTCTCCAGCTTGAGCGCAATGCGGCCGTGTTTTAGCTCCAGCGCGGTTTGCCCGAACAGCTCGCGCCGCCAACCACTCAAGGCCGGGGTGTCCGCGGCGTCGTCCGCAGCGATCTTTTCGAGGTCCGACACGGTGGCGATGAGCCGCGGCGCGACCTCGTTCTCTTCCGCCTTGAGCTTTAAGAGCACTTTTAGGAAATCGACGATCGGGCCGATGCCCGGCGGGGTCGGCTCGGGACGCGCCACCTTGGGCGCGTGGATCTCCGGATCGGCGAGCGCGGTTTGAAGGGCGATGATCAAGCTTTGCCCGCCGCGGGAGCGCTCGAACCCGCGAGGCGCGCCCCGTAGTCGGGCCAGCGCGTCGGCGCTTTGGGGTTGCTGGAGCGCGATATCGTAAAGGGTGTCGTCCTTCATGATGCGGGAGCGCGGCAGGTCGCGGCTCTGCGCCTCGGTCTCGCGCCATTGCGCGGCGGCTTTCAAGGCGGCGAGATAGCCCGGCGAGGTTTTGCGCAGTTTTAAGCGGCGCCAAGCAATTTCCGGGGAGAGGTCATAGGTCGCCGGATCGGTGAGTACGGCGTGTTCGGCGGCGATCCAATCGAGCCGGTCTTTCCGTTCAAGCCGCGCGCGCATTTTGGGGTAAAGGTCGCGCAAATGGGTGACGTCCGCGAGCGCATACGCCAATTGCTTATCGCCCAGGGGCCGTCGGCTCCAATCGGTGAAACGCGAGGATTTGTCGATCGAGAGTTTGAGCAGCTTCGCCACGAGGGCGTCATAGGCGATGGAGTCGCCATACCCGAGCGCCATCGCGCCGATCTGGGTGTCGAACAAAGGCTCGGGGATCACACCGCCAAAATGGTGGAAAATCTCCACGTCTTGACGCGCCGCATGCAGCACTTTGAGGACGTCCGTGTCCGCGAGCAAGGCGTAGAGCGGGGCGAGGTCGAGCCCGTCCGCCAAGGGATCGACCACCGCCTCGATCTCGCCTCCGGCTAATTGAATCAGGCACAGCTTCGGCCAATAGGTGGCGTCGCGCATGAACTCGGTGTCGAGCGCAACGAAGTCGGCGGTGCGCAGCTCAGCGCAGACCTCGGCTAAGGCGTCTGTGGTGCGGATCACGGGGCGGGGGGCGTGGGTCATAATGGTGGACGGGAACGGGCTAAACGGTCGCGGCGGAGCGGGATCCGCGCAGCACCCAAAGATCGTGCCACCCGCCCACGGCCAGGGACCGGGGTTCGAAACGGACGATGTCGCGCCCGGCTAACAATCCGCGCATGGCGGCCTCGCTGTGGAACGCTTGGAACAAACGCGAACCCTCCTTAACCTGGGCGCGGACGACGATCGAACCTGCGTGATACGCCCGCCATTCAGATTGGGTAAGGCCCACGGTTTCGAGCGCCCCGTCGCCATGCACGCTTAAGGCGATTAAGCCCTCCGCCCGGACAACGCGACAGAGCTCCGACACCCACGCCCGTTGCGCCGCCACCGAGAGGTGGGTGAGCACGGAAACGCCATAGGCCAAATCAAATGTATCATTAAGAAACGGTAAACGTGCGGCCATCCCGATCTGAGCCACGCCGATCTCCGGGGCAACCGCGCGCAGATGGGAGAGACCGCCGCGCGCGATGTCGACCCCGACAAGGTGGGTCTGCGGCGCGAGCGCGCGCCAGGGCCGGGCCAACCGCCCCGGCCCGCATCCCCAATCCAGCACACGCTGGGCGGGGCGGTCTAAAAGTCCGCTCAGGGTTGTGTTTAGGGCGCGTGCGCAGGCGGTTCCGGATTGATGGAATTGCTCAATGTCCACATGACCTTGGGTCTCGAAAACCAGCGCGGGCGCGGGCGAGTTGGCGCCATCGCTCCCGGTCGCGGCTCCTCGCCGCCGCCAACGCGCGTAAAGCGGCTCAACCGCACCAAGCAGACCGAGCTGGCGCAGGCCCGCCGCGATACGGCGCTTAAGGGTGGTGGGCGCGGGGCGGGGTGCGTGATCGAAACCATCCGGCATGGGCGAGCTATAGCGGCTCATGGGCGTCGTGTCGCGGTGCTCACCGCGTCGGTTTGGCCCCCGGTTTGCAACCTTTCGTTTCACGAGATCACGTAAATGCGAGGAAACGTGAGCCAATGCGAGGTGTGCTGCAGTTAGGGGCGTTTCTGCTGGCGATGGCGGCGGCGTCTATGACGGGGTTGGCGATGTTCGGGGCCGAAATCGGCGGGGAGTACGCCCGCGCGGTGCGCCAATTGGAAATCGCGGTTAAAGGCACGGCCCGCGGCGTGGGATGGACCCGCATTGAGCCAACGATTGACCCGCGCACGGGTTTTCTTGTGTCCGGCGGATTTGTGCTGCTGGCTCTGGCGTTGCAGTTCGCTGGGCGGCGGCGGCCCGAACCGCGCTTTGACGGGGCATTGAGCGGGCGGGCGGCTTTGGCGCGCGCGGGCTGTGCGCCCGGCCGCGTGCAGCGTAAGCCGCAGGCTTATGTCGCCAGCCGGCTTGACAAGCGCAAGGATTTTTCGCGCATAGGCGCAAACGCTCTCCCGCCCCTTAACCCTGCGGACATCCCATGCACGCCTACCGCTCCCACACGTGCGGCGAATTGCGCGCCGCGCACGTCGGCCAAACCGTCAAGCTCTCGGGCTGGATCCACCGCAAGCGCGATCATGGCGGGGTCTTGTTCATCGACTTGCGTGACCACTATGGCCTCACCCAGTGTGTTTGTGTTCCATCCAACCCGCACTTTGAGCGCCTCGAACGACTAAGGGTGGAAAGCGTGGTCGGGCTGACGGCGGAAGTCGTCGCCCGCGACCCCGATACGGTGAACCCCAATCTCGGCACCGGTGAGATTGAGGTTCGTGTTCGCGCGCTTGACGTCCATTCCGAGGCGGCGGAATTGCCGCTGCCGGTCTTTGGCGAACCCGAATACCCCGAGGAAACCCGGCTCAAGCACCGATATCTGGATTTACGCCGGGAGACCTTGCACCAGAATATCGTGCTCCGAAGCCAGGTCATCAGCTCGATCCGCCGGCGCATGGTCGATCAAGGGTTTCTGGAGTACCAAACCCCGATCCTGACCGCCTCCAGCCCGGAAGGTGCGCGCGACTTCCTGGTGCCCAGCCGGCTCAATCCCGGTCAGTTTTACGCGCTGCCCCAAGCGCCCCAGCAGTTCAAACAATTGATCATGGTCGCCGGGTTCGATCGGTATTTCCAAATCGCGCCGTGTTTTCGCGACGAAGACGCGCGCGCGGACCGCAGCCCGGGCGAATTCTACCAACTCGATATGGAGATGAGCTTCGTCACCCAAGACGATGTGTTCGCCGCCATTGAACCGGTCATGCATGGCCTGTTCGAGGAATTCGCCCGCGGCCGCGCCATCACGCCCGCGCCGTTTCCGCGAATTCCTTTCGCCGAGGCCATGCTGAAATATGGCTCGGACAAGCCGGATTTGCGTATTCCGATCGAAAACTCCGACGTCACCCAGTTCTTCGAGGCCGAAGGCGTCACCTTCAACGCGTTCAAGAACGTCATCGCCGGGGGCGGCACCGTGCGCGGCGTCCCTGCGCCGGGCGCGGGCGATCGGCCGCGGAAATTCTTCGACGATCTGAATAATTGGGCGCGCAAGGATATGCGCGCGCCGGGGCTCGGTTATATCGTTTTCGAGGATGGCGAGGATGGGCTGACGGGCAAAGGCCCCATCGCCAAGTTCATCCCGGTCCAGGTGCAGCGCGCTATGGCGGCGCACGCAGGCGTGGGGGCCGGCGATGCGCTGTTCTTCTCCGCCGGAGCGGCGTCCGACGCGGTCAAGCTTGCCGGCGCGGCGCGGGTTAAAATTGGCCAAGACCTCGACCTCGTGGAGCCGGACGTGTTCAAGTTCTGCTGGATCGTTGATTTCCCCATGTATGAATGGGACGAGGACAACAAGAAGATCGACTTCTCGCATAACCCGTTTTCCATGCCCCAAGGCGGCATGGAGGCGTTAGAGACCCAAGACCCGCTCTCCATCCTGGCCTATCAATACGACATTGTGTGCAATGGGGTGGAGCTGAGTTCCGGCGCGATCCGGAACCATCGCCCGGACATCATGCTCAAAGCCTTTGAGATTGCGGGTTATGACGCGGCTGTGGTCGAAGAGGAATTCGCCGGCATGCTCAACGCGTTCCGCTATGGCGCGCCGCCCCATGGCGGCTTAGCGCCGGGCGTGGACCGCATCGTGATGCTGCTCGCGGGCGTGGAGAATATCCGCGAAGTGACCTTGTTCCCGATGAACCAGCAGGCGCGCGATCTGATGATGAACGCGCCTGGTCCCGTCTCGGCCAAGCAATTGCGCGAACTGCATCTGCGCATTGTCGAGCCGCCGAAAGAGGCGAAAGCAGGCGAAAACTAAAAAAACGGCGGGACGCTGGGGTCCCGCCACTTAAAGTCGCTCTGGCTAATCTTCTTTTGGGTTAGTTACGCCGCCAGCCATAGTCGCGCTGGTTCCATTCGGCGTCTTCACAGTCAATGAGCGTCAGCCCGTCGGGCAGGACGGTGTCCCCGTCCCCGCAGGCGCGCTCAAGCTGGGCTTGGGTCAAACCCGTGACGCCGGACAAATCGCTGCCTTCAAAGCTGACGATTTCCAACTTAGCGCCCGTGAAATCGGCGCTTTCGAAGACGGAGTCGCCGAAATTGACGTGCTCCATCTCGGTGTCGCGGAAATCAGTTTGGGTGAACGCGACATCGCCGAAATTCACATGCTCAAACGCTCCGCCAGCGAACCGAACCCCATCAAAATCCGCGTCGCCGAAATTGACGTGTTCAAGGTTAGCGTTCGACAGATCGACCGTTTCGAAGGCTACATCACCGAAATTCACGTGCTTGGCGTTAAGGTTCGACAGATCGGCGTCGGTGATGACGGTGTCGCCGAAATTGACGTGCTCGGCGGACAAATCCGCGGCCGATACGCCGTCTAACACCGCATCGCCCAAATTGACGTGTCTGAGTGGCGTATTCGTGAGCGTTGCGCCGCTGAGGTTCGCATCGCCCATATTCACGTGCGCGATCGTGGTGTTTTCAAACACGGCGCCGCGGAAATCCGCCTCGCCCATATTGGTGTGGCTGAAGCTCGCTTCGCGCAACGTCGCGCCGCTGGCGTCCAAACCGGAAATGCTGGAATGGGCGAACCGCGCGTCCGTTAGGTTGGCGCCGGAAAAATCCAAGTTTTCGTAGCGGCCGTGCTCGTAACGGACGCCTTGTTGGTCAGGATTCGCCAAGGCTGGTGTGGCCAAGACTGGAGTTGCGAAGGCAAGTAAAGCCAAGCGAAGGGCTCGTTCGGACATCAGGGTCTCCCAAATTTATAACGACCGACACGTTTATTTGATCGTGTATGGGAACACTGCGTCACAAATCAACCTCAAACAAGTTAGCCTTTATTCATCTTCGCTCTCGACCACGGTGATCGGGCGCCGCTCCGCCTCGGCTTCGGCCAGGGCGTTCAAGGCGGCTTCCAGATTGCTCCGCACATCGCGCAGGGCTAGGGCGTCGACCGCCGCCAACTCCGCTTCCGCCTCGGCTAAAGCTGCGCCAATGGCGTGCTCAACCTGAGAGAACGCTTCCGCAACGGCGCGCTCCACCGTTTCCTCCAGCGCGTCGACTTCGATCACGATCGCTACCTCATCGCCCGAACGCGCGCCGATATCGCCTCGGACCAATTGACCGTCGACGGCGACATTGACCGCGCCCCATCGCGCGGCCACTCGTTCAGGCGCGACCGCTGTCTCGCCACAGGCCCGGATTTGAGCGCGAATGTTGGCCGGTAACCCTTTCGCCTCACCGCAGGCGCCGCGAAAGTCCGCCGCCTCGACGCCATGGGCGCCAGAGAAATCGGCGCCGTGTAGTTGGGCGTCGAAAAACGTGGCGTCCGTGAGGTCCGCATCCAGGAACACGGCCTCTATGAGGACGGCCCGGTCAAAGGAGACGCCGTCGAGGCCGGCGCCAACAAACCGCGCGCGATGTAACAGCGCTCCGTCGAATGAGGCGTCCAACAAAACCGCGCCTGAAAAATCCGCACCCTGAGACTTCGCGCCGTTAAAGCTGGCGTCGTCTAATCGGGCGCCGGTGAACATCGTCCGTTGCAGCGACGCGCCGTTGAACTGCGCGCCGTCCGCCCGGATTTCCGAAAAATCGGCCTTAGGCGCTTCCGTGCCGGAGAAATCGGCGTCGGCGAGTTCGGACCCGACAAAGTGCGCGCCGGCGAAAATAGAGCCGCCATAGTCGCTGTCTTGCAATTGCGCGCCGTTGAACCGAGCCAAGGCGAAATTGCAACCATGGGCGATGAAATCGCGCAAATCCGCGCCTTTGAAGCTGGCTTTGGCGAAGTTGGCGCTGCTGGCCCGGGCGTCGCGGAAATCCGCTCGGTCGAACACGGTGTCGACAAAGATTGCGCCGCGAATCTCGGCGCCGCGCAGATCCGCGCCGCGAAAGCTCGAACGCGGGAAATTGGCCCCCACCATCCGGGCGTGGCGCAAGTCTTTGCCAGCCAAATCGCAGCCCGCGCAGACCCCGCCAATACCTAGTTTAAAGGTAACGTCGCCCGCCGCCGCAACCGCGGGCGCAACAAGCCAACACAACAGAGAACCAATCGTGCGCTTAAGGGCCATAATCATCCGTATCGAGCTTTGGGGTACGCAACGGATGTATGTCGAATTGGCCCGCGTTTCGACTTAATTCGGCGTAACGCGGAGGTCACACAGCCACAAGTCGATTAGGGCGCGCAAGTTTTCGCGGTTAAGCCGGCGGGTAAGACGGTGGCCGTGTCCCCGCACGCCTGATCCAGTTGGCCTTGGGTCAAGCCGCGGGCGCCGGTGAAGTCCGTGCCCCCGAT
>JBHJGU010000095.1:0-36459 GCA_050331475.1 Maricaulaceae bacterium | reverse complement strand
CGCCCCCTCCCCGCCCACCCGCGAGGCCGACCCGAGCCCAGAACCGCCCCCTCGCCCGGCGCCCGAGCCTGCGGCCCCCCTTGCGACGACCGCCCCCCTGGAGCAACCATGACCGAAGCGCGCGCGCCGCGGATTGCGCGGTTTGAACCCGCTCTGGTGTGGGGGCTCGGCGTGGCGGGCGTTTTGGTTTTGGTCTTGCCGTTCAACGCAGCGGGCGTACCCCTCGTCGCGCCGCTGCTGCCGCTTACGGCGGTTTATTATTGGTCGGTCCGTGCGCCGGAAGCGTTCTCCCCCTCCGAAGCGTTTCTTTTGGGCTTGATCCAAGACGTGGCGTTAGGCGGCGTCATCGGTCCGTGGGCGGTCGCCTATGCGGTCATCGCCGCCGCCAGCGTGATGTTCGGCGACACGTTGAGCGCGCGGGGGTCGGGAACGGTGTGGGCCGGGTTCGTCGGCGCGACATTGCTCGCCTCTGGGCTCGCCGTCGGACTGTCGGCCCTCGCGGTGGTGCGCCCGCTTGACCCGGCGGTGACCCATTCGGGCGCCGACGGGGTGGTGCGCTTTACGCTCAATGGGCTGCCAAATTTGGCGGAGACTTATGTTCAAGCCATCGCCACAATCATAGTCTACCCGCTGACCGGGGCGGCGTATTCCACCTTACGCCGGTTGATCGCGGCGGAAGACCGTAACTAAAGGGGGCGTGGCATGGCGAGGATGGAGGAGGAGAGCGGCGCTGTCTTCAATCGCCGCGCCGCTGTCTTGGGCCTGGTCAGCGCCGGCGTCTATGCGGGCCTCGCCGCCCGGGTTTACCCACTCCAAATCCTTCAACAAGACAAATACGCGGTCTTGGCGGACGATAACCGCTTTAACTATCACGTCGTTGCGCCCGAGCGTGGCCGGATCTTAGACCGGTTCGGCGCCATCATCGCCGGTAATCGGGAGAATTATCGTATCCTGGTCACCCCGGAGGACACCGGCGGGCTCGAGGCGCTGTTGGAACGGTTGAGCGCGTTTTTCCCCCTCGATGACGACGCGCGCGCCGTGATTCTCAGACAAGCGAAAAACCAACCCGGCTTCGTGCCGCTGACCGTAGCGGAAAACCTCGACTGGTCCGCCTTCGCCGCCGTCAATCTGCGCGCGCCCGAGCTGCCCGGCGTCACCCCGGATGTGGGCCTGATCCGCGCCTATCCCGATGGCGAGGCCTTCGCTCACCTGGTCGGTTATGTCGGCAAGCCCAGCGAAGACGATGTCGCGCGCGATCCCAATCTGCGTCATCCAGGCTTTCGCGTCGGCCGCCAGGGTCTGGAGCGCAGCCATGACGAAAACCTGCGCGGAGAGGCCGGCTCGCTGAAGGTCGAGGTTAACGCCTATGGCCGGGTCATCCGCGAACGGCCCGAGGAAGGCCGACGCGCCAAGCCGGGCCAGGATTTGGTGCTCAGCGTGGACGCCGAGCTGCAGCGCTACGCGGTCGAACGGTTGGGCGAGGAGAGTGGATCGGCCGTGGTCATGGCGGTGGAGACCGGGGAAATCCTCGCGCTTGCTTCTGCGCCCGCATTTGACTCCAATGTGTTTGCGCGCATCCCCACGCCAAAAGAGTTCGCGGAGTTACGCGGCGACCCCCGCCGACCTTTGTTTAATAAAGCCGTACAAGGCGTCTATCCCCCCGCCTCAACTTATAAAATGGTGATGGCCCACGCCATTTTGCACCATGGGGTCGCCGATCCCGAGGAACGGGTGTTTTGCGGCGGGCGGTTGCGGCTGGGCTCGCGGGTTTTCCACTGTTGGCGGCGTGGCGGGCATGGCGGGGTCGACCTAAACGGAGCAATCAAAGGCTCTTGCGACGTTTATTTTTACGAGATGGCCCGGCGATTGGGCATGGAGCGGATCACGCCGGTGGCGCAAAGCTTCGGGATCGGCGAACGCCTTGATCTAGGGCTGAACAACGAGACCGCCGGCCTGCTGCCCGACCCCCAATGGAAAAGAGCCCGATTTGACCAGCCATGGGTGACGGGAGACACGTTCAATCACGGGATCGGGCAAGGCTTTCTGGGCGCTTCGCCCCTGCAATTGGCGGTTATGACGGCGCGACTGGCGAGCGGTCGCGCGATCCAACCCACTTTGACGCTGCCGCCAAAAGACGATGCGCCGCCCTTGCCCTACGACGCCGAGGCTTTCGCGCGCGTGCGCGCGGCGATGGGCGCAGTTTGCGAAGAACCCGGCGGCACCGCGTTTGGCAAGTTCCGCACTTTCGGCGAGGCGGACCTGCGCGCGGGCGGCAAAACCGGCACAGCCCAGGTCCGTTCGATCACCCAGGCCGAACGGCGCTCCGGGGTGTTGTCCCAATCCCAGCTGCGCTGGGAACTGCGCAATCACGCTCTGTTCGTCGCCTTCGCGCCGCTGGACGCGCCGAAATACGCCATTTCGGTGGTGATCGACCATGGCGGCTCCGGGTCTGGCGCCGCCGCTCCGGTGGCGCGCGATATCCTGCTGCGCGCGGTGCAGAGCGATCCGCTGGGACGGCCGCGGCGCTACGCGCAAGCCGATGGGACGGGGCCTTGAACGCGTACAGGCCCCGCGCGGGGGGCAGCGCGCGGTTGAACCCCGACGGACCCTTGGCGCGATTGGGCCGGCTCGATTGGGCGTTAGCGGGCGTGTTGGCCGCGCTCGCCGGGGTGGGGGTCGCCATGCTCTACTCCACCGCTGACGGCGCTTGGCGGCCTTGGGCGGTGCTTCACGCGGTTCGGTTCGCCGCCGCATTCCTCATCATGATCGCGGCGTCCCAGGTCCCTCTCCGGCTTTGGGCGGGCATGGCTTATCCCGCCTATTTCGTCGCCCTGGCGCTTCTGATCGGGGTGGCGGTAGTCGGCGAGGTCGGCAAGGGCGCGCAGCGCTGGCTAGAGTTCGGGCCAATCCGACTGCAACCCTCTGAGATCATGAAGATCGCCTTGGTGATGGCGCTGGCGCGGTTTTACCATGACCTTAAACCGGATCGCGTAAACAGCCTCAGCGGGCTCGCCGGCGCGGCGCTGCTGATTGGCGCGCCCACCCTGTTGATAGCCTATCAACCCGATCTCGGCACCGCGGTCTTGGTGGCGTTCACCGGCGCGGGCGTGATGTTTTTGGCGGGCTTAAGTTGGCGGTGGATCGCGGCGGCGGCCGCCCTGGGCGCGCCGGCGACGGCGGCGTTCCTGACCTTCGGCCTGCAGGATTATCAGCGGCGCCGCATTCTGACCTTTCTCAATCCCGAGCAGGACCCGACAGGTTCAGGCTACCACATCCTGCAGTCCAAAATCGCCTTGGGTTCGGGCGGGTTAACCGGCAAAGGCTTTTTGAACGGCAGCCAGGCGCATCTGAACTTCCTGCCCGAAAAGCACACCGATTTCATTTTCACCATGCTAGGGGAGGAGTTTGGCCTGGTGGGCGGCTTAGCGCTGCTGGCGCTGGTGGCGCTGGTGTTGGTGTTCGGCTTTATCACGGCCCAGCGCGCAAGCCAGACCTTCGGACGTCTGCTCGCCGGCGGTGTCTGCATCACCTTTGCGCTCTATGTCGGGGTCAACGCCGCCATGGTTATGGGCTTGATGCCGGTGGTCGGCGTGCCGTTCCCGCTGGTCTCGTACGGCGGCACGGTAATGTTGTCGATCATGGCCGGCTTTGGCGCGGTGCAAGCGGTGCGCGTCTACCGTGACGCGGCGTTGATTTAGGCCATGAACTCATCAATGGCGATCATCAGGGCGCGCCTAAGCCGCGGCAAGGATCGTCTCAAGCTCTGGCCGAGCGGCGGCGAGCGCTGCCCGAAGCGCGTCGATGAGCACGGCGGCCTCCTCGGTCTCGGTGGTTTCCAACGCTTTGCACACGTCCGCGGCCCGACGTGCGCCCACATTGGCGGCCGCACCTTTGAGCGTGTGCGCCGCGCGGCGACGCGCGGTAGCGTCCTGGGCGCGCACAGCGGTTTCAATCTCTTCGACCAACTCGTCCGCATTGGACCAAAACTCTTGGATCACCGGTCGGATGGCGTCCGCTCCGGCCAGTTTGATGATCGGGTCGAGGGTGCCGCGATCCACCAAGGGCGAGGCTGAGAACGGCGCATCCGCCCGGGGACCCGGTCCGGGCTCGCCCGCCGGTCCCGCGCGCATCTCCAACGCTTGGGCGAGTTTTTCCGGCTCAAAAGGTTTGGCCAATACGTCGTCCATTCCAGCCTCCTTGAAGCGCGCTCTGTGGTCGGCCATCGCATGGGCGGTCAACGCGATGATCGGGGTTTTCGCCGACGGACCGCTGAGCCGGCGGATCTCTCGGGTTGCCTCGACGCCATCCACGACGGGCATTTCAACATCCATCAAGATAACATCGAATTGGTCTTTCCGAGCCGCCTCCACAGCGGCTGCGCCATCACCAACGAGCACGAGTTGGTGTCCAAAGCGCGCAAACAAAGCCTTCAGCAGCAGTTGATTGGCCGGATTATCCTCGGCGGCGAGCACCCGGAGCCGGCGCGGCTCGACATTCGTGGCGGCGGGTTGAACCAAGGCGGGCGCGGGTTTGGCTGGCTGCGCTTCGTCTTTGGGGAAGGGCACTTCGACCCAGAACAAGCTGCCTTTGCCCTCTTCGCTCTGCACCCCGATCTCGCCGCCCATCAATTCCACCAAGCGCCGGCAAATCGCTAAACCCAATCCGGTACCGCCAAACCGTCGGGTCGTGCCCGCATCGGCTTGGGAAAAATCGCGGAACAACAGCGGTAACGCCTCCTCGCGGATGCCGATGCCGGTGTCCTCCACTTCTAAACGCAACCGTTCGCTCGTGTCAGAGTGGGTCTTAAGGCCAGCGCGCAGCGACACCCGCCCATTGCCGGTGAATTTGATGGCGTTGGAAACAAGGTTCACCAGAACCTGTCTTAATCGTGCGGGATCGCCGATGAAGCGCGTTTTCGCCGACCGCATAACTTGCAGATCAAAGGCTAGGTTCTTCCGCGCCGCCTCCCCGACCAGCATGTCGCAAACGGCGCGGATCTCGGTTTCAAGATCGAAACTGATGGCTTCGATCTGAACCTTACCCGCATCCAGCTTCGAATAATCGAGGATATCGTTGACCAAGGTCAACAAATGCCGACCCGCTTTATTGGCGGCTTGGGCGTATTCGTGCAGCTCTTCGTTCAAGTCAGACCGCAACAGGATATCCGTCATTCCTATGACGGCATTCAGCGGCGTACGGATTTCGTGGCTCATGGTGGCGAGGAACTTCGCCCGGTCTTCGGCCGCCCCCTCCGCCGCCGACTTGGCGTTTAAGATTTCTCGTTCGGCGGCTTTTTGCTGGCTGATGTCGAAGGCCGCACCGCGATACCCGATCGTCCGTCCCCGCTCATTGGTCAGCCGGCGCATGCTGATGCGCAGCCATTGCCGGTCGCCATCCCCGCGTAACACGCACCGCTCCAGGGTGACGGTGTTCGCAGCCGTCTCCGCCGCCGTGCGCCAGCTCTCATAAGCGGCGCGCTCCCCCGGGGGCGCCAAGATCGTTGTGCTTTTGCCTAAAATCGCCTCCGGCCTATGACCAAGCAACGCCATGGCGCGATCGGTCAGGTAGGTGAAGCGAAAATTGGCGTCGAGTTCGAAGATCAACTCGCCCGACGCCGCAACGACATCCTGCAAACGCTGTTCGCTGCGCGCCAGCTCGAGCTCGGCCACCTTGCGCGCGGAGACGTCTTGGATCGCGCCGGCCACCCGACGCGCGGTTCCCGCCTCGTCGCGGCGCACCCGCCCTCGACTTTGCACCCAAATATACCGGCCATCCGCCGCGCGCAGCCTGTGGACGAGGTCGAACGCGTCAGCCTGGCCAGGCTCGATGGTCTCCATCATGGTGGTCACCACGGCGTCCCGCTCATCGGGATGCAAAAGCCCCTGATAAGCGTCCCACGTCGCCGGGCCCTTCAGCGTCAGACCGAGAATACGCCGGAACTGGCTCGACCAAGACATGCGCGAGGCGCTTAAATCCCAATCCCACAGCCCGATCTCGGAGGCCTCCAGCGCCAGCGCATAACGTTCGCGGATATCCGCTAACGCCTGTTCGGCGCGTCGACGGGTGTCGATGTCGATTAAGACCCCGTGGATGGCGGGGCCCTGCGTCTCCTCCGCTTCGTCCGCGGGCTGAAGGCGCAGTTCAAACCAGCGATAAACGCCGTCCTCGCAGCGCAACCGCATTTCCCGGCGCACCGCGGCCTGCTGTCCGGATCTTTGGCGTTGAATGGCGTCGTTCGCGGCGGCGAAATCGTCGGGATGCAGCCGCGAGGTGAACCAATCGGTCGGCCAGGACGCGGCGTACCCTTCAAGGCGCAGCATCTCCGACGCCTTGGGCGAGATCTCCATACGCTCACGTTTGACGTCATAGCGCAGCACCCCGACCCCGGCGGCGTCGATAGCGGTGCGCGTGCGCTGTTCGGCGAGCCGCAGCCGATCGCGCGCCATTTCAATGTCAGTGACGTCTTGGATCACAGCCATCACAGCCACCGGCGCGACGATCGCATTGTGCTGGAGCGCCACCGCCGCCCGTCCGATCCGCTCGACCCCGTCCTGTCGGGTGAAGGACACGGTGATCGACTCCGGGGCTTGCCCGGCGCGCGCCTTGGCCACGGCCGCGCGGAACAGTTCCGCATCAGCCGGCCGCAAATACGCCTCCAAGCGCCGCAACTCAGGCGCAACGTCCGTGGGCAGCCCCAGAAGGGCCGCCAAGTGGGAGGACCAAGTCTCGGCCTCGTCGGCGAATTGAAACCGCCAATACGCCAAATCACTGAGCTTTTGGGTGGCGTCGAACACGGTCGCGTTAAACAACGGCGTGGCGTTTGCGTCCCGGGTCAGCCGAGTAACCGTATAGAGATAGCGCGGCGGACCCGGATCTGGATCAGCAATACGCAACGCCGCGATATGGGCTGTGAAGGTGGTTTGATCTTTGCGCCGGAAGACGTCGACCAAGTGCGCATGCTCATAGGCGAGCAGGTTACGGCCAAAATCGCTTACCGAGTTCGGATCCATTTCTGGGCCGAAAAATAGCGTCGCCGGCGCTTGGCCGACCAATTCGTTGCGCTCAAAGCCCGTCAGGGCGCAAAGATTGTCGTCGACATCGCAAATCTCGAAAAAATCACCACCCCGCCGGACCACCATCCAAGCCGATTTCGGGTCCCGGTCGAGCGCTTGCAGGAACGCCGTCAGGTCAACAGCGCCCTGGCGCTGCATCACATCCTGCAAACGTCCCGAATTCGACATGTCGCCGCGTTCTCCCATCCCCTGCACATAACCCCCGACTTCCCTAGACGAAAGCTTTGTTTACGTCGCGTTGCTCTAGGGCGCATTACAGAGCCCGTGTTGACCGCAGGTCTGCTCTCGTCCACTTTTCAGCCCGCTTCCCGTCATTATGAAGGTTTCGCCTTAAGGAGACGCTTATGGCCGGCCCCGTCGCTGGTACGCACGAAACTTGGTCATCGCGCTTTACATTCATCATGGCGGCGGTGGGATCATCGGTAGGCTTGGGGAATTTCTGGCGATTTCCATTCACAGCCGGCGAAAACGGCGGCGGTGCGTTTGTGATCCTTTATTTGATCGCGGTGGCGGTCGTTGCGCTTCCTGTTTTGATGGCCGAATACGCCATGGGCCGGCATGTGGGCCTGTCCGCCCCCGAAGCGACCGAGGAATTGGCCCAACGCGCGGGAAAAAGCCAAAAATGGGCCGCCGTGGGTTGGATCGGCGGGTTAGGCTCCTTCTTCATCGTCTGTTTTTACTGCGTTATCGCGGGTTGGATTCTGGCCTATGTCGGACCCGCCTTCACGGGCCAGTTCAATGGCGTCAGTGCGGAGGAGTCCGAGGCGCTGTTCACCGCGCTGTTGGCGGACAAGCCGCGGCTGATCCTGTGGCACTTCATTTTTGCGGCCATGACGGTGGCGATCGTGATGCGCGGGCTGAAAGGCGGGATCGAGACGGCGGTGAATATTCTGATGCCCGCCTTCTTCGTAATGCTTGTCGTGGTGGTGGGTTTTGCGTTGACCGCCGGGGACGTTGGGGCTGCGGCGAGCTTCTTGCTCAATCCGGATTTCTCGAAAATCGGCTTTGACGCGGCGCTCGCGGCCGTCGGGCAAGCCCTGTTTTCGGTCGGCGTTGGATCGAGCTTGATGATGACCTACGGCGCGTACCTGCAGAAAGATCAAAACATCGCAAAATCCTCCACCTTAATTGCGGGCTGCGACACCGCGGTGGCCTTGATCGCCGGGTTTGCCGTGTTCCCGATTGTCTTCGCCTTTGGCCTCGACCCCAATGGCGGGCCCGGATTATTCTTCGTCACCTTACCGGCCGCCTTCGGTCAGATGCCCTTTGGCGCGCTGTTTGGCGGGGTGTTTTTCTTGCTCGCGATTTTCGCCGCGTTGACCTCGGCGATCTCTTTGTTTGAGGTGGCCGTGTCGTGGTTCGAAGAACGCCACGGGGTCACCCGTTGGGGCGCGGCCTTGGGCTTGGGTTTCGTGATGTGGATGGTCGGCGTGGGCTGCATCTTTAACGCCGGCACCAGCTATATCGACTTCCTAGACTTCGCCACCGGTACGGTGATCCTGCCCCTAGGCGCGGTGCTGGTGACCGTCTTCGCCGGTTGGATCGTCAAACGCACGGTCTTCGAAGAGGAGTTCGCCGACGCGCCGGCTTGGGCGCGCGACGCCTGGTTTACGGTCGTGCGTTACGTGGTGCCGGTCGCCGTGCTGATCATCATGGTGGCGGGGCTGTTCCAGGCGGCTTCGGGATTCTTAGCGGCCGGGTAAGCTCAACCCTGCGCTTAGGCGTCGAACAGGTCCGCCAACGCATCCGTCGCCCGGGTGAGCGCCGCAGCGATCCCGGGCTCGGAGGCGGAATGGCCCGCATCGCCGATAATCTCAAGCTTCGCCGCCGGCCAGGCTTGCGCCAAGCGATAAGCGGCTCGGGCTGGAGTTATGACGTCATAGCGGCCCTGAATGATGCGCCCTGGAATGTGCGCGATCCTGTGCATGTCGTCGAGCAATTGACCGTCATGGTCAAAATACCCGCGATTGAGAAAATAATGGCATTCGATGCGGGCGAAGGCGTCGACGAAGGTCGGGTCAGCGAACTCTTCGGGCCGAGCGGACGGACCGCGCAAGGTCAAGGTGTCGCCTTCCCATTGCGCCCAAGCGCGCGCCGCCTGGGCGCGAACCTCCGGGTCCGCGCCAAACAACCGCTTATGGTAAGCGGCGATCATGTCCGCGCGCTCCGCCTCGGGGATGGGCGCGAGGAAACGCTCCCAGGCATCGGGAAACAACGCGTTTGCGCCGTCTTTGTAAAACCAGTCCAATTCGGCCTGGGTCAGCAAGAACACCCCGCGCAACACAATGCCCAAGACGCGCTCCGGATAGGTCTGCGCATAGGCCAAGGACAGGGTCGAGCCCCAGGAGCCGCCAAACACCACCCACGCGCTGATGTTCAAAGCCTCGCGTAAGCGCTCAATGTCGGCGACCAAATCCCAGGTCGTGTTCTCAGCCAATTCGCTAACGGGCCGGGAGCGGCCACAGCCACGTTGGTCGAACAACACCATTTGATAACGCGCCGGATCGAAAAACCGCCGCATAGCAGGGGTGCAGCCGCCGCCGGGGCCGCCATGGAGCACCACCGCAGGAAGCCCACCCGCGCGCCCGCAAATCTCATAATAGATTTCATGGCGCGACGACACGGCGAGTCGTCGACTTTCAAGGGGTTGCAGCGGCGGATACGGACCGGCGCGCACCGGCGAGGCAGACGTTCGGATCATGAGGTTCACGTGTTTCATGCTCTGGGCGCGCGCACAAGGCGCTTTGCGTGTGACATTGGGAGGACTAAAGTGAGAGACCATGTGTAGGGGACGCACGTGATTTTTTCGATGGCTCGCGCGGCGACGTGTGCGGGGGCGCTCATCGCCCTTGGCTGCTGTGTGACCGTTTCCTTCGCGCCCGACCCAGAAACGGCCGCGTTGGCGCCTCAGGCGCAAACCGCTTTGCGCGAGGCGTCACAAGCGTTGTGGAACGACCATCTCGAGCGGGGCTGGATTGAGGCCGACGGTCAGCGCAAAGCCTTAACCCGCATGGCCCGGATCCTCATGGGGGGATGGAGCCAGGTCACCGGCGAGGACGAGCCTAAACCGAGCCCATCGGATCGTTACCACGAGGCTCTGCTGGTGCGCGCGGATGCGTCGGAAACAACACCCGACGCCCTGTTGGCCACGGACCTCAGAGACGCCAACGTTTTGGCGAATGCGGTTCTGACAGCGGGCTCGGATTGGCGCGCAGGCCCGGTGGAGGACACGCCCGAAGCCTTGGGCGCGGACCTGCAAGCCGTGGAAAAGGCGGTCTCCGCGGCCCGGCGCGCGGATGCGATTTTAAAAACGGCGGTGAAAGCCGTGGGGTCTGATCCCGCGCCGCCGGCTTTGACTGAAGGCTTGCTTGAACACGGCGAAGACTTAGCCGCTTTGAGCGCACTGGCCGATGCGATTGCTGAGCGACGGTTGGCCGCCCAAACCCGCGCCACGAAAGCGCAAGCGCAGGATCCGACCCCACTTGTCCCCAATGCGGACGAGCCGATCGGGTGAGCCCCCCAAAACCGTTGATCGATCCACAGACCGTTCCGGGCTTTTTGGACGCGGATGAAGGCGCAGCGTTGGCTCAAGCGGCCGAAATCGGCGCGCAACGCGGCGATCTGGCGGAGATCGGGGCGTATTGCGGCCGCTCGACGCTTTATCTCGGCGCTGTGGCGCAGCACGCGGGCAGGCGGGTGTTGTCGGTCGACCACCACCGGGGATCGGAGGAGCATCAGCCCGGGGAAGCGTTTTACGATCCCGCACTTTGGGATGCAGACGCCAGGGCGGTCGACAGCCTTGCGGTTTTTCGACGAACCCTTCGCCGGGCGGGACTTGAGGAAACGGTCTTCGCGCTTGTCGGCCAATCGGAGGCGGCGGCCGCCATGATCGCTCCGCAGCTAGGATGTCTCTTCCTCGACGGTGGGCATAGCCTGGCCCAGGCCTTGGCGGATTACCGCGCCTGGGCGGGCAAGCTGGTCAGCGGCGGAATTCTGGCGATCCATGACGTGTTCGCCGACCCCGCCCAGGGCGGCCGCCCACCCTATGAAGTCGCCACGCGCGCCGCCGCGTCAGGCCTGTTCGCACCCTGGTCCCAAACCGGATCGCTTGCGGTGTTTGTTCGACTTTGAGCCGGGCTGCGGAATAAGGCTGCGCCCGGGGTCAGGCCCTCCAGCACGTCCCACGCGAGCAACACCGCGCCTGCGGTCCAAGACGGACGCTCCTGAGGCCAGATCAACCCGTCCTCAAGCTGATACCCCATCCAGTACCCGCCTCGCGGGTCGCGCAGGGGTTCCAGCCATTGGATCAGGCGGCGTCCGACTTGCGGCGCGCCCGCGGCCGCGCACGCGATGGCCAGCTCAGCGGTTTCCGCCGCGGTCACCCAAGGTTGGTCGGAGCCGCAGCGACAGCCCAAATGCGCCACGACGAAGGTGTCCCAGCCGCGCGCCAGGCGCGCGCGGGCCGCTTGCCCGCTCAGAACCCCGGTTAGGACCGGGTAATACCAATCCATGGCGTAGCGCGTTTTCGACGACCAGGATCGGTCAAACCGCTCTGGCCGCCCAGCAAGCGCCTGACGTATCGCGGCGGCGGCCTGGGCGAGGTCCCGGCGCGGCCGCCCGAGCGCGTCAAACGCCCAGGCCGCGGCGTCCAAGCTCATCTGGATAGCGCAATTGGCGGCGAACAGGGCGTCCACCGCGCAGAGCCCCTCGCCCGGCTCCGGCCGGCGCCACGCGATTTCCCCGCTGGGGTGCTGGCAGGCCAGGACGAAATCCATCGCCCGGCCGAGCGTTTCGGCGTGCCGACGCAACACGCCCAGATCACCCTTTGCACGTGCACAATACGCCAAGCCCACGCCGATATAGGCCGCGAAATTGGTGTCCACGATTTTGGGCGCCAGGTGCGCCACAAGCCGACGGTTCTCACGATCCATCGGCGCCGCCGCGCCCATGTCCGCCAGCCAAGAGCCGTCTGCGGCCTGGCGGTCGGCGAGCGCGTCGAAACTGCGCTCCGCGGCTGTGTGGTCCCCCGCCGCGCTCAGCCCCATGGCGGCTTCAATCTGGTTCCAAGGATCCCAGATCCCGTCCTCGACCCAATCGATGGCGCCGTCCGCGCGCTGGAGCGCGCGAATGCGGCGCGCGAGCCCCCCAACGTCGACCCCGCCTTTCACGCAGCCCTGCCCTGGGCTTGAAAATACATCACCACCGATTTGCCCATCACCGGATCGGCGAGGCGCGCCAACCACCGGGTCAAACGCGGTCGGTTGAGAATGTCCCACTCCAAAAAGCGCTGATAGGCGCGAACCCAAGGGTGCGCCTCCCGCCGGGCCCAAAGCGCGCACTGCAGCCACCAATAGGGCGCGTGAAGGCCGTGGGCGTAATGGCGAGCTTGGAACGCAAACCCGCGCGCGGTCACCGCATGCGCCAGCTCCGCCGCCTTGAAGATGCGCACATGCCCGCCGGGCGTGCTCCGATACCCCTCGCTGAGCCGCCAACACAGCGCCTCGGGCCAGTAGCGCGGCACGCTGAGCGCAAACCGGCCCCGGGGCTTGAGGACCCGCGCAATCTCATCGAGCGTGCGTTCGTAATTCGGCAAATGCTCGAGCACCTCCGAACACACCACCACATCGAAGGTGTTCGCGGCGAACGGCAACCCGCCCGCGTCGCCCACCGCGAACCCCGCCGGATAGCCGGTTTGGTCACCGCAGGCTTGAAGCCATTGCAGCCCTTGGCGGGCGTGATCGACTTCGGCGAACGACAGATCGACGCCCATGGTGGTGATCCCGTGATCCGCCGCGAGCGCATGCAAATGTCGGCCACGCCCGCAGCCAAGATCGAGCGCGGTCTGTCCGGGATTGAGCCCCAGCCGGATTAAATCGACCGTCAGCACGAGCGCTTGAGCGCACGCGCGTAAAGCCGCCCCGCGGCTTGGGCGTGGGCGGACCAGGAAAACTGCGCCCGCGCGCGGGCCCGCGCGGCGCTTCCCAACGCCGAGCGTCGATCCGGATCGTGCAGCAAGTCTCCGATGGCGCAGGCTAAACCCTCGACGTCGCCCGCGCGGGTGATGACACCCGCCTCGCCCACCACTTCCGGCAAAGCGCCCCCGTCCGATGCGATGACAGCCGCGCCCGAGGCCATGGCTTCCGCGGCGGGGAAACCGAAGCCCTCAAACAGCGAGGGGCACACCACGATTGCCGCTTCGGCGTAGAGCTTGGCGATCTCAGCTTGGGAGAGACCGTGCACAAAGCGCACCCGGTCGCACAGCCCGGCGGCTTCAAGCGCGCGTTGCGCCGGCCCCTCGCGCAGCCGACCGATCACCACCAATCGCGCATCAGGGTGGGTGGCGGAGACCTGCGCAAAGGCGTGGATCAGCACCGCCAAGCCTTTGATCGGGGTGTCCGCGCTCGCGGCGGAGACAATGAGCCCGGCCTCGCGCGTCGGCGCGGCGTGGGGGGCGAAGACTTCCGCGTCCACCCCGTTCCAGGCCCAAGCGATGGACTGCGCGCTCAGCCCAAACGCGTCGGCGTAAGCGCGCCGGGCGGCTTGGGAGACGGCGAGCTGATAGGGTAGCCGGCGGGCGTTGCGCGCCTGCATGCCCAGAAATCGATGCCAGCGCCGGATCAGCACACGATCCACGCCCCGCTCCGCCGACGCGAGCGCCAGGTCCCGGTCGATGGTGATGGGATGATGCAACGTGCCCACCACGGGGACGATGTGGCGGTGGATTGTCCAAAGCCCATCCGCCAGGGTTTGGTTGTCATGGACCACGTCATATCGGCCCGTGCGGCGCGCGAGAAAGCGCCGTAAGCGCCGGCCAAAAGCGTAAAGCTCGCCAAACGCGCCGGAATTGTGCGCCAACCATTCCGACAGATCCGCCCAAGACCGCAAATGCACCGGGCGCAACGCGGTGAATGCGTTCGCAGCGCTGAACAGGTCCAAGGACGGCAAGCGATGCAGGGTGATGTCCGGATCGAGCGTCGGATAGGGCGGACCGGAGGCGACCTCCACCCGCGCGCCCGCCGCCATAAGCGCTCGAGCCAATTCGCGGACATACACCCCCTGCCCGCCCACATGGGGATGGCCGCGATAGGTGGCGAGCAGCACGCGCACGCCGTTAAGGGCGACCGGCGCAGGGGCGGCTTCGGCGGGGGCGGAGGTTTCGAACACGACGGGGCGATCCTGATGGCACTGTCTGCGGACCGCGAACCAGCCCGAAAGCGAGCGCGACCCTACAAAGAGCCGTTCCCCGCGCCAAGCCGGCCGCGCAACCCCGTCCACGCGAAGTCGAGCCAGCCGGCGAGCATCAACACCCCGCCGAGCGGGGCTACGGCGCCGAACCCGCGCGGCGCCCCAAACCCCAAAGCGTAAAGCGCGCCCGCAAACACCGCCGCCCCAAAAAACAAGATCAGCCCCGCCCGGCGCGCGCCGAAGCCAGCGGCGAGCGCACCGCCTAACCCGGCCATGGCTTGGTATTGCGCTCCGGTTTGAAACAGCGCCGTCGCTTCGACCCCTGCGCCATGGGCGGCGAACGCGCCAAAACCGACCGCCAGGGCGCCGTGAAGCGCGTTTAATCCGATCAATCGTGAGGTTTGGGGGTTTATGACGCGCCGCCTTGGGAAATGTGACACATATGCTATAGCCGGCCCCTTCTATGACGAAACCGGAAAAGGCGCGCGCCCTTTTATGATCGCCGTTCGACTGGCGCTCGCTTATGCGGGCTTTTTTCTGGTTTTGGGCGCGTCCTTGCCGTTTTTGCCTTTATGGTTGGCCGGACGTGGGCTGGACGAAGCCCAAATCGCGCTGGTGATCTCCGGCGCGCTGGTGGCGAAAATGCTGTTCGGCCCGGCTTACGCCTATTGGGCGGACACGCGGCTGAGCCGGCGCGCGGGCGCGGCCGTCATGGCGACCGGGGCATTTGTGGCCTATGCGGCTTATGCGCCGATGCAGAGTTTTCCGGCGATTTTGGCGGTGGGGATCGCTGCGGGCGCCTGTTCGGCCGCGGTTTTGCCCTTGATTGACGTGGTGGTGCTGGGCGCGGAACGCGCCGGTCTCGTGCGGTATCCGCGTATTCGGGCGGTGGGTTCGGTCTGTTTCATCCTCGCCAATATTGGATGCGGTCAATTGAAGGATGTTTACGGCTCGGAAGCCGTCTTGGCCTGGGTGGTCGCGGCCTCGGCCTTACTGGTCGCCGCCGCCTGGTCGCTGCCCGGGGAGGCGGTCGTACGCCAAACCACGCTTGAAGCCGCGCCGCGGGGCGCGCGGTTTAAAGTATTCGTGGTCCTGCTGCGCCGGCCGGACATATCCGGCGCCTTGTTGGCGTCTGCGGCGCTCCAAGCAAGCCATGCGGTCTATTACGCCTATAGCGCGATCTTCTGGGGCCAAGCGGGACTGTCCGGGCTAGTCATCGGCGCCCTTGTGGCGTGGGGGGTGGCCGTGGAGGTCGCCTTCTTCACCCTTGGCGCGCGTTTAACCGATCGCTTGGGGGTGTCGGGGCTCTTCGCCGTCTCCGGGATTGCGGGCCTGATCCGGTGGAGCGCTTACGCTTACGAGCCGGGATTGGGCGCGCTCGTGGCGCTGCAAACCCTGCACGCGGGCACGTTCGCCTGCGCTCATCTGGCGGTGGTGCGCCATTTGAGCGGGCACGCGCCGGATCGGTTGGCGGGCGCGGCGCAGAGCGTGAACTCCGCCTTCTCCAACGGCGCGGCGCTGGCGGGGGCGACCGCACTGGCGGGGTTCGTCGTCCAAGCGATCGGCGCGAAGGCGTTTTGGCTGATGGCGGGCTTGAGCGTTCTCGGCGGCGTCATCGGGATGTGGACCACCCGGCGGGACCCAGCGGCGCGCGCGGCGAACCAAGCCGCGACGGCGGCGGCTGCGGGGCCGGCGCCCTAGCCGCGCTTAGGCCCAAAGCGCTGGGGGCGGGGGATGCAAGCGCGGCCCGTCAAACGTCAATCCCGGCTCACTGTCCCGGGCGAGCCAAAGCGGGCCGTCCAAATCCACCCAATCCGCTAGGGCCACAACGCTCCACGCCGGCGCGATCGCCAAAGACGGGCCGACCATACAGCCGACCATCACCTTGAAGCCTTCGGCGCGGGCCGCCTTGGCCATAGCAAGGGCCGCCGTGGGTCCGCCGGCCTTGTCGAGCTTGACGTTGACGGCGTCATAGCGGTCTTTGAGCGTGGCGAGGTCCTCAACGCTATGCGCGCTCTCATCGGCGCCGATGGGTAATGGCCGATCCATGTCGGCGAGCATAGCATCCTCGCCCGCCGGCAAAGGCTGCTCCACCAGATCGACATTCAAATCCGCCAACCGGCGCAGGATATCGGGCAGCCCGTGAGCTTGCAGGCCTTCATTGGCGTCCACCACCAGCCGCGCATCCGGCCGCGCCCCGCGCACCGCCCCCACGCCGGCAAGATCTTCAGGCCCGCCAATCTTGAGTTTCAGGAGCGAGAACGCCTCCGCCGCGCGCGCAGCTTCCGCCATGGCGTTGGGCGCGTCTAGGCTGATCGTCAAAGCGGTGCTCACAGGGCGTCGCCAAACAGGCGCGCCGATCACCGCCGAGGGCGGCCGCCCCTCGCGCGCCGCGAGGGCCTTCAGCCTGAGGGTCGCGACAAGGTTGGCCGCCGCTCCGCGCAAATCCGCCTCCAACCGAGGCCGCGCCAAGGCGGCCCGGGCGGCGTCTAAAACGCTCTGCGCCGTTTCGCTATACCGCGCATAGGGAACGACTTCGGCCTCGACCGGTCCGGCGGCGGTGTCCAACCGACCCCAAACCGTGACGGCTTCGGTCTTAACGCCGCGGGCGATGCGGAACGGTTGCGCCAACGGCCAAGACCGGGGGGTGCAAACGTAGGCGGGGGCGTCGGGCTCGGTCACTCTATCGCGTCTCAAGGTCCAGGGTGATAAGCAGGGGCGATTGCGGAGAGGGCGATATGGATACCTACGCTACCGATCTTGGGATTGCGGAGGAAGACGGGCGGGTCGTGCTGACCCCGGTGGGCGACTGGCTGGTGGACACGGTCGCCAGCGTCGACGCCCAGATCCGCACGATCGAAGCGAAAGTCGAGCCCGGCGCCGTCGTCATCGACTTCAGCCGGTTGGCGCGCATCGACACCGCGGGCGCCTATGTGCTCGAAAAGCCGCTGCGGCGCTGCGGCGAGCCGGACGGCGATTTTCACTTCCGCGGCGAACACGCCACCGCGCGGGTGCTTCTGCGCTTAGCGCGGGAGAACGCGACCCCCTGCCCGCCTCCGCCCAAACCCCGCCCTACGGCCATCGATCTGCTCGACCGGGCGGGGCGCGGCCTCGTGGGCGGCGGTAAGGAAACCTTAGCCACGGTCTCCTTTCTCGGCGAGCTGTTGTCCGTGGCGGGGCGCTCGCTGTTCCACCCCGACCGGGTGCGCTGGCGTGCGGTTGTCGCCGTGATGGAGAGCGCGGGGGTGAACGCGGTGCCGATCGTGGCGACGTTGACCTTCTTCGTCGGCGCCGTCTTGGCCTATCTGGGCGCGAGCTTGCTGGAGACCTTCGGCGCATCGGTGTTCACCGTCGAGCTTGTGGGCTTCGGCATGTTGCGCGAATTCGGCGTGGTGATTACCGCCATTCTGCTCGCGGGTCGGTCGGACAGCGCCTTCACCGCGCAAATCGGCGCCATGCGCATGAACCAGGAAATCGACGCCATGCGGGTCATCGGGTTGGACCCGTATGAAGTCTTAGTGTTGCCGCGCGTCCTCGCCTGCCTGATCATGACGCCAATCCTCAGCTTCATCGCCATGATGTCGGGCCTGCTTGGCGGGGGCCTGGTGGCGTGGGGCGTCCTTGGGCTGAGCCCGGGATTTTTCGTGACGCGCTTAAGCGAGGCGATTCCGATCGTAAATTTCTGGGCGGGCATGGCCAAAGCGCCGGTCTTTGCGGTCGTCATCGCCGTTATTGGCTGTCGCCAGGGCCTGTTGGTCGGCGGCGATGTGGAATCCCTGGGACGACGGGTGACCGCGGCGGTGGTGCAAGCGCTCTTCGCCATCATCGTGATCGACGCGCTGTTCGCCATGGCTTACCTGCAAATGGGCATATGACGGAGCCGCGCCAGTCCGAGCCCCTCGTTGCGGAGGCCCGCGACGTGGTGACGCGTTTCGGCGATCACACCGTGCATGACGGGGCGAGCCTTGCGGTGCGGCGCGGCGAAATTCTGGGCCTGGTCGGGGGTTCGGGCACGGGTAAATCGGTGCTGCTCAACACGATTTTGGGTCTGCGCCGTCCCCAGAGCGGGGAGGTGTTCCTGTTCGGAGAGCCCTTATTCGGGGCGGGAAAAGCCGGGCAAGTCGCGCTGCAAAGCCGAACCGGGGTGCTGTTTCAAGGTGGGGCTCTGTTTTCCTCTTTGACCGTGAAAGAAAATGTTCAAGTCCCCTTGAGGGAACATTTAAGACTTCCCAATAAACTTCTCGATGAGATTGCGGATCTAAAAATCGTTCTTTCCGGGTTGCCGCTAAACGCCGCGAACAAGTTTCCCTCGGAGCTTTCTGGCGGCATGCGCAAACGCGCAGGCCTGGCGCGGGCGCTGGCCCTTGATCCGGAATTATTGTGCTTGGACGAACCCACCGCTGGGCTCGATCCGGTCGGCGCGGCCGAGTTCGACCGTTTGCTGCGGGAATTGGCCGACACCCTGGAGCTCAGCGTCATTATGGTCACCCACGACCTGGACAGCCTGCATGCGGTGTGTGATCGGGTGGCCGTCCTCGCCGATCGCAAAGTCATCGCTACCGCGCCGATCCCGGACTTGTTGACCCTCGGGCATCCCTGGATCGACGAATATTTCTCCGGACCGCGCGGCCGCGCCGCCGCCCGCGCCGCCTCCTAAGGATCAGGCTATGGAGACTAAGGCCCATTACGTCTTTGTCGGCTTGTTCGCGCTGCTTCTCGTGGCGGCGGCGGGGGTGTTTGTGGTGTGGCTTGGCGACACCGGTCTGCGGCGCGAATACCAAACCTATGAGATTTTTTTCGATGGCCCGGTGCGGGGCCTGCGCAACGCCTCCGCCGTCCATGTCAACGGCATTCCCGCAGGTGAAGTCACGGAGTTGGGCTTGGATCCGCTCAACCCAACTCGGGTGATCGCTCTGATCCGGGTGGAGCGGAATCCCACGATTCTCAACGCCATGCGCGAGGACGCCTACGCCCAACTCGAACCGCTGGGTCTCACGGGTGTGTCGTTTATCCAGATCACGGGGGGGACGCCGGAAATGCCGCAGCTAGCGCGCAGCCCGGGCCAACGTTACCCGCGCATTCCCTCCAAACAAGCCCAACTCGATAACATCCTCAATTCCGGGGATACGGTGCTCCAAACCACCGAAGCCGCCCTCAACCGTATAAGCCGGCTGTTCGGCGACGAGAACCTGAACGCGATGGCGGAGATCCTCGCCAATCTCGCCGCGCTGACCGAAGGGCTAGAGGCGCGCACGGCTCTGCTCGACCAGGCGGGGGAGGCGGTGACCGAGGTCGGCCGGGCCGCGGGGGAAATCGGCGCGGCGGCCCAAGCGCTCACGCGCTTAGCGGACAGCTTGGACGGCTTTGTGCGCACCGAAGCGGGCGGGGTGACCGCAGAGGCGAAAGGCGCGCTCGCCGAAATCACCTTGCTGGCCCAAGACGCCCGCGCGATCACGGAAACGGTGCGCGGCCCGGTCGAGGACTTCACCCAGACCGGCTTGAACGATTTAACGGCTGCGGCGGCCGATCTGCGCCAACTCACTGAAACTCTGGAGCGTTTGGCGCTCAACCTGGAGCAAAACCCCGCCAGCTTCTTGGCCGGACGCTCGACCTTGGAGGTGGAAATCGCGCAATGAGATTGAGACCGCCCCTCCTGGCGCTGGCGACATTGTTCTTAGGCGGTTGCGTTTCGGTGCTGCCTGAGCCCGAAGCCGTCGCCATTTACCGCCTTCCGAGCGCGCCGCCGGGTCCCAAACGCGCAATCACACGCGACCTTGCGGTGGTGCTCGCCCCGCCGCCCATCGCCAGCCCGGCATTGAGCGGCGACCGGATCGCGCTCGAGGACGCAGCGGGTCGGCTTGGGTACATTACCGGCGCACGATGGGACGCGCCGGCGCCGCGGGTCGTCCAGGAGGCGGTGCTCGCCGCCTTCGAGGCCAGCGCTGCGGGCCCCGTGGCGGTTAAGCCCCAGGACGGCGCCCAGGCGGATTATGATTTGCGCAGCGATCTTTTAGCGTTCGAAGCGAAAGCCACATCGGAGACCGGGCCGCTGGAGGTGCGGGTGATATTACGCGCGCGATTAGTGGATGTGCGCCGTCGCCAGCTCGTCGCTGCGCGCCGGTTCGACCAGCGCGCCCCGGCGAAGAGCCGCGACATAACAGCCCTGCGCGGCGCGTTTTCAGAGGCGACTAACGCTGCGGCGCGCGCGATTGCGGACTGGTCGGAGCAAGTAACCGCCGCAGAGGCGCGCTAAAACCTCAGCCTTCGGAAAACGCCGCGTCGAGCAACAGGAAACTTGCGCCCTCGTCGCCGTCGATCAGCGCCTCGAGCCGACGCGCGTCCCGGTTTTGCACCGCGGCGTCGATCGCCGCGCCATGTTCGGCCACGAATGCGCGCGCCGCCTGAGCCAGGCCCACGGCGTCGGCGAGCAATTGTTCAACGAACTCCACCGCCGCGCCTGCGCGCCGCCGGGTCACCCCGCGCGCCTCCTGCGGGCCGTTCCGCGCCCGACCCCGCGCCGCGGCCAGCCGGGCGTCGCGGTCTAAAACCCGGCCCGGATCGACCCCTGCCTCGGCCAACCGGGCCTCTAAAGAAACGCCGCCCAACAGCGCAGGTTCGGGCGCCGCGAGTTCACGGTCGTCCTCGTCGGGATCAATAGAGGCGAGCAAATCCTTCCAGCTCCACCCCTCTTTGGCCGCCGGCGGGCGCGCCCGCGCAGGCTGACGCGGGAATGGCGCAACCCGATCATCGGCAACGGACTGGCGCGCGGGGTCGGGCGCGATCGGCGCGCCGGGGCGACGGACGGGCGCTTGCGCATCGTTCGGACTGTTAGACGCGGGGGGCGGTTGGCGAACGGCCCAATAGGGCGGCCGCGGCACGCCGGGGCGCGGGGCCGGCGGTGCGGCCGACTTTTGCGCCGCGGCGTGCGGATTGACTAGCGGTTCGGGCGCGGTTTGAGCCGGCGCAGTCGGCTGGCCAGGCGGCGGGCGCACAGATGGCGCGGCGAGCGCCGCTTGCGTGCGCCGCTCAAAACCGGCGAGCTTTTCGGCCCAGCCCTCAGCGGCCGCTTCGATGCGCGCCGCCACCGCGGCGCTGGTTTCCTCAGCCAGTGCGTTGGCGCGATCAACGAGCTTGCGCGCCTCATTCATCCGCGCTTCGAACAAAGTGTCCGCATTTGACGCCGCATCAAACGCATACTCGTTAAGCGTTTCGACTTGCGCGCCCGCGCGGTCGGCCACAGCAGTCATGGACTGGGCGGCCTCATCAAGCGCGGCGCGCAGATCGGCCATGCGTTGGGCGGCGTCCTCGGCTGCGCCGGAGGTTTCTGAGCGGATCACATCGGCGAGCCGGCGCGCCTGAGCCAATGCTGCGTCCGCCGCGCCATTCAGCGTAGTTAAGGTGTCGTGGGCGGCCTCGCGCATGTCTGTGGTCGATTGGGCGAAGCCTTTGACGCCGTCGGAGAAATTGCGCCGCTCTTCGGCCAGTTCCTGGGCCGCCTGGGCAACCCGCCCGCGTTCGGCCTCAAACAGATCCGCCAATTGCTCTCGCTTGCCGGCCAGTTCGCGAGAAAACCGCTCAAGGGCTTGCCCGCCCTCGTCCGCAGCGGCCACCGCGCCGAGCGTCTCCTCCCGGGCGCGCGCAGCAAGGGTTTCCACCCGCTCAGCCGCGGTCTCGATACGTTCGCCGACATCGATGAGCATGCGCGCGCGGGTCTCCAACGCCGCGGTCGCGGTCACTGCGCCTTCGCGCTGATCCTTCAGATCGCGGATCAGCGCGTCCGTACGGCCGCGGGCGTCCTCATCGGCCTGAGCCAAGGTCCGCGCATGGTGACGCAACACCTCCTCCATAGCGGCGAGCCGCGCCAACCCGCCCTCGGCGGCCCGGTTAATGCGGCCAATTTCGTCGGTCATGGCTTCGGCCAAGGACCGCGCCTCGGCCTTAGACCGGTCGAGCGGCGCGCGCAGCTTCTCCGCCGCCGCCTCGAACCGATCCGCCTGCACATGGATGCGCAACATCAGCCGTAAGCTGATGGCGAGGGCCCAAATCAGCGTGCTGGGTCCAAAAATGATAAACGCGTATCCCGCCTGTTCGCCGGGACGCAGGGCCAATAGCCCCTCCCATCCGTGGAAGCCCACAACAAACGCCCCGGCCGCAGCAGGCCAGCCCACGGTCGCCAGAACGCCTAAAACAATTAACGCCCAGCCCTGAGCGGCGGGCGGCGGCGCAGCGCCGGGCCGAACGGTCTCCTCGCGCCGCGTCAGCGCACGATCGGGTCCCGGTTCGGGAAGCGGCGCAATATCGATGATGTCGGGCTTCGTGGGCTGCATCGTGTCGCTCCCAATCAAGGTTAGCAGATTGTTAACACGCAGGCTGTCGAAGACCACACAGAGTTATGGTTAACGGGTAACATTCTTCACCCTGTCGGCGCGGCGCGAATACGTGAGCCCTTGTTAAAGTTTGTGCGCAGTCGGGCCCGACGCCAAAGACCCGCTATGATCGACATCCGCGACAGCCCGCGACTTGCGTCGGGAGGACGGCGATCCTAAACGGCTCGACCACGGTCCCGCGCGCGGGGTCGAAGCTTCGGGAGGGCGTTGCCCCATGACGACCATGCGAACGGGCGAATTAATGGCGGTGTATGGTTTGCTGCGCGCTGGGCAATCGGGCTTTGCAAAGTTTGGGCTGGCTGACAAAGTTCGCCCCAGAGGCCCCTGTGTCATTCCGGGCGCGATTTATGATCTGGGCGGCTATCCTGGGCTCGTGAGCGGCGATGGGACGGTGATGGGCGAGCTTTACGAGGTACTCGACCCGACCGTGACCCCGATCCTAGACGCATACGAAAACTACCGCCCCCAAGACCGGGCGCAGTCGGACTATGTGCGCCGGCCGGTCCTGCTCGCCGAACCGGAAGGCGCCGCCGCGTGGGTGTATATTTGGATCAAGGATGTGACGGGGCGTCCCCGGATAGACAGCGGGGACTGGCTCAGCCACGTGGCTTAATTAGTGGAAACCGCGCCGGCCGACGAAGCCGCGGCGGCCGATAAAGCCTCGACGCCCGACAAAGCCACGGCGACCGACAAAGCCACGGCGACCAACAAAGCCGCGCCTTCCGACGAAGCCGCGACGCCCGACGAACCGGCGTGAGGGGAAGAAGGCGCGCCGGCCGAAAAAGGCGCGCTTACCGAAAAACGCCCCGCCGCCGAGGAAGACTTGCGGTCCGCCGACGACAACCCGTGAGCCGACAAAGCCCGGATTAACGAAGCTCGGCCCGCCGACAAAAGCGCCGTTCACATTCACCGCGCCCGGGACACTGACCCCGCCAAAAGTGCGCGGCGCGAAGGTGCGCGCGCCCAGGCCGCCGCTGACGACCAGCGGCCGACGTCCGACAAAGGCGGGCGAACGCCCAATAACGCCGCGCGAGCTGATAAAGCCCGTACGGCCGAAGCCGACGGTCACCGGGGCGACGACTTTGGTTTTCGCTCCGCCGAAAACGACGGATCGCGCGCGGAAACCATTCGCCTCAGCCGCTTGAGGGCTTAGAAAGGCGACTGCGCTTAAGGCGCCAATGACCAAGGCGCGTAAGATCAAACCTGGGGAAGCAAACATAGCGAACTCCTTCGGGTCGCCGGCCGGAGCAATCAAGACCATAGTCTCAGCCTATCCGGCGGGGATTGGGATAAGTCCCATCGTATCATGACATGGTGCAGTTCGACGTATGACGCCACTATGAACCGGTTCAGGATTGTGACGAATCGGCGTGTGTGAGACGATCTTCCCGGTCACAATCCCGCGAGGGACAATAGGCGTCGCAGACGCTGCTTAGGAAAGAGCTCGCTATGACTGAGCCGCCAAGCCCTGTCGATTTCGCCCATTTGGCCCGGTTCACCGGTGGCGACGCCGAGGTTGAGCGCGAGGTGTTCGAGCTGTTTCACGAGCAATTGGCGACTTGGCTGAGACTGATCACGGTTGAGGCGGACGCAGACGATTGGACGGACGCCGCTCACGCGCTCAAAGGCACGGCGCGAGGGATCGGCGCATTCGCGCTCGCCCAGGCTTGCGAGGCGGCTGAAGCGGCGGCGGAGAGCGGGCGCACGGCCCGCGCGGTGGCGGCCGCAGACCTGCGCCACGCCGCCCAGGTCGCGCAGGACGCAGTTCGCGCGCGAGCGTATCGTCAGACCTTGTCGGCCATGCGCGAGGGGGACACCGTTTCCCGGGTGTCGTCCCAGACCCGGAATTCATAGGCGATACAGCGTTCGATCAACTTGCGCCACACGGGCTCAGCGATGGCGAGGCTCAAGCCCGCGGCGTCGGCGCAAGCGCGAACTTTCGCAACAACATCTTCGATCCGGGCGGGATCGCGCACCACCGACCGGTCTGGTTTGATCCTCGCCGCCGCCGCCATATAGGCTTGGCGCTCGGCGAGCAGTTTGACGATCGCCTCATCGAGCGCGTCCACGCCGGCGCGCACCTCCGCCATGGTTTCACATTGATCGGCCGGGATGACCTCAGAGGTCGAGGGCGCGGGAGCGGGACGGCGGGCGGAGGAAGCGTTCACGGCGAGGCTATCTCGACAACAGCGACAGGACGAGGCGGGGCGACAGAGCACGGCGTTCGCGCGCGGCGCGGCGGTAAGCTATATGACGCTCCGGCCGCTTATGGCTAGCCGCGCTGGAGATCGGGTTCAGAGGATCGCGCCGCGGTTGAGGGGGCGCGCGGCGCTTCGCGGGCAAAAAGCGGCGGATTAAGCCTCTTGGCTTGGGGGACCCTTGGACAAGGAACCCGCAAATGCGGCCTATCAATACCCCCTCAAAGCCGCGATCCGATCGGCGTGAAAGGCGTAGTCGCCGAGCATTTCGTTCGCCACTTGGATGCGTTTGATGAAAAAGCCGATATCCACATCATCGGTCATGCCGACCCCGCCATGCATTTGGATCGCCTCGCGCGCGGCGAGTTGGGCCGCCTCGCCCGCCTTCGCTTTGGCCACCGCCACCAAAGCCGGCGCCATGAAATCCTCCGCGTCCAACGCTTGAAGCGCTTTGAGGACGGCGGATTGGGCGAGTTCGATCTCGCACAACAGATGGGCGCACCGATGTTGCAGAGCTTGGAACGATCCCACAGCCTGGCCGAATTGTTGGCGCTCTTTGAGGTAATCCAGCGTCCGGCCGAAACACTCCTGCGCCGAGCCCGTCATCTCCGCGGCGAGCCCGACCCGGCCCGCATCGAGCGCCATTTCCAGTGGCCGGAACCCTTGATCGAGCCCGCCTAACACCGCATCCCCGTCCACCCGAACATTCTCTAATTGCAGCCGGCCAAAATTCCGGCTGTCCGTCATAATCGTGCGCTCAATGCCGACGCCCTCAGCGTTCGGGTCCACCAAGAACAGGGTGCTGCCGGCCTCTTCGCCCGCCGCTCCGGTGGTGCGCGCCGCCACAATCACCTGGTCGGCCACATGGAGATCGGCGACGAACGTCTTCGCGCCATTCAGCGTGAAACCATTGCCCTGCGGCGTCGCCGCCAAAGCGGTTTGCGCGGGGCGGTGTTTCGAGGTTTCGTCCACGGCCAGGGCGATTACGGCCGTCCCCCCAGCGATCGCTGGCAGCCAGCGCGCTTGCTGCGTCTCGGACCCCGCTGCGGTGAGCGCGCGAGCGGCCATCAGAGCCGTGGTGAGATAGGGGCTGGCGGTGAGCGTGCGTCCCATTTCTTCAGCGATCAGACCGGCTGCGACAAAGCCGAGCCCCGCCCCGCCCTGGGCTTCGGGCGCCAGCACGCCGGTCCAGCCCATTTCAGCCATCTCCGTCCAAAGCGCGCGGGAAAAGCCCGTGGCGTCTCGGTCGTCGCGCAGTTTGCGCAGCGCGCTGATTGGCGCGCGTTCGGCTAAAAACCCTCGCGCGGTGTCTTGGATAAACTGCTGATCGTCATCGAGCACAAGCGCCATGGTGGGTCCTTTGATCGCGGCGTGTCCAGCGGCCCGCGCCTAGGGGAGAAAGCGCAATATCAACACCAAAGCGCCCAAAACACCGGTCGCGCCCAAGGTCAACCGGGTCATGCGGGCGTCTTGCTGGGCGAGCATGGCGGCGACGTCGGCTTTCAGCCCCCGTTCCGAGGCGGCGACATCCGCTTTCAGCCCCCGTTCCGTGGCGGCGATTTCGGCTTTCATCGCCTGTTCCGAGGCGGCGATTTCGGCTTTCATCGCCTGTGGCGAGGCGGCGATTTCGGCTTTCATCGCCTGTGCCGAGGCGGCGATTTCGGCTTTCATCGCCTGCTCCGAGGCGGCGATTTCGCCGCGCAAGACCGTCTCAAGCGCCTTCATCTCTGTGCGAAGTTCGGCGATGTCGGCCTTGAGTTCGTTGCGGACGTCGGTGATCCGTTCGTCGAGCTTGCGCTCGGTGGCGCTCAAATCCGCCTTGGTCGCGGCGCGACTGTCCACCGCGTCGCGGATGACGTCGGCGAGTTCCTCCGCTTGGGTCTCGCTGAAGCCGGCCTTGGTGAGGCGGCGATGTATGGCCAAGGTGTCGGTGCTCACGCGCAGGAGTGTAGGTCAGCCCAGAGGTTTCGCCTAGCTTGCGTGCGCTAGCCTTGGGGAAGCTCTAACACACGTTTCGCCAAAATATTGAGCTGGACCTCCGAAGTGCCGCCTTCAATCGAGTTGGCTTTGGTGCGCAGCCAAGCGCGCGCCAATTCGCCTTCATTGGAGCGCGCGCCTTCCCATGCCAGCGCGTCTGAGCCGCCCGCGCGCATGGCCAATTCATAGCGCCGCTTGTTAAGCTCGGAGCCGTAATACTTCAGCAGCGAGGAGCGCGCGCCCACCGGTCGGCCGGCGGCGGCTTCGTCCTTGAGCCGATCCGCGGTGAGCATGAACGCCCAAGCGTCCACATCCGCGCGCATCGCCTCGGCGCGCAGGCTGGGATCGTCGAGCCGTCCCGCGGCGTCGCGGCCCAGAGCGTCGGCGGCCACCTCGCCAATGGCGCGCAAGCCTAAGGGGCCCGCCACCGCGCCGCCCGCACCAATGACTTCGCGTTCATCGGCGAGCAGATATTTGGCGATCTCCCAGCCCTTGTTGCGTTCGCCAACCAAATTCTCTTTCGGCACTTTCACGTCGTCGAAAAACGTCTGACAGAAGGGCGACTTGCCGGAGATCAGGGTGATGGGTTGGGTGCTCACGCCCGCGCTTGCCATGTCGAACAGCAAAAAGCTGATCCCTTGATGCTTCGGCGCTTGGGCGTCGGTGCGCACCAGGCAGAAAATCCAATCCGATCGATCGGCGTAGCTGGTCCAGATTTTCGCGCCGTTGACGAGGAAATGATCACCCTTGTCCTCAGCCTTGGTCTGTAGAGCGGCAAGATCCGAGCCCGCGCCCGGTTCGGAATACCCTTGGCACCAGCGGATCTCGCCGCGACAGATTTTGAGCAAATGCTCAGCCTTTTGCGCCGCATCGCCGTATTTTAAGAGCGCCGGGCCCAGCATCCACAACCCAAAGCTCTCCAAGGGCGAGCGCGCTTTGATCCGCGCCATTTCCGCCTTCAGTACTTTGTGCTGTTCGCGGCTTAGCCCGCCCCCGCCATAGTCGACCGGCCAAGTGGGCGCGGTCCACCCTTTCGCGGCCATCCGCTCCAGCCAGAGCTTTTGATCCGCACTGGCGAACTCCCAGTCGCGCCCGCCCCAGCAAATATCGGCCTCGCTTTGCATCGGTGCGCGCATGGCGGCGGGGCAATTCGCCTCCAGCCAAGCGCGCGCCTCCGCGCGAAAGGCGTCTAACGCCATGTCAGGCGATGTTGGGCTCACGATCAGGCTCCAATGCGAGTTGAAGAGCTTACTCATATTTTAGTCCAGCCCCCAAGAGGGACTCTGTGCGCCAGACCCCAGAGCGAGCGGCGCATTTTGCGGCGTCGCGCGTCGCCACACTCCGAGTTAATCCTCGTATCATTCTTGAAGGCGAGCCCCACTTAACGCAAACTATTGAAGTCGTCCATTGTGCAACCTGAGGGGGTCGGCCTTGGCGAAATTGATTAGCCCGACAGGAAAAGGGGTGCGCGGGAGCGACCGCTGGGGCAGCGGGGCGTTTGGAGCCTCACGCGGCATGAGGGTCCATGTGGGCGCGGATTTTATCGGCGAACCCGGACAAGTCCTCGTCGCGCCAATTGCAGGGATCGTTGCAAAACTTGGTTATCCCTATGCGAGTGACCTCAGTTTTCGTTATGTGGAAATTAGCAACGACCAAAACCTTATTGTACGCGTATTTTACGTGGAGCCGACCGTCAATGTTGGCGATTACCTTAAACAGGGCGATGCAATCGGCACACTACAAAAATTAGGTATGCGATATCCAAAAATTACAGAACACGCCCACGTGGAAGTTCGCCAAAATGGCAAAATTGAGCTACCCCCCGAAAATCGGACAGTGACGCAAGCTACGATCTGACGTCTGCTGGTCTCCAAGAACGAGGAGATCAGAACATGTCGAAACGCAGGAACCATGATGCGGGCTTCAAGGCCCGCGTGGCGCTGGAAGCCGTGAAGGGCGAGCGCACCGTGTCGGAGCTGGCCGCGGAATACGGTGTGCATCCGACGATGATCCACCAGTGGAAGAAAGCGCTACTCGACGGGGCATCGGACATCTTCGAGCGCGGCGGGAAGAAGAAGGCCGCGGTCGACGAGGAGACCATGCGGTCGTTGCACGCCAAAATCGGGGAACTGGCAGTCGCCAACGATTTTTTGTCGCGAAAGCTCAAGCCGTGGACCGGCAAGTGAGGTGCGGGATGATCGAACGTCACCACCGCACGCTGTCGATCGGGGCGCAATGCCGCCTGCTGTCGATCTCGCGATCGTCGTTCTACTACGCGCCGCAGGGCGAGACCGCAGTGAACCTGGCGCTCATGCAGCTGATCGACCGGCAATTCCTGGAAACCCCGTTCTACGGCGTCCGGCAGATGACCTGGCACCTGCAGAACGACGGCCACGCCGTGAACGTAAAGCGCATCCGGCGGCTGATGCGGCTCATGCGCCTGATGCCGATCTACCAGAAGCCCAACACAAGCAAGCCCGCGAAGGGGCACAAGATCTACCCCTACCTGCTGGGTGGCCTGCGGGTCGATCGGCCCAACCAGGTTTGGTGCGCCGACATCACTTATCTGCCAATGCGACGAGGCTTTCTTTACCTGGTCACCATCATGGACTGGTTCACCCGCAAGGTTCTAGCCTGGCGCATCTCGAACACGCTGGAGGCGGACTTGTGCGTCGAGGCACTGAACGAGGCGGTCCATCGCTTCGGCCCGCCCGAGATCATGAACACCGATCAGGGCTCGCAGTTCACATCCTTCGCCTGGACCGACCGGCTGAAACGGATTGGCGCCAGGATCTCGATGGATGGGAAAGGCCGGTGTCTCGACAACATCTTCATCGAGCGCTTATGGCGGTCCCTGAAGTATGAATGCGTCTATCTGCACGCCTGGGAGACCGGCTCGCAGGCCAAAGCCGGCGTTAGCCGATGGATCGCCTTCTACAACCACCAGCGGCCCCACGCCGCCCACGGCGGACAGCCGCCCGCTGTGGTCTACTTCAACCAAATCGGAACCGACCAGCAACGGCAGAGAGTAGCTTAAATCACCCCGGAAACTGTCCAAGGATCGGGGAGTACCTCAAATCATCAACCCGCTGGACCTCATGGCGGCGGATGGATAGCCGGATTTAGAGGTGGACAACAAAATGAGGACACTGGATCGAGACGCCAAGGTCTCTTTATATGTGATGGATCGAGCAACTCGATTGCTCGCAATCTCGATTTTTTTTGTCACAGGCTGTGCGGATCGGGATCCTAATGCCGCAGATTATCTTAACGATTTTGACGCCTATTGGACTGGCTTGATTGCTGAATATTCAGACTACGCCAAAGATCAACCGGTTTATGTGGGTTTCGTCGAAGAACTAACGTTAGCCAAACAAACCCATGACTCAGGCGATTTCGAAACCAGCCTGAAGGCGCTCGATCGGGCGCGGGCCATCCCCTTCCATGAAGCGCCGAACACCGACGTTTTCGCCTTAAGGGCGGTGGTTTTACACCGACGCGAGGGAGCGGGCGCCGCGGCGATCCAGGCTTGGCGTGTCGCTGACCACATTCACGCAATCGAGACCGGCGTCGTCTCCTGTCAGCCCTTCTTGGAGAGGTTGGAGTTAGCGGCCGCCGCTCGCCCCGCCGCAAAGGCAGCCGCCGAACTGGACCCGCTCGCCTTGACCGAGCCCTATGACGTTGGCGCCCCGAAAGCCCTGTTTGACGCCCTTAATGCGGCCTGTTCGCCGCTTTGGGGATGGACCAACACGTCAAACGACCATGATCACCGATTACGTAATATTCTCGACCAGTTGAGGGATCGGCTCGGCTTTGGCGCGTGGACTGAGTCCGAGCCGCTGATGGGCCAAAACGATGACACACCTACCGAGCCAATCTCGCGGCGACGTCGTTAGTTAGTTCACCTTCACCACGGTCTGGTCGATGGTTCCGAAGATCGAGGCGCCGTCATCGTCAAGCATGTCGATTTGCACCCGGTCACCGGGTTGCAGGAACGGTGTTTTGGGTTCGCCATGGAGCAAGGTCTCCACCGTGCGCACCTCGGCTAAGCAGGAATAGCCCTTGCCGCCGTCTTTGACCGGCTTGCCCGGGCCGCCATCCTCGCCCTTGTTGGACACGGTGCCGGAGCCGATGATGGTGCCCGCCGCCAGGTCTCGGGTCTTTGCGGCGTGCGCAATTAAGGTGGGGAAGTCGAACGTCATGTCCACGCCCGCATCGGCTTGGCCAACCACCTCATCGTTCAAGCGAACCCGGATCGGGCGGTGCAATTTACCCTCCCGCCAGGCCTCGCCCAGACTGTCCGGGCTCACGGCCAAAGGCGAAAACGCCGACGCTGGCTTGGATTGGAAAAACCCAAAACCCTTGGCGAGTTCGCCTGGAATCAGGCCGCGCAGAGACACGTCATTGACCAGCATGACGAGCCGGATCGCTTTGGCGCAGGTGTCCTTGTCGGCGCCTTGAGCCACGTCTCCAATGATGACGGCGACTTCGGCCTCGAAATCCAACCCCCAAGCGGGATCAACAAACGGGATGGGGTCTTGGGGCCCCAAAAACGCGTCAGAGCCGCCTTGATACATCAGGGGGTCGGTCCAAAAGCTCTCCGGCATGTCCGCGCCGCGGGCTTTGCGCACCAATTCCACATGATTCACATAAGCGGAGCCATCCGCCCATTGATAGGCGCGCGGCAAAGGCGAGCTGACCAGGCTTTCTTGAAACGGCTTAAACTTGATATCGCCTTTGACCAACCCGCGCGCCAACGCCTTCAAGCCCGGCTCCTTGGCCGGCCAATCATCGAGCGCGATCTGCATCGAGGCGGCGAACGGGTTAGCGTTCGCATAGGTCTTTAGATCGTCGGACACGACAATGAGCTTGCCGTTCCGGCCATAATTTAAACTCGCCAGTTTCATTGATGCCTACGCTCTCACAAATATCCGCTACAGGCGCTGCATAGACCGTTACGCCGCCATAAGAAAGGCAGACCTCCGCGGGTTTCCCTTATACACTGCGCGTATCAGTCATAATATCTAGAGGTGGAGACTTTGTCACGTTGATATAATCAACTTTAATCAACATAGAATTGCCTAATTTTACTGATCTAATCATTCCATGTTTCGGTTGCTTGCCGTCCAGCGCGTATTTATCACAACATCGAGATAGGCGGGCCGTTCGGCGCCGCGCGTCGTCAGTCCGATGCGAGGTGCGGTCCGGAGCCAACGCGGTCGGTGGTTTGGAAAACCTCGTAATGAACAACGCGGTCATCGAACCGCTTGAGAACCGCGCGGGCGATCTGAGGCACGTGGGAGACCTCAAAATCCTCGCCGACGAAGTCTTTGATCGCTTGGATATGGTCCCACCACATGATCGTGCAGAATTCGATTTCGGGCTCACCATCCGGCCCGACAATCGGCCGTTTGGTCAAATGGAAGCCGCGCAAGCCCTTGATCTCGCGTGCCATAATCCCGGGCATGATCCTATTCTGCAGCACATCTTGGTAGGCGGTCTCATGGCTCGGGGTGGTCCATCCCCGCCAGTGGCGTACGATCACGAAGCGCCCCAGCTTTTCACATAATCGCAGTTTTCCACACTCGCCGCCGCCTCGCCGACCTCTAAAGGATCGCGGGTGTCGATCATGACGGCGTATTCGTCGGTGGCGGGTTTGGACTGTTCGAGCATATTTTTTAGTGCACCCGGATGCGGCCCATGCGTAAAGCCGGAGGGGTGAAACGTCATCATGCCGGCGTCGATATTGTCTCGGCTGAAAAAATCGCCCGCGTGATAGAAGAGCACTTCGTCATAATCGTCATTGTTGTGAAAGAACGGCACTTTCAGCGCGCCCGGGTCTGTTTCAAAAGGTCGCGGGCAAAACGTGCAGACCACAAACCGGTCCGACAGGAAGGTCGTGTGCGCCGACGGCGGCACATGATAGCGATGGCTCATCATCGGACGCAGGTCTTTGACGTTGAGCCGCGCGACGGACAGATCGCCATGCCAGCCCACCGCGTCGAGCGGATTATAGGGGTAGGTCGCCACCGACACCGCACCGCGGCGCTTGATCGCCACGGGAGTGTCGCCGTCCTCGGCCTGGTGGGCCCGAAAACCCGCATCCATTTGCGGAATGTCCAACATGGCGGGATCGATGAAGGCGTGCGGCCCCATGGGTCCCCGGTGCGGCCAGGTGAAATGGGTGTTGGTCGCCTCGATCATCAAAATGGCGAAGGGTTGGGCGGGCGTGAGCCGCCACATCACGCCGCGCGGCAGATAGACGTAATCGCCCGCGGTGATCTCCAGCCGACCGTAATCACAGAACAGCTCGCCCTCCCCCTGGTGAATGAACAAAAGCTGGTCGCCGTCGGCGTTACGCGCCAGGCCCGCCATGGCGTCAACGCAGCGCCAGAACCGCACCTCCACAGCGCTGTTATGCAGAACCACCGGCGCGGCCCACGGCCCCGGCTCACCCATGGCTAAGGCGGTGAGATCAAACGCGCGCGGTCTAAGCGGTCCTTCAAAATGTGACCAACTCGTGGGCGGACGTTTATGATGGAAAAACGCCGCCGGTCCGAAAAAACCCTCTTTAGACACTTCGCGTTCGTACGTGCCCTCGGGCAGATCGGCATGGGCTTGACGGGAATGCTCCCCTTGGGCGGCTTTGATCGGCAACCAGTGTCGCGGCATGGCGGCTCTCCTCGCTGACGGCGTCAGGGTTTTCGCACGGTTCTCTAACGCTGGCGAGGCGGGCAGCGCGGTTCAAACTGCATCGCGCGGCAATCTATCGCTTGACGATACAGTCGCGCAGCGATATATCGAAGATCGTTAGATCGAATGGCGATGGAGGCGCGGAGCGCAGCGATGACCGACACCCCGCTCACCGAGCAGAGCTTTTACATTTTGGTGGCGCTCGCCCAGCCCCTGCATGGCTATGGCGTCATCAAAAAGGTGGAGGCGATGAGCAACGCCCGGGTCGTGCTCGGCCCCGGCACGCTCTATGGCGCGCTCAACGCTTTGAAGAAGAAGGGCTGGATCCAACCCGCAGACGCGCCTCAGGGCGATGACCGGCGCAAGGGTTATGTGATCACGCCTGAGGGTCAGACGGTTTTGAAAGCCGACCTCGCCCGCATGGAGGAATTGGTCGCTCATGGACGAGCGGTCATAGAGACTTGGGAGCGCGCCGATGCCGCCGAGTGACCCCACCCTCAAACCCACGGGCCGAACCAAGACCGTTTGGAAGATTTGGTTCAGCTATGACGAACGCCAGCAAACCGACTGGCTCACCGAGCAGTCCCGCCAGGGCTGGCATCTTATCGAAGGCGGATTGTTTCGCTACCGCTTCGAAAAAGGGTCGCCAAAGAACTATCTCTACCGCTTCGACTATCGGTGGAAGTTCAGAGGTAACGACCAAGACTATTACGACCTCTGCAAGGACGCCGGCTGGACGCCCATTTTTTGCCATCGCGGTTGGCATGGGTTCCGGATCGATGCAGACGTTCACCCGAATGCCGAATTCTTCAATTATCCCGACGATGTCGCCGCGAAGTATCAGCGCGCCTTAAGACGAAATGTTGTTTTGATCGTTGCGATATCGGCCGCGGCTGCGACCGGCGTTTTACTCAACGGTCATCTCTATAACGCCCCCTCCGGCCTGATCCCAGGGGTTATCGGCGGCTTTTTAGCCGTCAGCCTGGCCAGCATTTGGGTGTTATACTGGCGAATTCGCCAAATACGAATGTCGTCGTAAGAAATTTCTTCGATTAAAACCAATAAAAAGACCTTCCGAGCTTTAATCGCCGCCTTAAATCTACCTACGGTGGCTCAGAACACTTACTCGCCCCTGTTCGAGCCTGAGCCAAGTTTTGGGAATACAACGATGCTGCAGAAATATCCAACGCCGGAGCCAGGCGTCATTAAATATGTGTTCCGCCTTTACACCGTCTGGCAAGAGGCCCAGGAGACGGCTTGGTTAGAGTCCATGGCGGCCGAAGGCTGGCATGTGAGCGGATACTGGCTCTGTATTTATCGATTTGTCGGCGGTGAGCCGCGGCGCTATCGCTATGAATTCGATTATCGGCCCGGATTTCTAAACGCCCATGCGGATTATTTCGCGCTCTGCGCCGAAGCGGGGTGGGAGCGGCGATACTCTTTCATGGGCTGGCATTGTCTGCGTGCGGACCCCGATATTGCGACGTCCGCGCCGATTTATTCCGACCGAGCTGATCTTGCGAACAAGTATCGCCGTTTACTGCGAACTCTGGGCTTGGCGGCGAGCTTATCGCTCATCGCGTTTGGCGTGACCCTGATCCTGGCGCGCGAAACCATCACCACCCACGCGCCAGGGCTCGTCTTCGTTTCGCCTGTGCTGTCTGTCACCTTACTCGTCGCGATCCTGAGAACGCGCTGGATGATCAACCGAATGGGCGGAGGGGGCTGCTAATGGCGGACCCATCGCAAATGCGGGTCGCGGCGGCGACAGGACTGGACGTCGCCAGGCTCGAAGGGTTGGGGACAGTGATTGAGGTCTTCGGCGATCACCTGCCCTCGCCCGCCCTCGCACCAGGGGACACCCTCTGGCTCGGCGTCGGGCTGATCGGCCTCGGCCCGTGATGCTCACGGCCAGCGTGACGCCGGCCATGCGCAAGACGCACGCCGCAAAGGAGCATTGACCGAATTCGGAGCGGCGGTTTGGATACCCCATAGCGGCGAGCCAGCGCCGCGAATTGCGGAGTTCCCCCTATGACCGCCCAATTCGACGCCCTGCGCGCCCAGGCGTTCGCCGCCCTGCAACGCGGCGATTTCGCCAACGCAAAAAAGCTGTTCAAGCAAGGCTTCGATGCTGGCGACACGCACAGAAACACGGCGGCGGGTCTCACCTACAGCGCGCGGCACACGAAGGACTTCCAGCTGAGCTACGACGCCGCAGAAGCTTGGCTCAAGCTTGAGCCGCATAGTTGGGAGGCGCTGCTTCTTAAGGCAGACGCACTCGAGGGATTAGGCAAATTTCTCGACGCCTCAACCTTTTACAGTGCAGCGATCGGGGTCGCGCCGCCCTATGACCAAGCGACCCCGAACGCGCGCGCTGAACTCGACCGGGCGCAGGCGCGGGTTCGCCAAGCCACTGCGCGTTATCAATCTCACCTCTCCGACGTTATGACGGCGGCCGGGTTTGATCCCGGCGACGGCTCAAGCCGCATGGCTCAAGCGCTAGACATCGCCGCAGGCCGAAAAAGCCATTACTTTCAACAGCCTCTGAAGTTTTTCTTCCCAGAGCTACCCCAAAGGCAGTTTTATCACCGATCAGAATTTGACTGGGCCCCAAGTATTGAAGCGGCTTTGCCGCAAATAATCGAGGAAGCGATCAACGTCTTGGCCGAAGACGGCCTTTTCGAACCCTATATCCAGCACAACCCGCGCGCGCCGTCCGTGGCAGATCTGTCTTTGGTGGACAATAACGACTGGGCGGCTGTGCATTTGATCCGAGACGGCGAGATCCTCGAAGAGAACGCCGCACGCGTCCCTTCAATCATGAAGGCTCTCGACGCCGCGCCCTTGCCCAACGTACCCGGTTTGGCCCCTTCGGTCCTTCTATCGCGGCTTAAACCCGGTATGCATATCACGCCCCACACAGGTCTGACGAATGCGCGGCTTCTG
>JBHJGU010000094.1:0-12712 GCA_050331475.1 Maricaulaceae bacterium | reverse complement strand
AAAGGATAACTGAGGAGTGATAGTACCTGTGGTTTGGGTTTGAATATGGGTCTGTTGGGTCGCCCGTGTCCCCCAATCATTGTGGCCCGCCCACGTGATCCACTCGCGAATGGGTTCCCACCATTCGACCCAGGAGCCGCTATAAATCGGCGGACCGCTAATGATGATGCAGGCCGCGCTCCAGAACCCGGCGTTCAGCGCCAAGAACAGACCAAGCCGGTGGATGCCCAACGGTCCGATCGAATACCCGATGGCGTCGCGGAAATAGGTGTCCTCATGCTCCGAGGTCTTGATTTTTCCGCCCTTGCTGGGATTGACCGCCGACAACACCAGACCGCCATGCAGCGCCAGGGCGAAGGCGTTCGTAAAGAAGAACGCAATGGCGAGCATATGCAGCGGATTGTAGTGGAAGTTGCCGTACTGATAGCCCGTGAACCACACCCAATTAAGGTGGCTGAAAATGCCATAGGGGAAGCCGTGCCCCCAAGCGCCCAGCATGAAGGGCCGGAAAACGTTCAGCGTCACAAACGCGAGAATCGCCACTCCGAAGGCGATGGGCACGTGATAACCCATGCCGAGTTTGCGGCAGATTTCAACTTCGCGCAGCGCCCAAGACCCAAACGCGCCGACGGCGCAAATCGTGATGATCTGCCAAAGCCCGCCTTCCGCCAACGGCGCCAAGGCCAGCTTGTAGGACACATCGGGCGGATTAATGCTGATCAGCCAGGGGTTCCAGGTCGGACCTAGAGCCGCACCGTAGAAGATTAGCGCAACGCCTACAAAGGTGAAAAAGATCGTCGAAACGCCGAAGAAGCCCACATAAAACGGGCCGACCCAAAAATCGAAGAGATCGCCCCCGATCAGCGTGCCGCCGCGAACGCGGTACTTCCGCTCGAAGCTTAGCAAAGCCATGATTACGTCCTTTAATTGGCGGAACACTGCCTGTCTGGTCGGAAGCCGAGCGCTGTCGCCCCCCGGGCCTAGCCAGTGACCTGCTTTGGAACACCGTAATCAGACTATAGATTGACAGTTAGGAATGTAAATTGAGTTAGACGGTCGCGGGGCGAGCCATTCCGCCGCGCTAGTCGCTTGAAACCTGACGGGTGATGGACGTTGCGCGCGCGCGCGCCCAACGCTCGGCCGCCGCGCCAAGGGCGGCCGGACGATCGCTCAGCGTCAAGCGCGCTTGACGCTTGACGGGCGCCATAAGTCCGCCGTGACCGCGGCGCTTAGGCCGCGACCGGCGCTGGGCGATGGTTGAGCGGGTTTTCGCCCTCCCAGCGCCCCTCGGCGGCGACGATGGCGAACCGGGCGAACAAGTCTTCGCTAAACCATTTTTGGGTTTTCGCGGCCTCGATCGCCTTAGCATGCGGTCCGTCGCGATAGGCGAAATCGGACATGGTCTTGGCGTCCGGCCAGATGGAGAAGGTTACCTGGTGCACCCAAGGGATCTCGCCCATGCCCATTTTGAACAGGAGCGTCGTCTCTGCGGCGACCGCCTTGGAGATGTCGGGCACGTGGGACCAAAACGGACCCAGCGCGCGGGTGCGGACGCTGGCGCGGGTCAACACGCCGAAAGGTTGGGGCAGAGGCGGCGGCTCCGGTGGCGGGGTGAAGGGGCTCACCCCATCCCAATGCCCATGGGCGGACAAGGGATTGAGATGCACCGTCCAATGCTCGCTCGCTTTTTCGCGATACCGGCGAAAAACGGCGGCCTCGGCTAGCCGCCCTTGACCGGTCTCAAGGTCCGGCCATACGGCCATAATGGCGTAAACGCCGAAATTCGGCGTCGGTGTGAACGATTGTTCCGTTCCGGTGCCAAACAGCTTGTGAAAGCCAATGTCGGGCACAGCCGCCAGTGGCGCGCGCGCGAGCTGCATTTGGCTAAACGCCCAAGCCTGGCGGGCTAATCCGCGAAACCGAAAAAACGAGATTGAAACGCTTTGTCCCATCACCAACGCCCCCGCCTAGTTCGAACGATCGCCGGTCGAGCACGGCGGATGCGCCGCACCGGGGTCCGCAGGCAAGATCCAGCGCCAAAGCTTGGTGTCTTGGATCGGAACGACGAGGAACACATGCTCCACAATCGCTAAGCTCAACAAACCGCCCAGTAGCGCCCAACCGGTGCGCTCCCCGACCGCTAAAGCGCTGTCGCCCGCGGCTGACCAGATTAACGCGGCTACGAACACCGCCCCGCCCAAGGCGAACGGATAGAACGCGTTCCCCCGCGCTTCGCCGAAATAGCTACGCAGATAGATGAGGTTTTTTGGCAAAAACTCATCGGAAAACTGCGCAACGCCAAAAAAGATATTTAGCTTAGCGCTTAATCGCATGGCCCATAGAACGCCGAAGGTGCAGGCCGCGATCGGGTTCTCCTGACCCCAAACCATAGCCACCAGAATCACCAAGTTTAGCGCTAGCGCGACTTCGTGACGCATCACCGTCTGGGCGGCGAGGCGGAACCGGGTCCAGCCACGCACGCCGGGCGGGCACGGGGTCCGCCGAGATCCGGTCAGATAACCGAACAAAAAGATCATTTCGTGCCAGCCCCAAATCATCAGAGCGCTGGCGAAGCCCGCATACATGGCGCCGGGGCCGGAGCGATCCGCACTCCAAACGACGCCCCAGACGGCGACGAACAAAAACGCGCTCGCCGCCCCCATGGAGAAATGGATCACGCCCTCGCCCTTGCGTCCGATCCAAAGGATCAGGCCGGTGCTCGCCCACCAAAGCAGGAGCGCGTAACCCAGCGCAGGCGCAATCACCGACATTGGAGGTGTCCGCGCCTCACCACGCCGGCGCCAAACGGGTTTGCGCCGGTAGTTCGTTCGCTTCCGCCGGCACGCTGAGCGTCTTCAAGAACGCGACGGCTGCCTGGGCGCGCAAGCCCAACAGCTTAATCGGAGCGAGAAGACCACCCTTCGCCTTCACCGCCGCCATTTTGTCAGTCAAGACGCGCAAGCGCTCCAGCCCGGCGCGGAACTCTGGGTGATCGATGTCGAGCACGAGCGGGAAGACCTGGCGTGAGATTTCATTGCACACCCGGAAGACCTGATAATCGTACTTGTCCGGCTCATAGCCGATCGCGGCGTGGAACACCGGGCGCGCGTGGTCCCGGATATACATGGTCGCATAAACGGCTAACAAGAAGAACTTGATCCACAGCTTGTTGCCGCCTTTTAAAAGGTGCGGGTTCGACCGCATTAACAGCGCAAACGCTTCCCCATGGCGGAACTCGTCATTGCACCATTCTTTGAACCATTTGAAGATCGGGTGGAACCGCAGCTCCGGATGGCGCTCGAATTGGCGGAAAATGGTGATGTAGCGCGCATAGCCGATTTTCTCCTACATATAGACCGCGTAGAAAATAAACTTCGGCTTGAAGTGTGTGTATTTCTTCGTCTTGGTCAAAAAGCCTAGGTCCACGCCAATATCGAAGTCTTTCAAGACCTCGTTGATAAATCCGGCATGGCGGGCCTCATCTCGGCTCATATATTTGAAGAGCTTTTTCATGTCGGGGTTTTTCACCCGCTTGACGATTTCCGCGTAGAGCACGCAGCCCGAGAACTCCGCGGTCAGCGAGCTGACCAAAAAGTCCACAAACTCCGCGCGCAGATCTTCAGGCAGATCGTAGAGCATATCGCGGAATTCGTCGGTCCGCTTGAAATGCCCCTTATTGTGATCCGCGCCGAGTTCCTCCATCAGCGCGTCCCATTCTTCGCGCACCGGTTCAACGCTCATTTTATCGATGGCGTCGTAGTCGGTGGTGTAGAAACGGGGGCTCAGAATGGTATTTTGCTGAGCCATGGACATCGTGTCGTATTGCGCGGCGGCGGTCATGGAAGCCTCCCAGGGCTGAAGCTGACTTCATAGAGTTCGGTGAGTTCGAAATAGGCGGTGAACCGGGTCCATGCCCGATCGAGCCAGCTTGCGCGGCTGACCGTGGCTTGGCGGCGCTCGGTGAACGCCTCTCCGAACCGGGGCCGGATTGGGGGGCCGTGCACGCGCACTTTGTCCCCGGGGCCCAACTCTAAATCGCCGTCAAGCGCCACATGGGCGTGCAGGCTATCATGGGTGTGGCACACCTCGATGGTGCAGCCGGTTTCGAACGTCCGCGCGCTCATGAATGGCGCTCCGTCTTTCCGTTCGCGCCGATCGACACCGCCCCACACGGCCTCGCTCGACAAATCTCATTCCCAACCGTCATGGTCCTCATCTCTCTCCGCCAAACGCCGAAGCGGAAACCGGGCGCGCCGCCAGACGCCCCGGTTTCCGTGTTTTGCGGTGTTAGAGCAGCGGCTCAAGCCGCTGCGGGGTCGCATAGAGGGTTCCCGCGGCGTAGTACGCGGTGATTTTTTCTTCCTCGAGCAGGGTGATTTGCTCCGCGCTCGCAGTGCGCGGGACATCGGCGAATTGTTCGCCGAGAATGGCGTCGACCCGAATGACCCGGCGCTCTTTGTCCACATCGATCATCACGATCGGCGCGAGCACTTTGCCGCTTCCGGGTTCGTCCGCCTCCGCGTCCAGATCAACCTCTAGGAACCGGGTCAGATGGTCCGCCCGATCCACCCAAAGGTCGCTGACCTTGCCCGCGGGCGCGTTATCTGCGCCGACCACGGTCCAGCCGCGGGGGTCGGACACGCCTTTGACGATCGAGAAACCCTCCGCCAAACGCATCGGCACAATGCGCGGCTCGCCCTCGCGGGTCAAATCGGGGGTGTCCGCGCGGTCCGCATAGGATCCCGGGCCGACGCCTGCGGTCAGCGGATTGCCGACCGGTTCATAGGGGCTGCCGTCCCACACGGCCACCCGACGCATATTGTGCTCGCGTTTGTCGGGGCGGTGGCTTTCAGATTCCCCGCCATGGAAGAGTTCGAATGTCTTGACCGGTGGGATCCAAGCGCTGTCCGCGGTGTCGTACTGACCCGGCTTGGTGTCGTACTCCAGCGGATAGCCTTCGCGGCGGCTTTCCCGCTGCAGGTAGAACACCAGCGCGAAGAAGAACAAGGTGAACGCGCTGAGCAGGATCACCGTCCCGTCGATTTCGTTTGATATGACACCCAGGTCCATCGCTGTTCTCCGTTCGGCTGGTGCTAGCTGGGAAACTCGCCGAGGCCGAATTTCGCAGGCGGGGAAGCCTCCTCGGATCGTCCCGATGCGGAGTAGCGCGCTAAGGGACCGATAACGATGAGGGCGATAAACAACAACGCTATTTCAACATGATAGACGGCCGAATACCCGACCGTGACATTCGCAAGCGCCGGGCCTAACGCCCCCGACATTGCTAAGTCCGACACGATGTCCCGACCTGCGCCCCCCAGCGCGATCGCGACGCCCGCCGCTGTGGCTTGAACCGCGCCCCACGCGCCCAAAGCCAATCCGCTCGCGCCTTCGCGCGACAACGCCATGGCCGCGGTCAACGTGCCCACGGCGAATAAGCCGCCGCCGAGCCCGATCGCCGCCGCTCCGATCCGGAACACCAAAGCCGACTGCATCGCGCCCGCCAAAATCACCGCGGCGAATGCGAAAATCCCCACCAACACGCCCCAAGCCGCAATCCGACAGCTTTGCGCACCATGGCCCAAGCCGCGCGCCGCCACGGCGAAACCCGCCAGCATGCCCGCCGCCCAAAAGGCCGTTAATTGAGTGGTTGCGCTCACGCTCAAGCCAAGGACCTCGCCGCCATAGGGCTCCAACAAAACATCCTGCATGTTGAACCCTGCGGCTCCCAAACCCACTGTGACCAACAAGCGCATGGGGCGACCGCCTTGGGCGAACTCCGCCCAGGCTTCCGAAAAGGGTCGCCGCGGCTCGGTTTGTTTGGCTAAGCGGGGGTTTCGGGCCTCTTGGCGCCACAGCGCGACGAGATTGAGAATAAGCGTGACCATGGCCGCGCCTTGGATGATACGGATCAGCTTCATCGGGGTGTAATCGGCAAGCAGAACGCCGAACACCAACGCTGAAAGCCCCATGCCGGCGAGCAGCATGACATAGAGCAGCGCAACGACCCGCGGTCGGGTGTCCTTCGGCGCCAAATCCGTGGCTAAGGCCAGGCCCGCCGTCTGGGTGACGTGCAGGCCGGCACCCACGAGCAGAAACGCCAACCCGGCCGAGGCTTGACCCAAAATCGCGGGAACCTCAACGACCGTGTCGCCCGAGAGCACCAACAGCGCAAAGGGCATGATCGCTAATCCGCCCCATTGCATCATCGTGCCGTACCAGATGAACGGCGCACGCCGCCAACCAAAGGCCGAGCGATGGGTGTCAGAGCGGTGCCCAATCAGCGCGCGGAACGGCGCTACGATCAGCGGCAAGCCCACCATCAGCGCCACCAACCAAGCGGGCACGCTCAACTCGACAATCATGACGCGGTTGAGCGCCCCGGTGAGCAGCACGGTGGCCAGCCCGACGGAGATTTGGAAGAGCGACAGGCGTAAGAGCCGGGGCAACGGCAAGTCATCGCTCGCCGCGTCGGCGAACGGCAACAGCTTGACCCAAAAGGGCGGTTGCTCAGCTTGAGAGGTCATTGACGGGCCAACTCTACGGCTTGGGAGGTGTAAAAACCCGCTTGCACGCGCTCGGTTCGTTCCACGGACCAACCCGCGAAGTCAGGGCTGCGCTCAATGACGCGGATTAGAGCCTTAAGCCGGACAGGTCGGATCGCCGGAGCGCGGTCCGCGCGCGGGAACACCGAGCCCACCGCATGCATCACCGAAAGTGCGGGGGTGCGCGGGGCGAGGGTGAAAACGATGGAGCGGCGTGCGCGGGGGGTCAGCGCGGCGAGCGCGCCGACCAGATCCTCCAGCCCGTAATGGATTAGGCTGTCCATGGCGACCACATGGTCGAAGACGCCGTGTTGGGGGTCGAGCATGTCCCCAGAAGCGAAGCGCACGCGTGCGGAGTTGTCGGTCTTGGGGCGGCGCTCTTCGGCCAAAGCGATCAACTTCGGCGAAAGGTCAACGCCGAGCACGTCCGCGCCGCGCGCCGCCGCTTCCCAACTCAATTGGCCCGGGCCGCAGCCGGCGGCGAGCACGCGCCGGCCGATCAGGTTCTGCGGCAAATAGCTCAGAAGGATCGCGCGCATGCGATCGCGGCCCATCCGCACGGTTGCGCGGATCTTGCTCAACGGCGCGTCCGAAGTCATCGCCGTCCACGCTTTCAGCGCGGTGGCGTCAAAATAAGTCTTCAGCTCGCCGCGGCGGCGCTGGTAGGTCGCCTCGCTCATCAGTCGAAACCCAAGAAGTCAAAGAGATCGCGATCGCGCATGGGCTTGGACTGGCACGGCTCCACCCCGGCCCACAGCGTGGCCGCAAGCTGGAGGTATTCGTTTTGAACCGCCTCCAGCTCTGGGGTGGGGTCCATTTCAAACAAAGTGCGCTTTTTCAGCCGCGAGCGGCGAATGACGTCGAGCGCGGGGAAATGGGCGAGCCGCTTGAGCCCGGTTTCCGCGTTAAACCGATCAATCTCGTCGGTTTTCTCGGAGCGATTGGCGATGACGCCGGCGAGCCGCACGTCATAGTTTTTCGACTTCGCGCCGATGGCCGCCACGATTCGGTTCATAGCAAAGATCGAGTCGAAATCATTCGCGGTGACGATCACAGCGCGCTCGGCATGCTGAAGCGGCGCGGCGAACCCGCCGCAAACCACATCGCCCAACACGTCGAAGATCACCACATCGGTGTCTTCCAAAAGGTGGTGCTCTTTAAGGAGCTTGACGGTCTGGCCGACCACATAGCCCCCACAGCCGGTGCCTGCGGGCGGGCCCCCAGCCTCCACGCACATCACCCCATTATAACCCTCATAGATGTAATCCTCGGGCCGGAGCTCTTCGGTGTGGAAGTCGACCTGCTCCAGCACGTCGATCACCGTGGGCACCAACGACTTGGTCAGCGTGAAGGTGGAGTCGTGTTTTGGATCGCAACCGATCTGCAAAACGCGCTTGCCAAGCTTGGAAAACGCCACAGACAGGTTCGACGACGTGGTGGATTTGCCGATCCCGCCTTTGCCATAAACGGCGAAGACTTTGGCGCCATCTATGGTCGCCCGCGGATCTTGTTGGACTTGCACACTGCCTTCGCCGTCAGGGCGGCGGGGCAAGGCGCGGGGTAGGTCAAGCGGGGTCATCGGCGTCCTCCGATTTTGTGTGGGCGCGGGATCATGCGGCGGCCTCCTCGGCGAGGCCTTCAAGGCGGTCTTCCAACGCGTCGCCCGCCTGTCGTAGCGCCTCCAGCGTTTCGGCGTCAGGCGACCAATAGGCGCGCTCATGGGCTTCAATGAGCCGATTGGCGAGTTTGGCGGAGGCTTTGGGGTTTAGCTTGGCGATGCGTTCGCGCATGGCTTCGTCGAGCACGAAGGTTCGCGCTATATCGCGATAGACCCAAGGGTCCACCTTGCCGGTGGTCGCCGACCAGCCCAGCGTATTGGTCACCTGGGCCTCGATCTGGCGCACGCCTTCATAGCCGTGCTTGAGCATGCCCTCATACCATTTCGGATTGAGGGTGCGGGTGCGGGTCTCTAGCGCGACCTGTTCGTTCAGCGTGCGCACCTTGCCCGAAGACGTGGTCTGGTCGCCGATATAGACTTGAGCCTCTTCGCCCTTCGCCCGTTTCACCGCGCGCGAGACCCCGCCCAGGGTGTCGAAGTAATGGTCAATGGTGGTGACGCCGAGCTCGACGGATTCGAGGTTTTGGTAGGCGGCGTCCACATGGGCTAGCTCGGCCTTGAGCAGCTCGGTTTGCTTCTGTGGCGGACCTTTGCGGCCATAGGCGAAGGATTTGCGCGACTCATAAGCGTCGGCGAGTTCGTCTTCTTCTGTCCAGCAGCCTGCGTCGATCATCTGATTGACATTGGCGCCGTAGGAGCCGTCCGCGTTGGAGAACACCCGCAACGCGGCGGTCTCCAAATCCACGCCTTGTTCGGCCATGCGTTGGAGCGCGTGTTTGCGTACGAAGTTTTGCTCGACCGGCTCGTCCTCCGCGCTGGCGGCCAGATAGGCGGCTTCGGCCAGCATGCGGGTCTGAAGCGGCAGCAGGTCGCGGAAAATGCCCGAAAGCGTGGCGATGACGTCGATGCGCGGACGCCCCAAGGTCTCAAGCGGGATCAATTGGGCGCCGCAAAGCCGGCCATAACTGTCCAGCCGCGGCTCCGCCCCCATTAGCGCTAACGCCTGACCGATCGGTCCGCCTTCGGATTTCAGGTTATCCGCGCCCCACAACACCATAGCGAGGGTTTCCGGGTGCCGCCCGTCATGGTCGGCTCGGTGACGCTCCAATAAGCGCTCGGCCTGGGCGTAACCGTCTTTGACCGCGAAGGCGGAGGGGATGCGGAACGGATCAAAGCCGTGAATATTCCGCCCCGTGGGCAGCACTTCGGGGGTGCGCAACAGATCGCCGCCGGGCGCGGGCGGGGTGAAGCCGGCGTCAAGTGCGTGGATCAGAGCAGCGGTTTCGTTGTCCCGGGCCAGCTTGGCGTCCACCTCTTTAAGCTGGGTGAGCGCCGCGATCGTCGCCGCTTCGGGGGGGAGGCCGACCCGGGCGAGCGCGTCTTGGGGGCTGCGGCCTTGGACTAACGCTTGGGCGGCGGTCAGGGGCAGGGTGAGCCCGTAATTCGCCTCCGCCATGGCGCTTAAGAGATCGGCGCGCGCAGCTTCGGAGGGTGGTTGACCGAAGACGTGCAAGCCCTCGGGGATCAGCGCGCCTTCCCACTCCAGAAGCTTATCACGCAAGGCGTCGATTTCTGGCTCGGCGTGGCCGTTCCAAGCCGGCGTTTCCGCGACGAGATCGATCGCGGCGGCCTGGGTTTGGATCAGCTCAGAGAGTTGCTGGCGGTCCTCAAGCGAGGCCTCCGGGCTCAAGCCGCGCCAGCGCTCGATCGACGCTTTTAGATCCAACAGCTCCCGATAGAGCCCCGCATGGGCCACCGGTGGGGTGAGATAGCTGATCAGCGTGGCGTTCGAGCGCCGCTTGGCTAGCGCACCCTCGGAGGGGTTGTTCGCGGCGTAGAGGTAAAGGTTCGGCAAATCGCCGATCAGTCGGTCCGGCCAGCACCGTCCGCTCACGCCCGACTGTTTGCCCGGCATGAATTCCAACGCGCCATGAGTGCCGAAATGGATGACCGCGTCCGCGCCAAAGTCCTCGCGGATATAGCGGTAGAAGGCGGAGAACGCATGGGTGGGCGTAAAGGTCGACTCAAACAGGAGCCGCATAGGATCGCCTTCATAGCCGAAGCCCGGCTGCAGCCCGATCAGCACATTACCGCACTGCACCCCAAGCACGAAGATCGAGCGGCCGTCGGTCAATTGCCGACCCGGGGCGGGCCCCCATTGCGCCTCGATCTCTTCGAGATACGGCTCCCGGCGCACATGGTCGTCGGTGGGAATGCGCACCAACACATTGGCGTCCTGGCCATACTGCGCCGCGGTCCCGTTAAGGATCGCGGTTTTAAGCGCCTCCGCGCTTTCGGGAAGCTCGACCGTGTAGCCCTCAGCTTTCAACGATTTCAGCGTATTGAAGAGGGATTCATAAACGCTGAGGAAGGCGGCCGTGCCCGCGCCCCCGCCATTGGGGGGAAAATTAAACAGCACAACCGCCACCTTGCGATGGGCCCGGTCGGCCGCGCGCAGGTCCACCAGAGCCGAGATCCGATCCGCGATCGCTTCGGCGCGCTCCGGACACGCGCGCATGGCCCGCGCATTGCCCTCTTTGGGGAAGACGCACTTACGCTCACACCCTGGGCAGGGACCGCCACAGCCATCCGACCGGCCGCCATAGACGGTGGTGTTGGTGGCGCCGTCGAGCTCGGGGATCGCCACCATAATGGTGCTTTCCACCGGCATCAGGCCCTGTTCGGAGGCGCCCCAGCGTTCGAGGCTTTGGAACTCCACCGGGCAGGCGGACACATAGGGCACATCGAGCGCCTTAAGCGTGGCTTCCGCCGCGCGCGCGTCGTTGTAGGCCGGCCCACCGACCAGCGAAAAGCCGGTGAGCGAGACCACCGCGTCCACCACCGTACGGCCCTTATCGGTGAAATAGGCTTGGATAGCGGGCCGGCTGTCGAGCCCGCTGGCGAAGACTGGCAGAACTGCAAGGCCGCGGGCCTCCAGCGCTTCGATCACCCCGTTATAATGGCCCGCATCGCGCGCAAGCACATAAGAGCGCAGCAGGATCAACCCGACCGTCGCCTTAGCCTTTGGCTTGAGCGCGCGCACCGCATTCGCGTCCTCGGTCACGCCCAGGCCGGGCAGCCGGGGATGGTAAAGGCCCACATCGGGATAGACGATCGGCGCTTCGACCGTGAGCTTGCCTTTAAGGTCCGCGCGTGGACCCGCGGCGTAGCGGTCGACCAGCATGCGCACCAGATTGACCACATTGTCCTGAGACCCGGACAAATAATACTGCATGGTCAAGAAATAGGCGCGCAGATCCTGCGCCTTACCGGGAATGTATTTCAAGATTTTCGGTAACCGGCGGAGCAACGCCATCTGGCCAGCGCCGCCCGAGGCTTTTGAGCTTTTGCTCTTGGATCCGCGTAACCGCTTCAAGAGCGCAAGGGGGCCCTTCTGCGGCGCGTCCATACGCAGATCGCCCAGCTTGGTGAGCTTGACGATTTCACCAGCCGAGAGAATCCCCACCATGGCGTCGCACGCTTCGCGCCGCGCCATGAGGTCAGGGAGCACCGCTTGGATCTGCTCCTCAATGAACAGCATCGAAATGATAATGATATCGCCAGTGGCGATGGCGGCGCGACAGGCGTCGAGCGCTGGGCCGCCTTCGCCCCAATCCGTCGCTGCGTGAACCACAAACTCCAAACCGGGCGCGCCCTGGGACAACAGGGTTTGGGCTTGCTCCGCCTCCCCGGACATGTGCCGGTCCAGCGTGAGCATCACCACCCGCACCGGCGTCACCTCGGTTATTTCGGACTCACTTGGCAAAGTGGGCTTTAGCATCATAAAGCGTATCCACAGTAATGTTCGTCACCCCAGCGTCACGGGCGAAGGTTTCAGTGTTGCGACGCACCTTACCGCGTACGAAGAACGGGATTTTCTTCAACTCGGATTCTGCGTCTTGAGTCCAAATTAAGCTACCATCGACGTCAATCACCGGGGCGGGGTCTTTGGTCGCAGTAGTCGCAGGAGCGGGTTTTACTTCGCTCGGCGGCGGTTTCGCCGCCGGAGCATGGGCGCGCAGGTGCGACGGACCCGCTTCGTCATTGAACTCGAAGTCTTCGCGGAACATGGCGAGCAAATGCTCTTCCAGCCCCATGACCAGCGGATGCACGAAGGTGTCGAAAAGCACATTGCCGCCTTCGAACCCCATGACCGGGGAATAGCGTGCGGGGAAGTCTTGAACGTGCACCGGCGCGGAGATCACCGCGCAAGGCAGGCCCAACCGTTTGGCGATATGCCGCTCCATCTGGGTGCCCAGCACCATTTCGGGTGCGGCCTCGGCGATGGCGGCTTCGACTTCGAGATAATCGTCGGTGATCAGCGCTTCGAGGCCGAGTTCTTTGGCCGCAGCACGCACCTCGCGAGCGAATTCGCGCGAATAGGTGCCCAGGCCGACCACTTCAAAGCCCATTTCCTCATTGGCGTAGCGGGCGGCGGCGCGCGCGGGGGGCGCGGGGCCGCACACCCACACCCCCGTTGCCCGGAGGTTTGTCGAAAAGCTCGGCCCGGGTCACCCCGGGGGGCCTGGACACCGGGGGGGGCCGCGCG
>JBHJGU010000093.1:0-32002 GCA_050331475.1 Maricaulaceae bacterium | reverse complement strand
GCGGCCGACTCACCCTGTATTCGCTGGTGTAACTTAAATCATCCTCGTTTTTCGCGATTTGACGCTATATGATGGGTTTACCGCCAGTATTGGCGGCAGTGGATAGTTTATGGATTCCGATACGGTCGTTTATTTCACCGGCGTTGAACACGCCGCCTCCCCGGCGAGGGGGCTGGAGACATTGTTCGTTGTCGGCGCGCGCCCAACGGATGAAGTTTTGCGCATCAAAAATGCGTGTGAAGGCGTGCGACACGTCGTGCTTGGCGCCACGCCTTTGGGTGTTGATTTCGAGCACACCCGCATCACCGATTGGGCTCAGGTCGCAAACGCCGCCGACCGATTATTGCGCGAGGGCGTCTGGGTCACCGTCGAATATCCGGTCGAAGACATGGCCGCGGCGCAAGACGCGCTGGGCAAAATTTGGCTGCAACCGCGATTGATCCCCCGCGCGCGCCACGATTTAGGGCCCGGCGAAGCGAACCCGAACTTCGCCGCCGTCTTTGACCAACGCGGCGCGGGCCGGTTCGCCTCGCGCTGGACCGTCGCGCTGGCGGATCTCGAGCGCACCCGCGCCTGGTGCCCGCTCAGCGCCGTGACCCCGGAGGCGGTTGTCGCGCGCTTAGGCGACCTTGCCGACCCCGCCGCCTAAACCATCGCCTATGTCAGGGGTCGCCGATCGGACGATCGCCGCAACGGCGCCAAGGGCGACCAATTAAGCGCGGCCCCGAGCACGCGCCAATCGGCTACCGCCGCGCGGCGCTCCGCCGCCCGCTGCGCCCAAACCCGCGGCCAAGCGCGGATCGCTTCGGCCACCCCGGACCAATAGGGTCCGCCCAAGCCGCGCCCTGTGGCGACCAATCCAACCAGAACCGTGGCGATCAAATGAACCGGCGCCATCAGCCAAAATAACGGCCCGGGCGCGTTTTTCACGAAGGTCCACAACCGGTTGCGAGCGCCCAGCCGGGTCGCGAACGCCGAGCGCCGCCCCGCCGAACCACCCCCTACATGGGCGACCACCGCGCCGCCCGCGTGAACGACCCGGCCGCCACGGCGGCGCAGGCGATACCCGAGATCAACATCTTCGCAAAAACAGAAAAAACCCTCGTCAAAGCCGCCCAGCGCTAAGAAGGTCTCGCGCTCAACAAAGGCTGCGGCGCCGCACGCGCTGAAGATTTCCGCGTCTGAGTAAGTGGTCGCCGCCGGCGCGCCAAACCCGCCCCGCCAGACCAGGCCGGATGCGTGCGCGACGTCGCCAACCCCGTCGAGCCGCTCAGGGTTCTCCGCATTGATCTGGGTGGATCCGAAGAGCTTGACCTCGGGCCAGCGATCTCGCGCCTTCACTAACTCGGCGAGCCAATCTGGTTCGGGAAACGCGTCCGGGTTCAAAAGCGCCAACCAAGGCGAGGTCGTCAGTCGAGCCGCCGCATTGTTGGCGGCTGCAAAGCCGATGTTGGTCGCGCTCCGCACCCATTGGACGCCAACCAGCGGAGCGCCAAGCGAATCGGGGGTGATTTCCGAAGCGTTATCGAAAACGATGATATCAAACTGGGTAAGCGTTTGTCGGCTGAGCGCGGCCAAACACCGAGGCAAATAAGCTTCGCTGTTATACGTCACGATGATAACACAAATGTCGGTGGGGTCGGTCATGGTGATGAGTCGCGATGGACGTCGCCGTTCAGCTAGGGCTCAGACTTAATGTGCCCTACGTGGGGTCGGAGCGGTGATCAAGGACATTGGTCCTTAGGTTTAGGGGAGCGACGGAAATGAGGCGGTCAGCACTCAACGGGGCTGAGAGCGGTTTAGGCGCTCACGACGATCGTCCAGCGCACGCGGGTCCGTTTGCGCCGTTGACCACCTCGCAGCGATCCGTTAGCGACCGATTTGTATCTCATGACTCATTATGATGGTTCTCTAGCCGCGGTGCGCCGCGAGCCCGACGCTCCGACGCCCGAGCCGATGGCGAACCGTCCGCGGTTCGCCGTGGCGGCCCCGGTGGGCGCGTGGAGCGATCGGTTGCCCGATGTGTTCGCGTCGCTCGCGGCGCAACGGCCCCGCCCGGTGGTGGCCTTGATGGACGCCAGCGGCGACCCACGCGTGTCGGCGCTCGCGGACGCGTTCCCCGAACTGATCACCGTGCGCCGCCACGGCCCGGACGCTGGTCAAGCCGCGGCGATCCGAGATGGCTGGGCGCGCTTGGACGCGGATATTTACGCCTGGTTGAATGCGGACGATTGGCTTTATCCGGACGCGCTGCGCACCGTGGCGTCGGCGTTTGAGTCCGATCCGAACGTCGACGTCGTCTATGGTCAAAGCGTTATTGTCGGCCCCGACGGCGCCGCGCGGGGCTATCATCCAGTTGTCGGGCATGACTTGGCTGAGCTCACCCGGAGCTGCGTGATTTCGCAACCCTCCTGCTTTGTGCGGCGGCGCGCGCTGGAACGCGCCGGCGGCGTGGATGCGCGGTGGCATTACGTCATGGATTGGGAGCTGTGGCTGCGCCTGGCGGAAAGCGGCGCACGGTTTCGCTATTTGCCCCAGGTGTTCTCAGCGGTGACCTGGGCGCCGGGCACGAAAACCGCGTCGATCGAGCCCGCGCGCATGTTGGAGATCCGCCGGATCCTCGCCCGCGCCGGTCGGCCGATCGACACGTTGAAATCGCTGCTCGGCGTGATCCTGCATCATGTGGAGACCTACACCCCGTTCGGCGCGCACTTGCGCACCGCGCGCCAGTCGGTTGGGCTGCAATGGAACGGCGGGCCGATCTATGGGGTGGACGCCTCAGGCCGTCTGCATGGTCAGGCGCGTTTGCCGCTAACCCATTACGATGCTCGGACGAAATCGGGCGTCCGCGCCCGGTTGGGCGGACCCGATTTAGCCGGCGTCAGCCTTCGGGTCATGACCGACGGGGTCGTCGGCCCAGCCATTCCCGGCGGCGCGGATGTGTTTGTTCCCGCCCCCCGAGGAGTGGCCGCCGCCCATGTCGCCGAATTGCACGTCAGCGCACCCCCGGGCGGAAAAGTCAAACTCACCTCCGCCCTCTTGGTGTGAACCGGCTAGCGTTAAGGGCGGTCCTGGCGACGGTATGAGCGGGGACGCAGACGTCGCGCGCAAACTGGACGCCGCACGCCGCGATATCGCCGAGGGGCTTCGTGCTTGGCGCATATGGCTGGCCTTCGCCCAGGAAGACTTACGGCAAATCTATAAGCGCACCGTATTGGGCGTGGCGTGGATTGCGGTGTCCTTCGCCTTGTTCGTCGGCGTGAAAACGCTGGTGTTCGGCGCGTTATCGACCGCGGACGCCCGTTATTTCGCAGCCCATGTCGCTTTGGGTTTCTGGGTCTGGCAATTCGCCCAAGGCGCGGTTTCAGAAGGCGCTATGGCGTTCGTCAACGCCGAACCCTGGATCAAGGGCGCCCGTCTGCCGATCAGCGTGTTCGTTTTCGCCGGCGTGGCGCGGCTCAGTTTCAGCGCGGCGCTGACCGGCGGCGTGGTGGTCGCGCTGATGGCGATCGTCGGCGTGACGCCCCAAGCCGGTGCGCCGTGGGCGTTCCTGGGCGCCACCTTAGTCCTGCTCAACGCGCTTTGGGTGCAGTTTCTCGCCGGCGCTTTGGCCGCGCGGTGGCGCGATCTCGCGCATTTGCTGAACACCGCGCTGAGGGTGACGTTCTTTCTCACCCCGATCGTCTGGCTGCCCGAACAAATGGGCCGGTTGGGCGACTATGTTTGGTGGAACCCGTTCGCCCACGCCTTGGAGGTGGTGCGCGGTCCGATCCTGGACCCGATGGCCGCTCCGCCGACCGAAAGCTTGATGGTGATGGCCGCGCTGGGCGTAACCGGCGGGATTGCGGCTTGGATCGCCTTCGCGCTGAGCCGGCCGCGATTGGCGTATTGGCTCTGAGCATGGCGCGGGTGGCGGTTTCCGATGTCGATGTGCTGTTTCCGGTGGCGGGCGGGACCCCAGCGGTTGCCGCGCCCCCCGACGGGGTCGGCGGCGCGCTTGCCACGCGCCCGGGCGGCGGGCTCGGCGTTGCTGCCCTGCGCGCGGTCAGCCTATCGTTCAATGCTGGCGACCGAGTGGCCCTGGTCGGTCGCAACGGTTCGGGCAAGTCCACCCTGTTGCGCGTGCTTGCCGGGGTGCTGATTCCCGATCGCGGCGCGGTTCACATCGACGGTCGCGCCGCAGCCCTGTTCAACATTTCCATGGGCTTGCGCAAAGAAGCCACGGGCCGGCGCAATATCTTTCTGCGCGGCCTTTTAGCGGGGCTCAGCTGGGCGGAGGCGCGCGCACGCATCGACGCCATCGCCGAGTTCGCCGACTTGGGACCGTTTCTGGACCTACCGGTTCGCATCTATTCCCAAGGCATGGCCATGCGGTTGGTTTTCGCGATGGCGACTGCGTTTGATCCGGACATCTTGTTGATCGACGAATGGATTGGGGCGGGCGACGCCGCGTTCCGCAAGAAGGCCGAAGCGCGCATGCGCGCGCTGGTCGAGCGGGCGGGCGTCGTCGTGCTGGCCAGCCACCAACGTCGGCTTTTGCGCGAGGTCTGCGACCGCGCGGTTTGGCTCGACGCTGGCCGGGTCCGCATGGAGGGACCGTTGGAGACCGTGCTGGACGCAATGGATTCTGAAGCCGACCCGAGCGCCGCATTTGACCCGGCTGCGCCGCCCTGGGGGCCGGAGGCGTTCGTTTTTGCGTTCAGCGGCGCAGACGCCTTGGAACGGGTCTCTCAGCCCGCAGACGGCCAGCTGGAGGCTCAAATGGACGGCGTCCAGCTTCAGAGCGGCCCTATGGAGACGGCTTGTCAGGGCGCCTTTGCGGGCGGCTTTGGTTGGCGGTTGCCGGACGCAGTGGAGGCGGCGGCGAGCGGCAAGCTCATCCGCGTGTGGGTCGTGGCCCGAGCGGACGTTTCGACCGTAATCGAACTGGGCTACTCCACCAACGACGTCGGCGCCTCCGGCTGGCGCCGCTTCGGCGTGGGCCCAAACCTCACCGCGTTGGCGTTCGACTTCCAGCCTAAGCCTATGGTTCAGGGCAATGGCGACTTTCTGGGCTTGCGCTTGCCCGACGGCGGACACGTCCAGCTAAGCGCGGCCGCAATCGCTTTGGTTGGAGACTAAAGCACGCGACCTTCGGCGTCGATCAACGGCGCTTGGCCGAGCGCGACGAACCAGGGGTTGGCGAAATCCGCGTCCTCGGCCTGGTTACGCTTGCCATAACTCAGCCGGGCGCCGTCCAGGGTCACGGTTCGACCGCCGGCCGCGCGCAGCACGGCGTCTCCCGCTGCGGTGTCCCATTCCATGGTGCGGCCCAGACGGGGGTAGAGGTCCGCCTCCCCGGCCGCCAACAAGCAGAACTTTAAGGATGAGCCCGCGGACACCAATTCGCTGAGCTTATACCGCTCTAAAAACGCGTCCGTCTCGGGCGTTCGGTGGGACTTGCTGGCCACCGCCGCGAAGCCAGCCGCGGGCGCGGGGCGAACGGCGATCGGTGAGGTGGTTTTCACCGCGGACTGGGCGCGGCAATCGACTTCGGCCTGCCAGGCGCCCGCGCCCTTTCGGCCAGCGAACAACCGACCGCTCGCGGGGGCGTAGACGACCCCGATGACGGGTTCGCCTTGGACGATCACGCCGATATTGACGGTAAAGTCCCGGCCGCCTTTCACGAACTCCTTGGTGCCGTCGAGCGGATCAACCAAGATGAAGTCCGCCTCGGTTTTCGGAATACGGCCGGCGGCGACCGCCTCCTCCGCCACAACGGGCAGGCCCGGTGCGATGGTTTCCAACTCGCGGAGGATCAGTTGCTCCGCAGCCCGGTCGGCCAGCGTCACCGGACTGTCGTCCGACTTCCGCTCCACCGCCATCGCGCCGTCGCGCACATCCAAAATCACCCGACCGGCCGCCAAAGCGGTTTCGACGAGCCGGTCGAGTGAAATTGCATCCGTCATAGAGTGCGCCTTGTTCGCCGGTTCGGTTAAACCCGGAACCGATCTCCCACATAGCCTAGAAGTTCTTCGACACAGGCGTCGACTGATTTGCCCGCGGTTTGAAGGACGTATTCGGCTTCTTCAGGGGGCTCATAGGGAGCGGAGACGCCGGTAAACTCTTTGATTTCACCCGAACGCGCCTTTTTATACAAGCCCTTAGGGTCGCGGCGTTCGCATTCTTCGATCGGCGTCGCCACATAAATTTCATGGAACTCGTCGCCCACGGACTGGCGCGCGCGGTCCCGATCCGAGCGGTAGGGCGAAATGAACGAGCTGACCACGATCACCCCGGCCTGGGCGAACAACGCCGCGACCTCACCGACCCGGCGGATGTTCTCCGCCCGATCTTCTGGGCTGAAGCCCAGATTGGCGTTCAAGCCATAGCGCACATTGTAGCCGTCGAGCACGAAAGTAGCGTAGCCGCGTTCGAACAAAGCGGTCTCTAACGCCACCGCCACGGTGGACTTGCCCGCGCCAGAGAGGCCCGTGAGCCACAACACGCCACCTTTGTGGCCATTGCGCCGCTCGCGCAGATCGCGGGTCACGGTGGTGTCGATCTTGTAGATGTTGGTCGACTTCGGCGTGGTGACGTCGCGCTGGTTGGCGTAGCCTTCCCTCGAGATGATGCCGCCCCCCGCGAGGTCATAATCATCGACGATCACGAACCGGCCGGTGCGCGGATTGTCGATGAACTCATCCAAAGCCAACATGCGCTTGGACCGTAGGATCACCTCGCCGACCTGGTTGCGTTCCACCTGCTCGGCGGTGGTTTGCGAGAGGTCGGACGTGTCCACGATCCGCTCGATCTCTTGGATCTGGCAGCTGGTTTCCGAGGTGCCGATCTTGATTTTATAGGTCTTGTGGCGCTTAAGCGGCTCGCGGCCGAGCCAGAACACCTTGGCTTTGAACACGTCGGTTTCCACCGGCGGGTTCACGTCCAACGACACCACATTGCCGCGTTCGACAAAGATTTGCTCGGTCAGCGTAAAGCCCACCGATTGGCCGGCTTCGGCGACTTGGGGCTGTTCTTTGTCAGACGGCCAGCTTTCGATCGAGGCGACTTTGGAGGTCTTGTTCGCAGGCGAGAACAACAAGGTGTCGCCCACACGCACGCGACCCGATTCGATCCGGCCGGCGATGATGCGGCGGTCGTCAAACTTATAGACGTCCTGGACCATCATACGCAGCGGCTTGTGCTTGGGCGGGACAGAGACTTGGAACCCGTCCAACGCGTCCACCACCGTCGGGCCTTCATACCAGTCCATGTTCGCTTTGCCCTCGCCATTGGTGCGCATAGCGATCAGATCGCCTTCGCGGGCGGAGACGGGTACGAAATGGGTCGCTTCCACGCCGATGGTGGAGAGGTAGTGGCTGTATTCCTCCTTAATCAAGCGGAACTGCTCTTCCTCATAATCCACCAAATCCATCTTATTGACGGCCACGGCGACCTGGCGAATGCCCATCAGGTGCAGCAGATAGCCGTGACGGCGGGACTGCTCGCGCACGCCTTCGCCCGCATCGATGACCAACAAAGCGGCGTCAGCTTGGGAGGCGCCGGTGATCATGTTTTTCAGGAATTCGGTGTGGCCGGGCGCGTCGATGATGACGTAGTCGCGGTGATCGGTCTTAAACCAGATTTGGCTGGTGTCGATCGTGATGCCTTGGTCGCGCTCAGCCTGCATGGCGTCCATGAGGAAAGCGTACTCAAAGGGCATGCCGCGCTTTTTGCACATTTCGCGGATGGCTTCGACCTTGCCCTCCGGCAAGCTGTCGGTGTCGTGGAACATGCGGCCCACAAGGGTGGACTTGCCGTGGTCGACGTGGCCGACAATGACGATACGCATGATGTCGCGGGTCGCCGCGACGGGAGCGATGGCGTTCATGGGAGCGATCCTTTCCAGACGTCCGGCTTACATGTAGCCGTCGGCGCGCAAGCGCTCGAACGCGTCTTCGGAGTCATGGTCCATGACCCGGCCGGCGCGCTCTTCGGTTTTGATGTTTTCCAGTTCCTCAATGATCTCGTCGATGTTCGAGGCGTTGGAGTCGATCGGCAGGGTGATGCCTTTTTCGCCCAACGAGCGGTAGCGCTTGCCGTCTTTGGCGAAATACAGCTCAACCAGCGGGATTTCCTCCCGCTTGATGTAGCGCCAGATGTCCACCTCGGTCCATTGCAGCAGCGGGTGGATCCGGATGTGCACGCCTTCGGGATAATCAGTCTTATACTGGTCCCAAAACTCCGGCGGCTGGTCATGATATTCCCAGCGCCCGTCTTTCGCGCGCGGGCTGAAGAACCGCTCTTTCGAGCGCATGGATTGCTCGTCCCGGCGAATGCCCAAGATTAGACCGTTAAACTCGTATTTTTCGAGCGCCTGTTTGAGGCCGGCGGTCTTGCGGGCGGCCAAGCGGCTAGCTTCCGGCAAGGTGGGGTCAATCTCTTCGATCGGCGGGCAGGCGTCCGCGATCAGATCGAGACCCCATTCTTTCGAATATTTATCGCGGAAGGCGTATGTCTCGTCGAATTCGAGACCGGTGTCCAAGTGCGCGACGGGGAACGGGATGTGGCCCAAGAAGGCTTTCTTCGCCAGCCAAATCATCACGTTCGAATCTTTGCCTAATGACCACAACATCGCAATTTTTGGCAAACGGTTAAACGCTTCGCGAAAAATATAGATGCTTTGGGCCTCAAGCTGGTCTAGCCGATCCATGCAAGCCTCCGAGTATTTCCAAGTATGCCGCGGGTGCAGCATGGGCGGTGTATCCACATCTCGACGAGGTGTCGATACACAGCTTTTCGGGGTGACCGCGTGATCAGTTCACGGACTTTCGAGCGACCGAAAAAATTAGCGCAGGTTTTCGTGAGTTTTCCGCTCAGAATCAGCGTCGCTATCGGAAATTGATAGCCCGGTTAATCAATGGCGTGCGCAAATTACTCCACGGTGACGGACTTAGCCAGATTACGCGGTTGATCAACGTCCGTCCCGCGGATCAAGGACGTGTGATAGGCAAGCAATTGGATCGGGGCGGCGTAGACGATCGGCGCAATCAATGGATCCGCGTGCGGCCCTTCCAAGGTCGCGGCAGCGTCGCCGCCCGCCAATTGCAACCCCGTGGCGTCGGAAATTAAAATTGCGCGGGCGCCGCGCGCCACAGCCTCCTGCAGGTTCGACGCCGTCTTCTCGAACACCGCGTCATAGGGCGCAAGCACGATGACCGGCGTCTCCTCGTCAATGAGCGCGATGGGCCCATGCTTCAGTTCGCCCGCGGCAAACCCTTCCGCATGGATATAGCTGATTTCCTTGAGCTTAAGCGCGCCTTCCAGCGCTAACGGGTAGTACGCTCCGCGCCCGACATAGAGCACGTCGCGCGCCTTGGCCAAATCATGGGCGAGCGCGCGCACTTGATCCTCGCAGCCTAAGGCGTCGCTGAGCAGCCGTGGGGTTTCCAACAGCACCCGCGCCAGCCGAATCTCGGTGTCCCGGGACATGGCCCCGCGCGCGCGCCCCGCCGCCACGGCCATAGCCGCCAACACCGCAAGTTGGCAGGTGAAGGCTTTCGTGGACGCTACGCCGATTTCCGGGCCGGCCAAGGTGGGCGCGACCACATCCGCCTCCCGCGCCATGCTGGATTGTGGGGCGTTGACGATCGCTGCGGTCTGCAACCCTTGCGCCTTAAAATAGCGCAGCGCGGTGAGGGTGTCCGCGGTCTCCCCGGATTGGGAAATCACCAGGCCCAGCGCACTCGGGTCGAGCACGGGGTCGCGATAGCGGAACTCTGAGGCCGCCTCCACATCCACCGGCAACCCGGCTAACCGCTCGAACCAGTATTTCGCGATCCGGCCCGCCAACGCCGCCGTGCCACACGCGGCAATGGTCAGACGGGAAAGGTTAGCGAAATCGACGCCTTCGGGGGCGGTGACCGTCAACCGCAAGGGATCGACATAAGCCGCCAGGGTGCGGCCGACGACTTCGGGCTGCTCATGGATCTCTTTCTCCATGAAATGGCGGTAATTGCCCCGCTCGGCGAGCGCGTAACCAGCTTGGACGCGCACCTCATCGCGCTCCACCCGTCGCCCGTCCGCGTCGTAAAGGGTTGCCCCATCGGGGGTCAGCACCGCCCAATCGCCCTCCTCCAGATAGGCGACCCGATGGGTGAGCGGAGCTAAGGCGATGGCGTCGGAGCCCAGATACGTCTCGCCCTCGCCAAACCCAAGCACCAACGGGCTGCCCCGGCGAGCGGCGAACACAGTCCCCGGCGCGGAGGCGATGAGAATGGCGAGCGCAAAGGCGCCGTCGAGTTTCTTTAGCGCTTCAGAGACGGCGTCCTGCGGCGCCAGCCCCGCGGCCAAATTCGCGTCGATGAGGTGGGCGACCGCTTCGGTGTCCGTTTCGGTTTCGAAACGACGCCCTTGGGCCTCCAGACTCTCCTTCAGCTCGCGATAATTCTCGATAATGCCGTTATGGATCAGGGTGACTTGGCCGGCGCTGTGGGGGTGGGCGTTCGTTTCCGTGGCCGCGCCATGGGTGGCCCAGCGGGTGTGGCCGATGCCGCTGGTCCCCTCGATCGGGTCCTGCTCAAGCAGCGTTTCCAAGGCGCGCAGCTTGCCCGCCGCGCGCCGCCGGTCCAGACCCTGGGCCGTCTGCACCGCGATGCCGGCGCTGTCATAGCCGCGATATTCCAGCCGCCGGAGGCTTTCCACCAGACGCTCCGCGACCGGGGCGCGCCCGGCGATGCCAATGATCCCGCACATGCTCGTCTCCTCAGGGGCGCTGTGGCCACCGGGCGATCACGCGCCGCGACTCAGCCCATTCTATGGCAGGCAGCTTCTTCCCTAGGTTTGCGTTCATCAAGTATGAACACGCCTTTGCCTAAATTGTCGGGCGAGTCTGGGGCGCTGACGACCGTTTAGAGGCGAGGCGATGGCGAAGAAATATTTCGGCGCCGATGGCGTGCGCGGCTTGGCGAACACCGCACCCATGACCGCGGAGGTCGCGCTGCGGCTGGGCTTGGCGGCGGCGAAGAGGCTGCGCAATGGCGGCCAACGCCGGCATTTGGTCGTGATCGGCAAAGACACCCGGCTTTCAGGCTATATGCTCGAGCCGGCTTTGGTGGCGGGGTTCACGTCCGCGGGCATGGACGTCCGGCTGTTTGGCCCCTTGCCCACCCCGGCGGTGGCGATGATGACGCGGTCTTTGCGCGCCGACATTGGCGTGATGATCACCGCCTCGCATAACGCTTACGAGTATAATGGCATCAAGCTCTTCGGCGCGGACGGCTATAAGCTCGCCGACGATGTGGAGCTGGAAATCGAAGCGCTTATGGATCAAGACCTGCAGTCCGGCCTCGCCGCGCCAGCCAAGCTCGGTCGGGTCAAACGGATCGACGACGCCCAGGCGCGCTATATCGAAATCGTCAAGGCCGCCTTTCCCCGCCAATTGACGTTAAACGGGCTTCGGGTGGTGATCGATTGCGCCAATGGCGCGGCCTATAAAATAGCCCCCACGGCGCTCTTCGAATTGGGCGCCGAGGTGATCCCCGTGGGCGTGTCGCCGAACGGGCTCAACATCAATCTCGAATGCGGCTCCACCCACACCAGCCTGATGGCGGAGAAGGTGCGCGAATACCGCGCCGATCTTGGTATCGCGCTGGACGGTGACGCCGACCGGCTGATCCTGTGCGACGAGAAGGGCCGGATCATCGACGGCGACCAAATCCTGGCTTTGATCGCGCAGTCCTGGCGGCGGAGCGAGAAACTCCGCCACACGGGCGTGGTCTCCACCATCATGTCGAATCTGGGGTTGGAGCGGTTTCTCTCGGGCATCGGCCTGGCGCTGGCGCGCACCCAAGTGGGCGACCGATATGTGGTCGAGCATATGCGCGCGCATGGTTTTAACGTCGGCGGGGAGCCCTCAGGCCATTTGGTGCTTTCCGACTTCTCGACCACAGGGGACGGACTGATCGCCGCCCTCCAAGCCTTGGCGTGCTTGGTGGAAACCGGCAAGCCGGCGAGCGAGGTGCTCTCGGTCTTCGAGCCTGCGCCGCAAGTACTGAAAAACGTCCGCTTCTCGGGCGCAAACCCCCTCGACGCCGAGCCGGTGAAAGCGGCCGTCACCGACGCCGAACGGCGGTTGGGCAATCGCGGCCGATTGGTGATCCGCAAATCCGGCACCGAACCGGTGGTGCGCGTCATGGCGGAAGCGGAGGACGAACACCTCGCAGCCTCTGTCGTCGACGATCTCTGCGCGGTGGTCACAGAGGCGGCTTAGGAGGCGTTTTCTCGATTGGACGGGGCTCGACCGCGAGCGTCACGTCCAATCGTCCGATAAGCCGTCGGTGTCGCCCCAAACAATTCGGTGACATGAGCGACGGGTCTGAGGTCGTCGACGGCGGCGCCACGCAGCCATAACCGATCCAACGCTTTGAGCTCTGATAAAGGCGACAAGTCAGAGATCAAGGTTCCCGCCAGCCAGAGTGTCTGAAGGCGATCTAGGCCGGCAAGCGGAGCGAGGTCCGTGACGCCGGTGTTCGACAGATTAAGCGATCTCAAACGCTTTAACCCAGCTAAAGGGGTTAAGTCGGCAATCGCCGTGTTTCGCAGGTCTAGGAATTCCAAACCATCGAGAGCGCTGAGCGGCTTTAGGGTCATGATTTGACTGGCTTCCAAGCTCAACGTTCGCAAGCCATGCAACGCCGAGACATTTGTCAAATCCTGTAGCGCCGTGTGCGCAAAGGAGATTTCTGATATCTGGGACAGAAGCGCCGTCTCGGGCCGTTCGCCACGCAGAATCGCAGCACGCGCTTGGGCCGTCGCCACGGCTGAGTTGGGCCTTGCAGGGCCTTCAGGACGCGGGTCAAGCGCGACCTCTCGCTCTGGCGGCGCAGGGGGCGTATCAGCAGGGTCCTGATGCGGTTCGCTCACTGGCGGCGCCGGGGCGTTAGGCGGCGCGCCCGGACGTGTTTTCGACCCAACGTCAAGAACTGACAGAATGCTCCGAAACTCCGCCAAGTCTCGCTTGAGTTGCTCGCGTTCGTCGGCTGTGCCGCGAAATTCGTCCGCCGCCCTTTTTAAAAACGCCACGCCTTTTTGACCAGCTTGGCGAAATGCTGACCAGCTCTTCTTGACGCCTTGATGGAGCCGCGGATCGGTGACGGCCGTCAAACACACTTGGGCGACATCCACAAGGTCACCGAAAGCGTTGAAAACAATTCGGACTTCGCGCGGTTTCGTGTGGGTTATTAATAGAGCAAGCGTATCAATCGAAACTTCGACGCGACCGGTGTCGAAATTTTTCCCTAAAGCGTCGGCGTCGATTTTGAGAGCCTCCAATTCGTCAGAGAACCGATCGAGCCGTTCTAAGGCTGCGCGACGCTCGGCGAGAACCGGGTCAAACGTTTTGAGTTCGGCGCGAAGGGCGTGGATAGCGCCTAACAACCATATTCCGCCGCGCTCGAATTGAACCGTAAAGTCTGCGGGATCGGGCGCGCATGCCAGCGCGTCCGCATAAGCTTTTTCACGCCTGCCAGGCTCGTGACCATTGCCGATCTCTATATGCTTAAGCGCCGCGCGCATGCCGCAAAGTTCACTCGGCGCGACCTCTTCGAGCTCTGGATGCGCGCTGATTTCTTGCGCGATAATATCCGCCAGGGCGATCAAGGCGTTTGACATGGCGCGCGGTCTCCCCTCCACCGCGCCAGCGATGCACGCCGTATCCCGGCCAGTCAACCGGGTTGCGCTTTGTTTAGCTTCGCCCCACGCTTTCATAGGTGAAGCCGCGCGCGCGCATCTCCGCAGGATCGTAAATGTTGCGCAAATCGATCACGACCGGCTGGGTCAGCGCCGCTTTCACCCGGTCGAGGTCTAATGCGCGGAACTGGTCCCATTCGGTGACGATGGCCACCGCGTCCGCACCCTCGAGGCACGCATAGGGGTCCTCCGCGAACTCCACCCCATGGAGCAAATGGCGCGCTTCGCTCATGCTTTCGGGATCAAACCCGCGCACTTTGGCCCCCGCGGCCAGCAGGGCGGGCGCAATGTCCAGGCTAGGGGCGTCGCGCATGTCATCGGTGTTGGGTTTGAACGCGAGACCTAAGAGCGCGATGGTCTTGCCCGACACATCTCCACCCACAGCGGCGATGATCTTGCGCGCCATGGCCTTTTTGCGCTGGTCATTCACCCGCACCACGGTTTCCACAATATGCAGGGGCGCGTGGGCCTCTTGGGCGGTGCGGGTCAGCGCCAGCGTGTCCTTGGGAAAGCACGAGCCGCCAAAGCCAGGCCCCGCATTGAGGAATTTCCTGCCGATCCGGTTATCGAGCCCGATGCCGCGGGCGACTTCTTGAACATTGCCACCGACTTTTTCGCAAAGGTCCGCCATTTCATTGATGAAGGTAATCTTGGTCGCCAGAAACGCGTTGGCGGCGTATTTGATCAGCTCCGAGGTGCGCCGCGTGGTGAACACGATCGGCGTCTCATTAAGGTAGAGTGGACGATAAAGCTCGCGCATCACGGCTGAGGCGCGGGGGTCTTCGCTGCCCACCACCACCCGATCGGGCCGTTTGAAATCATTGATCGCTGCGCCTTCGCGCAAGAATTCCGGGTTCGAGACCACCGCGAAGTCGCCATCGGGCCGGGCCTCGCGGATGATGCGCTCCACCTCGTCACCGGTGCCCACGGGCACGGTGGATTTGGTGACGACCACGGTGAACCAGTCCATGGCGTGGGCGATTTCCTTCGACGCCGCATAGACATAGCTAAGGTCCGCGAAGCCGTCCCCGCGCCGGCTCGGCGTACCGACGGCGATAAACACCGCCTCGGCGTTTCGCACCGCTTCGGTCAAGTCCGTGGCGAAGGACAGCCGACCGCCGCGCACATTCTGAGCGACGAGAAGCTCCAACCCCGGCTCGTAAATCGGCACGCCCCCGTCGAGCAGGGTGGCGATCTTCGCCTCGTCATTATCCACACAGGTCACGTGATGGCCGAAATCGGCGAAACAGGCGCCCGAGACCAGACCCACATAGCCCGAACCGATCATGGCGACACGCATAACGGAAACTCCTTAGGCCTCAGGCGGCGGATAATTCTTGATCGAACGCGCCGATTTCCGCGTGCTTGCCGAGCTGGGTTTTTATGTGTCCGAACAAGGCGATCATCTCATCCGCCGAATTCGGGCTCTCCACGACGACCACCAAATTAGGTGTGTTCGAACTCGCCCGGATAAGGCCCCAAGCGCCGTTCTCCAGCGTAAACCGCACACCATTGACCGTAACCACCGAGGCGATCGCCTGATCGAGAATACGGTCGCCGCGCGCAGCCTTGGCCTCATAATCCGCGACGATCCGATCGACGACGGCGTATTTCTCTTCATCCGCACAATAGGGCGACATGGTTGGGCTCGACCATGTCTTCGGCAGGCTTTTCCGCAAATCGGCGACCGTCTTGCCCTCGGCCCGATCGAGCATGCGCAACACCGCAATACCCGAGAGCAAGCCGTCGTCATAACCCCGTCCGATGGGCGCTTGGAAGAAATAGTGCCCGGATTTCTCAAACCCCGCCAGCGCGCCCAGTTCTTGGGTCCGACGTTTGATATAGCTATGTCCCGTTTTATAGTATTCGGTCGTTGCACCGAGATCCTTGAGAACGGGATCGGTGTTGTAAAGGCCCGTTGATTTCACGTCGACGACAAAGACAGCTTGCGGATGCTGGGCCGCAAAGTCTCGCGCTAGCAAAACGCCCACTTTGTCGGCGAAAATCTCCTCACCGGTATTGTCCACCACGCCGCACCGGTCGCCGTCCCCGTCAAACGCTAAGCCGAGATCCGCCTTGTTCGCCAACACCTCGTCGCGCAGCGCATGCAACATGGCGAGATCTTCGGGATTGGGATTGTAGCGCGGGAAGGTGTGGTCGAGCGCACAATCCATCGGAATAACGTCGGCCCCGATCGCTTCGAGCACTTTCGGCGCGAACGCGCCGGCGGTGCCATTGCCGCACGCGGCCACCACCTTGAACGGCCTTGAGAGCTTTTCCCCTTGGGTGAGGTCGGCGATATAGCGTGCGGCCACATCGGGTTCTGGCACATAGCCACCGCCCGGGCGCGGCCGGCCCAACCCGCCCAGCACGATCGTTTTCAGCCGGCTCATTTCTTCGGGGCCAAAGGTCAAAGGCGGCTCAACGCCCATCTTGACCCCGGTCCAGCCGTTCTCGTTATGGCTGGCGGTGACCATGGCCACCCCTGGCGCGTCGAGCGCGAATTGCGCGAAATACGCCATCGGCGAAAGCGCGAGACCGATATCGGGAACCACGACGCCGCCATTCATCAGCCCGACGCACAGCGCTTGTTTAATGGCTTGGGAGTAGGACCGGAAATCGTGCCCGACGACGATTTTTGGCGCGACGCCCAATTCGCTCATCACCTCGGCCAGGCCGAGACCTAAGGCCTGGACGCCTAACAGGTTCAGTTCCGGCGCTTTGTCGGACCCCGGCGCGCCAAACCACCATCGCGCGTCGTATTCTCGAAAGCCGGTCGGCTTGACCAAAGGTTCGGTTTCAAAGGCGTAGGTGTTCGGGTGCAGATCCGCGCGCGGTTTCATCGGGCCTCGCTGGGGCGGCTGAAAAACGGATGAGGTTCGTGTAGACCGCGCCGGGGATCGGGGCAATCGTCCGCGCTCAAGCCACGCCCGCGCGCAAACAATCGTGGATGTGCAGCGCGCCGATCGGCGAGGCGTCAGCGTCGAGCACGAACAGAACCGTTATCTGGGCGTCATTCATCCGCTTGAGCGCCTCCCCGGCCAGCGCGTTCGCCGCAATGGTGTGTGGGTTCGCCGTCATGACCGAACGCACGGGCGTCTGCAAAAGCTCCGCCCCCATGCGTCGGCGGAGATCCCCATCGGTGATCACCCCGACCAAACGGTCTTGGGCCACAACGCCGACACATCCGAGGCGTTTCTCAGTCATGACCAAAAGCGCTTCATCCATGCGCGCGTCCGCGCCAATCAACGGCGCAGCGGCGCCCGCGTGCATTAAATCGCCAACGGTGAGCAGCCGCGCGCCTAAGGCGCCGCCGGGATGAAACACGCGGAAATCCTCCGGTGTGAACCCCCTCCGATCAAGCAGCGCAGCGGCGAGCGCGTCGCCTAGCGCCATCATCACCGTGGTCGAGGTGGTTGGCGCGTCGATTTCGGCGCAAGCCTCCGGCGCGTCGGGCAAGCGCAAAACGACGTCAGCGGCTTTGGCCAGGAGAGAGGCGTCCGTTGCGGTCATGGCGATCACCGGTAAACCGAACCGGCGCGCATAGCCCAACACATCGGCCAACTCACGCGTCTCGCCGGATTTGCTTAAAGCCAGAACACCGTCACCGGCGCGCAACTGCCCCAAATCTCCATGACTGGCTTCGGTGGGATGCAGGAAGAAGGCGGGCTGCCCGGTCGAGGCCAAGGTGGCGGCGATCTTGCGCGCGACATGGCCGCTTTTGCCCACGCCCATCACCGCTAAGCGGCCATCTAGGTTGGCGATTTGGTCGACCGCACGCAAGAATTCATCGGACAACGCCTCCGCCGCCGCCTCCAACCCGGCAATGGCGGCGCGTAAGGCCGCCCGGGCGGCGTCGAGCGCTTGGGTCCGTTCGTCGCTCATCCCAAACGCTCCACCACGATCGCCCGGATCTCCAGCGCCCGGCCAAGCCCGTCTTGATCCGCCCAAATGGCGACGAAATCCGAAAGCGTGTCGCGTTCGGCGTGTTGCGCAGGCACCTCGTACTCGGTGGCGTACCAGGTAAAGTCCGCCCCTGGCTCGGGCGCGAAATCCATCCAACCGCCTACGCCGTCCGGCCCCGCCCGATAGCCTAACGCGAAGCGCGCCGTAGGGCGGCGACGATCCGGCCGCGCGAGCACGCGGATCCGGATGCGCGCGCCGGCGAGTTGGTAAGCCGCGCTCTCGCTGACTGGCAGATAGGCCGCGTTTTCGCGCGTGGCCCCGGACGTTTGTGGGGTGTAAGCGCTCGCGATCGCCGAGCGACGCCCGCCTTGGCCTTCAAACTTCACAGCGGCGCCGGGGCCGATCTCCAACCGGTTCAGCGCCGGGCCGGAGACGTCGATCCGACCCGGCTCGGCAAACCCGACCGCCCCGCGCGGCGCCGGACGCCAAACCGGAAGCAGCGACACACCGATCAATCCGGCCGCAAGCAGCAAGAGCGCGGGAAAAAACACATAAGCGCGCGTCATCGAGTTCCTTTCTCCGACCGACCCAGGGGGTCGACCTTGGCGACGGCCCGCCCTATAGCGCAAAGACGTCTCGCCTGGGTTCGCAAAAAGGAGACAAGCATGGCCGTTCTCGCGGTGGTGCGCCACGGTCAAAGCGTATGGAATCAGCAGAACCGCTTCACCGGTTGGGTGGATGTGGATCTCACCGCCGAGGGCGAAGCCGAGGCCCGCCGGGCGGGCGCGTTGCTGGCCGCGACCGGCGATCGGTTCGACATCGCCTACGCCTCGGTGCTCAAACGCGCGGTTCGCACGCTTTGGATTGCACTGACGGAGATGGACCGGGTTTGGTTGCCCGTTATCAAAGATTGGCGGCTCAATGAACGTCATTATGGCGGGCTGACGGGGCTTAACAAGGCGGAAACCGCTGAGCGCTTTGGTGCGGAGCAGGTCCACATTTGGCGGCGATCCTACGCCACCCCGCCGCCGCCAATGGATCGCGACGACCCCGCCCACGCCCGGTTCGACGCCCGCTACGCCAACGCGCCCGCGGACGCGCTGCCCGACACGGAATCCCTGGCGACGACGCTGGCGCGCACAGTTCCCTATTTCGATGCGGAGATCGCGCCGCGGCTCAAAGCCGGTCAGAACGTCATAGTTTCCGCCCATGGCAATTCGCTGCGCGCGCTCGTTAAGCACCTTTACGATGTCGATGAGGCCGCGATTACGGAGCTGGAGATCCCAACGGGCAATCCACTGCGCATTGAGCTCTCAAGCGACCTCAAACCGTGTGGTGCACGCTATCTCGACGCCGAACGCGCGCAAACGCTGCCGCCGGAGCCGTGAAACCGCCCCACCCCGCTTTGATGGACCGAGCTTTGGCGCTTGCGCGCATGCGCTTAGGCCATGTTGCGCCCAATCCAGCGGTGGGGTGCGTGATCGCCCATGGCGCCACAATCATCGCCGAGGCCGCCACCGCACCGGGGGGCCGCCCGCATGCGGAGACCCAAGCGCTGGCGGAGGCGGGGGCGGCCGCTAAGGGCGCAGATGTTTATGTGACGCTAGAGCCTTGCGCCCACCACGGGGTCACCCCGCCCTGCGCCGAAGCGCTCAGCGCAGCGCAGGTCGCGAGCGTCTTGATCGCCTGTCGCGATCCGTTCCCAAAGGTCGACGGCCGCGGGATTGAACACTTGCGGGCGGCCGGGGTGGTTGTGGAGATTGGTCTGCGCGAACTTGAAGCCCAGCGGTTAAACGCCGGCTTCTTCACGCGGGTGGCGACCGGGCGACCGCTGGTGGCGATCGATCCCGACCCCTCGACCTATGATGCGGATTTGGACTTGGCGCCCGACGCCGATTGGGGCGCCGCGCTCGACGCCCTGGGCGCGCAAGGGTTAACCCGGGTTCGGGTCGCCCCCGGCGGCGCGCTAGCCCGCGCCATGACGGCGGCCGGCTGGGTTGATCGCTTCGTCGCCGAAAGCGAACCCTAACCTGCAGCGCTTCACCGCTGGCGCGACAAAAAAGGCGCGCCGGAGGATCGACGCGCCTTAACAGGGACTTGGGAAGCAGGTTGAGAGCGTACTGAGACCCGGGCGTTAGCCCGGGTTCCGGTTACGCCGCGGTTTGCGTGTTCGCCGCCTGAGGCGGTTTGGCGATCGCGTCGCGGCTGTCATCTGTGCTGATTGCGATCCGGCGCGGCTTCAACGCCTCGGGAATTTCCCGTTCCAGATCAATCTGCAGCAAACCGTTCGCCAGACGCGCGTCGCGCACGACGACATGATCCGCTAAGCGGAACCGCCGTTCAAAGGCGCGTTCGGCGATGCCGCGGTGTACGAACCGCACATCATCTTCGCGCGGCGTTTTCTTGCCAGCGATGATCAACGTCGCGTCACGCACTTCGATCGCGAGTTCCTCTGGGCTAAACCCGGCAACCGCAAGATCGATGCGGTAGGCATTTTCGCCGTGCTGCTCAATATTATAGGGAGGGAAACCACCGCCAGCAGGATCTTGCTTTGCGGCTTCGTCGATTAAATCGGCCAAACGGTCGAAACCGACGATCGTTCGATAAAGGGGCGTCATATCAAAACTACGCATACTCTGTCCTCCTTTTGAAGCGACAACTTTTTCACTATTGCGACCGCCCCGAATACGGGCGCGGCTTTCGTCGAAGACCCAGAAAGCTGTCGTCTTCATCGGAGGAATTAGGAACGGCTTAGCGGGGTCGCAAGAGGGGCGGGACGATTGCCGGACGCGTTTTCGTGGTGTAGAGGCGTCGTTCCTTGATCTGTTGTAGTTTTGTGACGGTGAGAGCGTACATGTCTCGAGTTAGCGGCGGCGGGCGGTCGACGCCCAAAACAGTTTTGGCCCTGGGCGCGATTTTGGCGGCGAACGCCTGCGAGGCCGGGCCATCCGAGGCTCCGACGTCTGAAACCCAGCCGGCGGAAACCGCTTCCGCCACATCCTCAACACCAGCGCCGTCGGAGGTCCCCCGGGTCGCTAGCCTTGCGGAGGCTGTGGCGGGGGAATGGCGGTCGGAGGCGGACCGGGCGCGTGACCCCTTCCGCCATCCGGAACAAACTTTGACGTTTTTTGGCGTTGAGGCGAACCAAACGGTGATGGAGGTCTGGCCGGGTGCGGGGTGGTACACTCAGATCCTGGCGCCGTATCTGGCCTCTGGGGGCGGGCAATTGATCGCGGCAAGCTTTGATCCCTCGGCCAGCGCGGTCGCCGCGCAACGCCACGCACAGTTCGTAGATGATTTTTCCAACACCGCCCTTTACGGCGACACTCGCCATGTCGGTCTGGGACCGGACGCGTTGGCCCCCGTTGAACCGAACAGCGTCGACGTGGTGGTCACTTTCCGCAATGTCCACAATTGGATGGCTGGGGGATACGCCGACGAGATGATGGCCGCTCTGTTCACAGCCCTCAAGCCGGGCGGCGTCTTAGGGGTGGTCGAACACCGCGCCGCGCCGGATGCGGATTTCGATCTCGCCGCGGCCTCAGGATACGCCCCGCAGCGTTACGTTCGACTGATTGCTGAAGAAGCCGGTTTCGTGTTTGAGGCCGCAAGCGAGGTCAACGCCAACCCAGCGGACACCGCAGATCACCCGTTCGGCGTTTGGACTTTGCCGCCAGTGCTGCGCACCGCACCCCGCGACGCCGAGCCCGACCCCGCATTCGACACCACGCCCTATCAAACAATCGGGGAAAGCGACCGAATGACCTTGAAGTTCGTCAAGCCTACGGGTTAGGGACACCCATCGATCTCACCCTTGCGGTCGAAACGGAGGCAGGCGAATGCGGAATTGGGTTATAGCGGCGGGCGTCGGTTTGTCGGCGTTAGCGGCGGTTGGGCCAGGGCCAACGGCGCGGGCTGCGTCCGACGACATCGACGCAGGGACGACCGCGCTGACGAAGATTGTCGACCATGCACGCCGGGACGAGGATCGGGTTCGGGATGAATTCCGCCATCCCGCTGAAACCTTGGCGTTTTTCGGCTTCTCCCCCGACATGACCGTGATTGAATGGGGTCCGGGCGGTGGATGGTATACCCGCATCCTGGCGCCCGCGTTGATCGAAAACGGGCGCTATATTGGCGCGAATTGGTCAGGCGAGGCGTATTTCGCCGGAAATCCCGACCGGATCGCCCGGCGCAATCAGTGGCCGGAGCAGTTTAAGAGCGCCGTTGAGACGCAAATCCTCGAGGGCGCCGGCGACGTCGACGCCGTTCTCGGGCTTGCTGCGGAGACCCAGTTCGAGCCCGGCGCGGCGGACATGGTGCTGGCCTTCCGCGGTCTGCACGGCTTGGCCCAACGTGACAAGCTCGACGCCGCCATCGCCGAAGCGTTCGCGGCCCTCAAGCCCGGCGGCGTGTTCGGGGTGGTGCAACACCGCGCCCCTGAGTCCACCACCCTGGCCACCGACGGCACGCGCGGATACCTCAAACAATCCGACGTAATTGCGCGCTTTGAAGCGGCGGGCTTCGAACTCGCCGGGACCAGCGAAATCAACGCGAACCCGAAAGATCCCGCCAGTTGGGCGCGCGGTGTGTGGACCTTGCCGCCCACTTTGGCGTTCGGCGATCCGGACGGCGCGTTCTCCGCCTTAGGGGAAAGCGACCGCATGACGTTGAAATTCGTCAAACCGTCGGCTTGACCCCAAACCTGCGCGCCCTTTGTGCGGTGGTTGCGCTTGGCGGCGCAGCCCCAACCCTGCCGGCTCAAGACGCCCCCCGCCCCGCGGTGAACGTCGAGGAGCCAGCGGGCCTGGTGCGCGCGCTCGGGCGTGCGCAAACCGTGTTTCGCTGGCGCCACCGGTATTTCTCGCTCGACCCCGCCGACCGGGACGCGTTTGACCTGGTCTATGCTTTGGAGGGGCCAGGCGCCGACAACGCGGTGTTGTGGTTCGACGACGGGGATCAGATGGTGGTGCTGTCCCGAACCGGCCAGGGGCGAATCCGACCGCCCGACGCGGACACGCTGAGCCGACGCAATCCGGTGATTTGGGCGGCGCCGGCGGACCGACCCTTGGACGTCCGCGTGGGCTTCGCGCCGAAACTCCCGCCAGAGCGGACGCTGGACGTCGACCCGCTCAAACGGGCGTTGGCGCAAGCCGAGCGCGCCCTGCGCTCGAAATTCGGCCTGATCGGCCACGCGCTGCCGCCGCCGCGCCGGGTGCGCGCAATCTTCGAGGGTCCGGCCCCCCAGGCATGGGCGCTAGGTCCAGATAACCAAAAAGTGGCTTTGCCCGCACGGTTCGATACGGTGGATTACGAGCCGCTGGCGATTGATTTTCGCACCGCCCAGCGTTTGACGTTCGACCGCGCGCCCCTGCGATTGGAGCTTTTGCCGTGAGCGAAGCCTTAGACCGCATCACCGCGCGTATTCGCGAGGCTTTGGCCGAGAGGGACTTGCCGGAAAAATGCGTTGCGGTCGATTTCGGACCCGATGGAGTGGTGCGGGTCGACGCCCGGCAAAGTCCGATGGAAATCGGCAACGAGGACGGGGACTGCGATTGCCGTCTGCGCGTCTCAATGGATGATTTCAAACGCCTTGCGAAGGGCGAACTGGACCCTATGAAAGCCATGATGCGGCGTAAAATCCGCATTGACGGAGATTTCGGCTTGGCCTTCCGGTTGGCTCAAGCCCTGAAAAAAGGACACGCTGCGCCATGACCCTGACCGATCATTTAGAATGGATTGACTTGCCAGGCGATCCGGCCCCGGACGGACTCGAAAGCCATCGCATTACCGGCGCAGACGATGTCTCCTTGCGCGTGGTTTACGCCCCCGCAAAGGGCGAGGCCAAAGGTTCCGTCGTCATTGCGCCCGGACGCACGGAATTCGTCGAAAAATACGCCGAAACCATGCGCGAGCTTCAAGCCCGCGGCTTTGCGTGCGTGTGCGTCGACCATCGCGGCCAAGGCTTATCCGATCGATTGCTGGACAATCCTCTGAAGGGCCATGTGACGCGCTTTGAGGCCTATGCCGAGGACTTTGAAACGGTCTACACCGCATTTGACGACCGCCTGCCGGGTCCGCGCATTCTGCTGGCCCATTCCATGGGCGGGGCGATCGGGCTGGCGGTGTTGTTACGCGGGGCGGTTCGGTTCGACGGCGTGCTGTTCTCCGCTCCGATGTGGGGTCTGGGCGGGCTCAACGGCGCCATCGCCCGGGTGATTGCGGAACCGGTCGCCGGCGTCGCCGCGGATTTTTTCGCCCCTGGGGCGGATCGCCAAGCGATCGAGTTCGACTTTGACGCCAACCCGGTCACCCAAGACGAGAGCCGCTTCGATCGCGCCGCAGCGCGGGTCAAAGCCGAGCGGGCCTTGGCCGTCGCGGGTCCCACTTGGGGATGGCTCGCCCAAGCGGTGGAGACGATCAAGCATTTCGAAGACGTGCAGACCGTGAACGCGTTGAAAAGCTTGGAAACGCCGATCACGGTCTTGTCGGCGGAGAAAGAGCGCCTTGTCAACAAAGCCAGCCATGAGCGGATCGCCGGCCTGCTGCCTCAGTCCCGCCGCACAACGATCCCCGAGGCGCGGCACGAATTGCTCCAAGAAGTGGACGCGGTGCGCGCCCAAGTGTTCGACGAGTTCGACGCCTTGGTCGAGCGGGTCGGCGGCGCGACCGCGAAAGCCGCTTAACCGGAACGAGAAACTGGGCGCGGTCCGGCGAGCGCCGCGCCCCTTCGTCGCCTTTATCCGCCTATCGGGCGGCGCGCTTAAGCGCCACGAGCGCCTGCTCATGGGCGCGATGATCGCCCGCGGCGATGACTTGGCCGCCCTCCCAAGCGGGGCCGCCGCGCCAATTGGTCAACAGGCCGCCCGCCCCCTCGACCACGGGGATCAGGGCCTGGGCGTCATGGGGCTGCAGGCCGGACTCGATCACCAGATCCACCCCGCCCAAAGCGAGCATGGCGTAAGCGTAGCCGTCCCCGCCGAACCGGCTGAGCTTTGCGGCTTGACGCACCTGTTCGAAGGCGCCGGCCTCGCCCCCCTCGAACAAAAACGGATCCGTGCTCGCCAGCGTCGCATCGCGCAGTCCCGCGCACGGCCGCACGCTGAGTGGCCGGTCAGGTGAGCCGGATCGGCTCAGCCAAGCTCGCGCGGGACCCTTTTGCGGGATCACGCCCACATAGCGCTCGTTCAGATAGGGTTGGTCGATAACGCCTAAGACCGGGCGGCCTTCATAGCTTAACGCGATGAGCACGACCCACAGCGGGAAACCGGCGATGTAGGCCCGCGTGCCGTCAATAGGATCCAGCGTCCACCGCCAGGGTCCGCGCGCAGGCGTCTCAGGAAACTCCTCCCCGCGCACGCCATGGTCAGGCGCATGCTCGCGGATCAGCGCGCGCATGGCGGCCTCGGCGTTCTTGTCGGCTAAGGTGACGGGATCGAAGTCTCCGCCGGCGTTCTTATCCGCGGTTTCCGGGTTGGCGCGGAACTGAGCTAAGCTTTCCGCCCGCGCGGCGTCGGCGAGCGCGTGGGCAAGGTCTAGAAAATCTTCCACAACCGGTTCGGTCATAACGATCCGACCGTGTCACACTTCAGATCAATCGGCAGCCGAAGACTGTACGTTTTTCGCGTTTAACCCGTCGAATCTTGGCCGGTTGTCCGAAGTATGGTGATCGGATGCGTATCCGGCGAAGAAATACGCCACGGGCGCGTCAAGCGCGCAGGCGATCGCGTAAAGCCGGCTCGCGCTCATCCGATTGGCCGCGCATTCATACTTTTGGATTTGCTGAAACCGAACGCCGACCGCGCGCGCCAGGTCGGTTTGGGTCAGGCCCATCAGTTGGCGGCGGCGGCGCACGCGATCGCCAAGATGGGCGTCAAGACTTGGCTCCGTTCGAGCGGGGGCCTTCAGAAAGGCGGACATAGGGGAACTCCGGCGCCGAAACGGGACATCTTCGGTCTGACGCCGCAAGTTTGGGGCCGACTATCCCCCGCCCAGCGCTTTGGCTTTGCGTTTGCGTTCGTGGGGGTCTAGCCAGCGTTTGCGCACGCGCACCACTTTCGGGGTCACCTCGACGAGTTCGTCGTCATCAATCCAGGCGATGGCTTGCTCCAGGTTCATGCGGCGGGGCGGGGTCAGGGTCACCGCATCATCCTTGCCGGCGGCGCGAATATTGGTGAGCTTTTTGGACTTGAGCGGATTGACTTCAAGGTCTTCCGAGCGCGCATTCTCGCCAATAATCATGCCTTGATAGACGTCTTCGCCCGAGCCGATGAACATCACCCCGCGCTCTTCAAGGTTCCACAGCGCATAGGCCACCGCTTTTCCGGTTTCCATGGAGATGAGCGCGCCGCGCTGGCGTCCGCCGATTGGGCCTTTATAGGGCTCCCATGCGAAAAACACCCGGTTCATCACGCCCGTGCCCCGCGTGTCGGTGAGGAATTCGCCTTGATAGCCGACTAAAGCCCGCGACGGCGCATGCAAGGTCACCCGCGTCTTGCCCCCGCCAGAGGGTCGCATGTCTTTGAGCTCGGCTTTACGGGCGGAGAGTTTTTCGATCACCGGGCCAGTCATGTCGTCATCCACGTCGATGACCACTTCTTCGATCGGCTCCAGACGTTGACCGTCTTCCTCTTTGAACAGAACACGCGGTCGGGAGACCGAAAGCTCGAACCCCTCACGCCGCAAAGTTTCGATCAAGACGCCCAATTGCAGCTCGCCCCGACCGGCGACTTCGTAGGCGTCCTTGTCCGCGGTTTCGCGCACGTCGATCGCCACATCGCCTTCGGCCTGGCGCCAGAGCCGCTCGCGGATCACCCGGGATTGCACCTTGTCCCCATCCCGACCCGACAGCGGGCTGTCATTAATGGTCACGGTGACGGCGAGGGTGGGCGGATCGATCGGCGGCGCCGGGATCGCGTCGCCCACCGCCAAGTCACAAATCGTGTCAGCCACGGTCGCGGCTTGCAGCCCGGCGACCGCAACAATGTCGCCCGCCGAAGCCGTCTCCACCGGAACGCGCCTGAGCCCACGGAAAGCGAATAGTTTAGAGAGCCGGGCCCGCTCAACCTCGTTGCCGTCGCGGTTGATCGCCTTGACCGTTGTCCCCGCCGCAATGCGACCCGCTTCGATGCGTCCGATCAGCATCCGGCCCAGAAACGGGTCCGAGGTCAGCAATGTGACCAGAAGCTGTAAGGGCTGGTCGATCTTTGCGACGGGTTTGGGCTCGGGCAAGTGGGCGATAATCCGCGCGAATAACGGACCGAGATCCGCACGCGGTCCTTCGAGGGTTTCATCCGCCCAGCCTTCCTTGCCGGACGCGTAAAGCGCGGGAAAATCGAGTTGCTCCTCGTTCGCGCCGAGGGCGGCGAACAAGTCGAACACCGCGTCGAGGGCTGCGTCGGGGTCGGCGTTGGGCCGGTCGACCTTGTTGAGCACCACAATCGGGCGCAGGCCAAGCGCCAAGGCCTTGGACAGAACGAATTTGGTCTGCGGCATAGGGCCTTCATTGGCGTCCACCAACAACAGACACCCATCCACCATGGAGAGAATACGCTCCACCTCGCCGCCAAAATCCGCGTGCCCGGGGGTGTCGACAATGTTGATCCGGTAGTCCGCGCCGTCTTGGGTCCAGACCGCGGAGGTGGGCTTGGCCAAGATCGTGATGCCGCGCTCGCGCTCTTGGTCGTTGGAGTCCATTCCGCGCTCGGGTCGAGCCTCGTTGTCGCGAAACGCGCCGCCTTGGGCGAGCATCTGATCCACCAAAGTGGTTTTGCCATGATCGACGTGAGCGATAATGGCGATGTTGCGCAGCGCAATATCTTGGGAGGTCTCAGACATGACGATCATTTCCTGTTGGGCGCCCACGGCGCCATTCGGTTCGCGGTCATAACGGGTCGGCGGGTTAAAGCAACTATCAGACCGAGGGGTTCAGCATTTGTCCGGGCCCAGCCGGGCCTGGGACAAAACGCGCGGCCGCGTAGGCTTGAGTTTTTGTGCACTGCAAAATAAATTCATGGTGTCGAGCTCGCTCGATCGCCCACGCGTTGGGCGTTTCCTCCCTTTCCGACTTAAAACCGCGCGAGCTCATTGCGCGGTTTTTTTTGTCCGCATTGGCGGGGTTCACAGGACTGGGCGAAGGCGGCGACGTTGCGCCCAAGCGCGCTTCGTCGTATCCGAATTTTGGAGGGACGCCCGGACGCGCTTGAGCCTGCGACATTAAAGTCGGCGTCTCCAGCGCGCCCGCGTTGAAAGGGTTGAGTTTGTGAAAGGCATCATTCTGGCTGGCGGCAGCGGAACCCGGCTTCATCCGATGACGCTGGTGGTGTCCAAACAGCTGCTGCCTGTCTACGACAAGCCGCTGATCTATTATCCGATTTGCACGCTGATGCAGGCCGGAATCCGCGACATTCTGATCATCACCACCCCCTCTGACGCCCCCGCCTTTCAGCGCCTGCTGGGAGACGGCGAACAATGGGGCCTAAACCTCTCTTACGCCGTCCAACCCCGGCCCGACGGCATTGCGCAGGCGTTTCTGATCGGCGCGGATTTCATTGGCGATGACCCGTGCGCGCTGATCTTGGGTGACAACATCTTTCACGGCGAGGGATTGAGCGGACAGATGCGCACAGCCGCTCAACGTAGCGGCGGCGCGACCGTGTTCGCATACACCGTCACCCATCCCGAGCGCTATGGGGTGGTGGCGTTCAACGCACAGGGCCGCGCGATTTCCTTGGAGGAGAAGCCCGTGCGGCCGAAATCCGATTGGGCGGTGACGGGGCTTTATTTCTATGACGCCAAAGTGGTGGATATCGCGCGAAACGTTCGGCCCTCTGCACGCGGGGAGCTTGAGATCACGGACGTGAACCGCGCCTATCTCGAAGCCGGCGAATTATGCGTGGAGCGGTTGGGGCGCGGCATGGCGTGGCTGGACACCGGGACGCCGGAAAGCCTGATTGAGGCGGCCGAGTTTATTAAAGTGCTCGAGCATCGCCAGGGCACAAAAATCGCCTGCCCTGAAGAAGTGGCGGTCAATCTCGGCTACATCCAACGTGAAGACGTCGAGCGCATGGGTTATGCGCTGAAGAAAACCCGTTACGGGCAATATCTGCTGAGCTTGGCGACACATTATGACTAACCCCGCACCCGCCATTCGCGCCGAGGCCGCGGCCCGTTTAGGCGGGCGATGGATCGTCAATGTGCCCGACGGCGCGCCGGGTCAATCGGTCAGCCTGGATGTCTCCAAACTTGGGCGTTACGCGGGCGCGGTGGTGGCGCAGGTGCGCACGGGCAGTCCGCTGGCGGGCGTCAATCAGATCGCCAACTCCGATTTCGCTCACGGCGCCAAGCATTGGCGGGTCAAGCACTCCATGGGTCTTCGGGTCCAATTCGGCGTCGATTGCGCGCCGGAATGGCGGTTGAGCGATGGTCACACCGCGTTTGTCCAGCAACCAGGCGCGGAGCGGCGCGGGGCGGCGATCGCGACCTATCACGATCCCGACTTAGGCGACCGATTGCCGGTCGTGGGCGGCCAGGCCTATCGGTTCTCAGGGTTTTTCGGCTTGCACCGCTGCGGCTTCGCGCTTCGCCTGAGTTGGCTTGACAGCGACGGCGGCGAACTCCGGGTCGACGAACAGAGCCTTGGCGCGGGCGGGCAAGGCGGGCGGTCCATCGAGGATTACACCTTTGTCGAGATTACGGAGATCGCGCCGCCCAACGCCGCGTTCGCCCGACTGAGCGTTGTGAAGCTAGACACCGCCGAAGGCCAAGACAGTTTTCTGTTTTTCACCCGGTTGTTTTTCGGCGAGACCGACGCCGCCAATTCGCGTGGTTGGTCGCCCCGACCCGACGTCTCAAAAAAAGACTTCGCCCGGCTCCGCGACTTCGCCGCCCAAGGCGCGGCCTGGGCCAGCGTTGAGCCGCCCGACCGCACTGGCGCCGCGCCGAGCCCCCAAAGCGAGGCGACTTTGGGCGACGTCGCGCTCTACGACACCGAAACCGGCGCGGCGGTCGACCTCCCCGAAGCCGAACCCACAGCCCCTGGGGAGCCGATTGAGGGGGAGATCGAAGCGGTGGACGGCGTCTTTGTCCAAGGCTGGGCGCGGGGCCGACAGACCCAAGGCCAAGCGCGCTTGCGCTTGAGCATTGATGGGGAGGACGCCGGCGGCGCCGTCGCCGATCGCGCCCACGCCAAGGGACCGTACGGGTTCCAGTTTCGCGCGCCGGAACGGTTTTGCGACGGTGAACCGCACCTCATCGAAGTACGATCGGCTGATGACGCCCGACTGCTCGCGCGCGACCAAGTCTTTTTCGATATCGCCATTACGCCTTGGAGCGCGCTGCAATCCTATTCTCGCGCGAAGTCCGGCCGACGGCTCGCCGGCGCTGCGTCCGCGCGCTATGAGGCGTTGTCTAAGGCAATGGCGGAGTTGGCCCAAACGCCCGAAGGCGCAGCGTTTGAGGCCGGGCAAATCGCTTATGCTCATGACGTTTTAGCCGCGGGCCCGGAAGCGTTGCGCAACCCGCGCCCGCTGACATTCCATCCGGTTGAGGCGCCGGACGTCAGCGTCATCGTGCCCTGCCACAACAAATTCGCCTACACCTATGCGTGCCTATGCGCGCTGGTTTTCGCGCGCTGCGAGGCCAGCTTCGAAGTGGTTCTGGTCGATGACGGGTCTTCGGATGAAACCACGACGATTGAAGACCTGGTCTCAGGCCTCATCGTGGTCCGCCATGAAGCCGCCCAAGGCTTTGTGCGCGCGTGCAACGCCGGCGCCGCGCAAGCCCGCGGACGGTATTTGGTGTTTTTAAACAACGACACTGAGCCTGTGACCGGTTGGCTCGACGAATTGATTTACGGGCTGGAGCGGTTCGACCGCGTCGGCATGACCGGCGCCAAGCTCGTTTATCCGGACGGTCGTCTGCAGGAAGCCGGCGGCATCGTGTGGGGCGACGGCGATCCGTGGAATTATGGCCGCAACGCGAACCCGGAAGACCCGCGCTACACCTACACCCGGGAGGTCGATTACCTATCCGGCGCCGCCATTTGTTTGCCGCGCGCCGTCTGGGACGACGTGGGCGGGTTCGATCTCGACTTCGCGCCGGCCTATTTCGAAGACACGGATTTGGCGTTCCGCGTACGCGATAAAGGATATCGGACGGTCCTGACGCCCCATGCGCTGGTCTATCACATCGAAGGCGTCTCGAGCGGCACATCGACCGCCTCGGGCATGAAAAAATACCAAGAGATCAATCGACCGAAGTTTAAACGGCGTTGGCAGCGCGCCTATTCGAGCCACGGCAAACAAGGCGACCAACCCGACCTCGAGAAAGACCGTGGCGCGCTCTATCGCGCTTTGTTCCTGGACACCCAGTTTCCGCGTCCCGATCGCGACGCGGGCAGTTACGCCGCGGTCCAAGAGATCCGCCTGCTCCAAGCCTTAGGATTTAAGGCCACTCTGGCCGTCGAAAACGTGGCGTATCTAGGTGACTACACCCATGATCTGCAAAGGATCGGTGTGGAGACACTTTACGCGCCGTTTTTCTATTCCGTCGAGGAAGTGTTGGAGAAGCGCGGCGCAGAATTCGACGTCGTCTATGTCACCCGCTACACGGCGTTGGAGCGTTATGTAGGCGCGATCAAGCGTTTCGCGCCCCAAGCAAAGATTTTATTCTGCCTTGCGGATCTGCATTTCTTGCGCGAAACGCGCGAGGCGTTGGCCGAACAGGACTTACATAAGCTCGAAATGGCCGCCCATACCCGGGACCGCGAACTTGCGGTTATGGCGCAAGCCGACGCAGTGTTGACCTATAACGACGTTGAAGCCGGTGTTTTGGAGACCTGGGCGCCCGGGCGCGCGAAGGTCGTCAAAGCGCCGTGGATCGTTGAGCCGCTCGCCGAACCGCCCGGGCCGGAGGCGCGCGAGGGCGTGATTTTCCTGGGCGGATTCACCCATAAGCCCAACCGCACCGCGGTGGAGGACTTCACAGCAACCGTCTGGCCGCAAGTGCGCCAGGCCGTGCCCGAAGCGGTGTTCCGGGTTTATGGCGCGGGTGCGGATCAAGCGCTGAAGGGCTTAGCGGCTCAAGGCGTTGAAGTGCCTGGCTATGTGGAGGATATTGCAGAGGCCTATGACGCCGCGCGGGTGTTCGTCGCGCCCCTGCTGGCGGGGGCGGGCGTGAAGGGCAAGGTGGTGGAGGCCTTAGCGCGGGGCGTGCCCAGCGTGCTCTCGCCGATCGCTGCGGAGGGCATCCCCATCACCCCTGGCGTGCACGCCTTTATTGCGGCCACACCGGACGAATGGATCGCGGCGGTTCGCACTTTGATGCGCGATGACGCGGTGTGGGCGGCGATGTCCCTCGCGGCGCGGGA
>JBHJGU010000092.1:0-8588 GCA_050331475.1 Maricaulaceae bacterium | reverse complement strand
ATCCTTGTTATCCGCCAGCACAGTCGTCTGGATTTCGCTTAAATTGGTGATCAATTCGGTGGGCGCGCCCACCAGCGGGCCTTCAATCGAAGACACTTCTTGGCGGATCTCCAGCACCAAGCTGTCTCCTTCGGAGATTTGCGGCGTGACGTCGAGTTGAACCCCGACTTCTTGGCGGTTGATGGTCCGGAAGGGGTTGACGAGGTCGGAGCCAACGCCCTCCCCGGTGGAGATGGGGATTTCCTGGCCGACGCTGAGGCTAGCGGGTTGGTTGTCCAAGGTGAGCACTTGGGGCACCGAGAGCACGTTGGAGGACGCATCGTCCTGCACTGCGTTGAGGATCGCGCCGAACAACGTTCCGGAGTCGGTTTGTCCGCCGAACCCGGCGGTGATCCCTGACAGGCTGAGCAGGGAGCTGACGGCCGCATCCGCAATGGCCTCCGCCGCTGTTTCGGAGACGACGGGGTTATCCTCGTCCGCGTCGGTTACGAGGGCCCCCGCGAGAGGCAGGATATTCGCCGCCGACGCGGAAAAATTCTGAGAAATAAAGGGCACTTGGCTGTCTTGACTGCCGGCCAAGAAAAACTGCAGCCCCAATTCTCGCGCCGCGGTGTCCGACAGCTCCACAATGATCGCCTCGAGCAAGACTTGCTGACGACGCACATCCAGCGCGGCGATGACCTCTTCCATGCTTTCCAAGGTCTGGCTGTCCGCTGTGATCACCAGGGTGTTCGTGGGTTCGTGAAAAGCGATCACTGGCGCGCTCGCAGCCGCAGACGGCGCAGCGGACGCGCTGACCACCCGGCCGACGCGTTCTAGAACCGGGATCAGCTCCAACCCGTCGGCGTGCACCAAACGGATGATCCGGAGATTGGCGTTGGGGCGCGCTTCGGCGTCGAGTTCGCGAATGATGTCCATATACCGGGTCACGATTTGCGGTTCGCCCCGCAATAACAGCGTGTTGCCGGTCTCGGTCGGCGTCGCGGTTAATCGGGTTCCTGGCGCCGCGCGATCGTCGCCGGTCAGTCCTACGATCAGCCGCGCCGCTTCCGGCGCCGCCATATTGGTCAAACCAACGACGCGGATGACCGATTTATCCTCGTCAAGGACCCGTAAAACGTCGCCGATCCGGGACAGGTTCCCGGCGTAGTCTGAGACCACGACAGCGTTGCTCTCCAATGCGACGCCAATAAACGCGTTTTCGCTGATCAATTCGCGCACCGACTGAGCGGCTTGGTCCGCGCGCACATTGTCGAGCCGGAAAACACGGGTGAGCAATTGATCCGCTCCGGGCCGACGACCCGGAGCGCCGGCGTCTTGCGCCCCCAAAGAAGCGGGCACGATGCGGTAAGCGCCCGTCTGTGTTGGGATGGCGACATAGCCATAGGTCCGCATGACGCCGAGGAACAATTGGAACACTTCGTCGGTGGTCAGCGGGGTTTGGGAGGTGACGGTCACCGTGCCGCTGACGGCCGGATGGGTGATGAAGCTGTAGCCGGTGACCGCGGAGACGTCGTCGATAAAGGTCTGAATATCCGCGTCTTTGAGATTGATTAGGTGGTCCTGCGCGCGCGCAGGCGGCACGGGCGCAGTGACGCTGATCCATGCGAATGCTATGGCCGCCAGCCCCCGCGTCGCTTTCGTCCAAGCGTTCATCCTTATCCCTCTCCACTCAACCGCACGCGTAAAACCTCTGTCGCGCCGTCGCGCTGGACCGTGATCCGAGCAGTTCGCGCCTGGGCGAGTACGCCCTCAAGCCGGGCCAAGTTCTCCGTCCGGTTCAGCCGCACCCCATTGACCGCCGTCACCACATCGCCGGGGCGAAAGCCGACGCGGCGCAATTCCGCCGTCCGTCCGCCCTGCGCCCGGGCTTCATACCCGATCAGCTGGCCGTTTTCGCGTCGTTCGCGCAGGTCCAATACACTGAACAAGGCGTCCGCGTCCGCGATGGCGAAGCCGGGTTCGGGGACCGGCGCAGCGCTTGTGTCGCCCGCTTGGCTCACGGCGGAGGGCTCGAGTTCCGTGGACCCGGCGTTAACGGCGGAAGCCGTAAAAACGTTCGGCTGCGGCGGGTCCGCCGTCGCCACCCCATCGTCGATCACCGCTGCGCCCGCATTGATACGCGCCTCAGGCAAGCTCAGCCGTTCCAACGCGCCGTTACGGGAAAGGATCACCCGATCAGGCAGAATTCGACGCAAGACGACACCGTCTAACAGTGTATCGCCCGGTTTGAACCGTGCGTCGGGCTCGTCGCCGACGGCGATAACCGCGCTTGATGGCGCACTGACCGAGGCGCGCACGCCCGTCAGCTTCAAGGCGAGCGACGTCTCCGGTGCGTCCAGGCCGAGGTCGCCATCCGCGTCCGCGCCGCCGGGCACAAAGCCTTCTGCACCGACACGGTTGTCGGGGGTAGCGCGTGCGCTGGCGTGGAACGGGTTAGAGGTCTGAAGAAGGGTGAGATCCACCGGGCGCGTCGGGTTGAGGCGTGCGGGCGCCGGTATCGCTGCGCGCGCGCGGAGGCTCTCAGGCGCGGGTGGCGCGCTGACCGCCCAAAGCAGTTGGACACAGCCGACCGCGAGACCGGCGACCAAAACCAATTCCGTGAACAGGACGGTCGGCTTTGTCGGTTTTGCAAACCGGTCCAGCCCACCAAGCCATGCGGAGCGAACCATCGCACCGAAACCTCAAAGCCGCTTCAAACAAGGATGCATTGCGAAACGGCTTGTGGGCGTCAACGCTGGCAAGCGTCGACGCCCCAAAACCGCGCGCCTTTAATAGCGCGCTTTAAAGCTCGCCGAGAACACCCGACCGCGTTGGAAACTGTCGATATCAATCGTTGTGCCGCCGGCGCTAACCTGGGTGATGAAGTCTTCACCCAGAATATTCCGCGCCCGCAGGCCGAGATCGAACTCGAAACCGCGAACGTCGAAGGTCCGGTTATAGATCGCGTCTAACTGGAACGGCGGATCTTCGAACACTGCCGGAATGCCGAGGTTCAAGTTCTCCACAATCGAGATCCGATCCGACGCCCAATTGACGACGAAATTGAACTCTTGCTTGTCCGAGCGCAGGCCGGTTCGCAAGTTGAGGATATGGTCCGACTGCCCCTGTAGCGAGCGGCCGTCCACGAGGAAGCCGTCCGCGTCCAAGAACAACGGGGCCGAAACGCCGGGCACGGTAATCACAACTTCATCGCCGGCCACAGTCGTGACCGCGCCGCCGGAGATCACGTCAAAGGACGATCCGCCGTCAGAATTCACCTGACTGTCCGTGAAGGTGTAGTTAAAGTTCACCACCAGATCTTGGTCGGATAAGAAGCGGTAATCGAACCAATCTCCAAGCCCAAAGACTTGCTCATACTCCAACTCAAATCCGCGTAGGAATGCAGACGGGGCGGAGAAGAAGCCGACTGTGATATCGTCGCCGGACGGGGCGAAGAATTCTTCAATCGGGCGATCAATCAGCTTATAGAAGCCACCGATTGTGATGAATCGATCCCGGCCAAAATAATATTCCCACCGAATATCGAAGTTCTGTAGCTCGGTGTTCACCAAGAACGGGTTACCGCCGAAGTCCCGGTTGGTTTCCGTGTCGATGAAGGTCTGGGGCGCCAATTCCCGGAACTGCGGACGCGTCACGGTTTGCGAATACCCCACACGGAGTTGTTGGTTATCCGCAAAGTTCCAGGTGATCGTCGCGGCGGGCAACACAAAGGCCTCCTCGATCACATTGTCGACCGCCAGGAAGTCTGGATCGTCCGCGAGTGAGCCAGAGATGTTGAACGTGTTGATGAACTGGACGCTGTCTTCGACACGGAAACCCGCGGAAACCCGCAAGAAGTCGGTGACTTGCGCGTCAACACCAAAATAGCTCGAGACCACCGTCAACTCGCCCTCTTGAGCTTGCGGGAAGGTCGCGATTTCGCCGCCTACCTCTTCAAACTCGATACCGAAGGGGAAAATGGTGGCGTCCGACAGCAAGAAGTCGATCCGCGATTGGAAAAGCTCCGTTGTATCAAAGAACGACCCAATGCCTGACGTGTTCACGGCGAACAGGCGCTGGAAGCCGTTACGAACCGTGCGGGTGATATTATAACCGCCCTTTAAGGTCACCTCTTGTCCTGTCGGCAAGACGATCGGCAGACGCGTGTCAACGCCGGCGTTAAAGACGCTTTCTTCGACTTCGGAGAACTCTAGGCTGAAATCGTCGAACAAGAACGTGTCGAGTCCATCCTCAAACTCAAACTGGGCTTCGGTGCCGAACGGCGCGTCGCGGAGCGATTCCGAGAACGCCACCCGCCAGTCCGCTTCGAAACCAAAGAGCGGTTCAAACACATGTTCGCCGCCGAATTGAACGCCCCAGATTTGCCGCTCGAAAAACTCGGTCTCTTGGAACAAACCCGTCACGCCGGCCTCAAAGGAGCTGTCTTCCTCACCGATCTCTTCACGGACATCGATTTCCGTGTCGCGCAACCAGAAAGATGTGAATGTCAGCAAGTGGTTGTCGAAAATGTCGAAACCCAGACCGAACAAGCTGTTCAGGCCCACATTTTGAGTCGTCGACGTCCGCTCTAAGTCCACGCCGGATGATAGCGATCCGTCCGGCAGCAACTCCGCGTCCGCCACCACGCCAACGCGCTGTTCGAACGTATTCGTATAGCCCAACGTGCCGATGACACCGATCGAGAGCGCGTCGTTAATGTCAAACCGATTACCCGCATTCGCAGAGAGGCTAGAATTCGGCGGAACAATGCCCTCTTGCAGCACGATAAGTTCGGGAATAGCCAAAGCTTGGCCAATCTCAGCCTGTAGCGCGGGGTCGAGATCTTGGATCAGATCTTCGCCGGTGAAGAATGGGACAAACGCCTCAGGAATGTTCCGGGTGCCGTCATCGAAGCCGAGAAAATCGCGACCGCCGCCGTCGATCAGCAGATTGTCGCTTTGCAGCGTTGTGAGCGTGTCGTAAGCGAGCGAACCGCCGATCTCGAAAAACGCCTCATCAGGAATGGAGTTGGTGCGCAACTGCACCAAGCCGCCACCAAACTCGGCCGAATACTCCGGTGAAAACGTCTTTTGCACCACAATCGAGTCGAGCACGTTGGTCGGGAACAGATCCAGTGGCGGCGTGCGGCGCAAAGGTTCCGGCGACGACAGCGGCGAACCGTTTAGCGTTGTGTTCGAATAGCGTTCGTTTAACCCCCGAACCACGGCGAACCGGCCGCGGGCGATGGTGATCCCGGGCACACGGCCGAGCGCCAACGCCGCGTTGGAGTCCCCGGTTGCGCGGAAATCGGTGTTATCGACCAGGCTGGTGATCTCGGAGGTCGAGCGCTTTTCATCGGGAATGAACACCCCGCGCACAACGATGGTTTCGATCTCTTCGCCCTCAGGCGTGGTTTGCGGCTGTTCCGCGGGCGTTTCTTGCGCCAGAGCGGGCTCGAAAGCAAAAACCGCGCTCGACGCGAAGAGCGCGGCCAAAAAAGGCTTCGTTTTCATGGATTGTGGTCCCCACATGTCCCCCTCCAGGGCGTTGCGCCGCCGGCCGGGATCGAGCGGCGACCCGGGTGGTTATGGGTGCGGGATGATCCCGCACCCTAACCGATACTTGTTGACGATCAATCGCCTAGCAACGAATTCCCCGGTCGCTAGGCGACTGACCGCCGCTTACACTTACGGTGCGGACGTCGGGGTTGTGCCGATCGCTGGTACAATCAACGTCCAACCGTCGAACGAGGTGTCGTCCGGGCCTTGGAGCGCGCCGATCACAGTGACCGGCTCGAAGAAGCTGCCAAACGCGGTCGGATCAACGACCGGTACGGCCGCTTCGCTCGCACCCGGCTCCAACGCGCTCGCGTCCAACACGAAGGTCCGACCCGTCAGGCTGGTTTCACCTTCAACGATGTCGACAAAGTCGCCTGCGGCCAACGCATCGGCCACCAGCACACCGGTGTCGACTTCGACGTCCGCAAGGTCGTCTGGCTCACCTTCCATGGCGCCGGAGTCGTCGTTGAAGTTCTCCGCATTGTCGAACAGGATCGACTGCAACACCAAAGCTTCGTCGCCCGGCGCGTCAGACGCCCCGATCCGAGCTACGGTCGCGATATTGTCGATGTCCAGGCCCGCGTCGTTGAAGTCCAGAACGATACCGTTGACGAGCGTGCCTGCGGTGCCTTCGCGGATCAACATGCCCAGGTCAGATTCCGCGCTGTCCGGCTGACCCACCAAGGTGAAGTTCGAGATCGTCGGATTGGAACGCGGCAACGTATCGTTCGCCCCGTCCAGATTATCGAACTCGAACCCGTTATCAGCGGCGTCGGGCAATTGCTGGACGATGACGAATTGAGCGTTGCCCACCCAACCGTCGGTGTAGTCCAGGCTGTCATCGGCAATGCCGGTTAGAAGCGCACGCTTCAGGTCGGCCGTTCCGCCAAAGAACTCGATACCGTCATCCTCATTGTTATGGACTTGGATCGAGTCGTAGACGCCGCCATTACCGATCGCTTGGAAGGCGATGCCGTTGAGCTCGTCTTCGTCGTTCACTTGGAAGCCGGCGAATTGGACCCGGGAGAAGAAGATATTGCCCGAGTCATCGTCCACCGTCGCGCCGCCATAAAGGCCGGAGTCGCCTTCGCCAGACGCTTCGCAGTCGACCGAACCGCCCAAAGCCGCAGCGTCGATGCAGTCATTCTGCGGCGCGCGACCGTTTAGGATCAGACCGCCCCACTGACCGCGGGTGGTGATCGTGCCGTTGACGAACCCGTCATCTTCAGACCCGTCAAGCAGATCGTCAGACGAGGTGTAAACCACCGGGCTCACCGAGGTGCCATTAGAGAACAATTGCGAACCGCGGGTGACCACTAAGAAGTCCGAACCGCTTGCGCCGAACACCGTCGCGCCCGCTGCGATGGTCAACGAGCCTTCGATACCGGTCGGAAGCGGGTCGGCCGGATCGGGGCCGAGGTCCACACCGACGAACGTTGGGCCGTCAAGCTCATAAAGCGGACCCGCCGGCAAGACCAGATCGCCCACGACGAGCGACGGCAGGGTGCAAACCAAACCGTCGTTCGCCAAAGGCGAATCGGCGTTTTCGGTTGTGCCCACCGGGCAGGTCAGCGTCACGTCCGGCAACAAGGCGATCGTCCAATCCGCAAAGCGGTTGTCGACTAAGGTTTCATCGGGACCTAGCGCCCCAATAAACGGCGCCGGTTCGAAGAAGGACCCCAAGGTCGTCGGATCCACAACCGGAACGGCGAACTCTGCCGGCCCCGGGAAGAAGGTGTCGGCTAGCGTGTTCTCGACCTCAACAATGTCGACGAAATCGCCTGCTGCGATGGCGTCAGCGACGATGTCCGCGGTATCGACTTCGACATCCGCAAGGTCGTCCGGCTCACCTTCCAAGGCGCCGGCGTCGTCGTTGAAGTTCTCCGCATTGTCGAACAGGATCGACTGCAACACCAAAGCTTCGTCGCCCGGCGCGTCAGACGCCCCGATCCGAGCTACGGTCGCGATATTGTCGATGTCCAAGCCCGCGTCGTTGAAGTCCACAACGACGCCATTGACCAGCGTGCCTGCGGTGCCTTCGCGGATCAACATGCCCAGGTCGGACTCCGCACTGGCGGCCTGCCCCACCAAGGTGAAGTTCGAGATCGTCGGATTGGAACGCGGCAACGTATCGTTCGCCCCGTCCAGATTGTCGAACTCAAACCCGTTGTCAGCGGCGTCGGCGGCTTGCGCCACCACGACGAATTGAGCGTTACCCACCCAGCCGTCGGTGTAGTCCAAGCTGTCATCGGCGATGCCGGTCAGAGCGACGTTCGAGATGTTGGCGGTGCCGCCAAAGAACTCGATACCGTCGTCTTCGTTATTATGAACTTGCAGGTTGGTGAACGACCCGCCCGAACCGACGGCTTGGAAAGCGATGCCGTTGAGCTCGTCTTCATCGTTGACCTGGAAGCCGGCGAACTGAACGCGGACAAAGTCGAGCACGCCGGAGTCGTCGTCAGGCTGATCACCACCGTAAAGGCCGGAGTCGCCTTCGCCGGAGGCTTCGCACTCCGCCGAGCCGCCCACCGCGGCGGCGTCGATGCAGTCGTTCTGTGGCGCAAAGCCGGAGATCACCAGACCGCCCCACTGACCGCGCGAGGTCGGGACCGGCGCCAGGCCGTCGTCCACGCCACCGGCGCCAACGTCCTGGTTCGAGGTAAATACGATCGGGCTATCGACGGTTCCGTCTGCGATAATTTGCGAACCGCGCGAGACCACGAGGAAGTCTGAGCCAGAAGATCCAAACACGATCGTGCCGGGTTCAACGGTCAACGTGGCCGACACGCCGCCGGCGACGCCCGTGTCCGAGCCCACGAAAACAGGACCGCTCAACGCGAAACCCGTATCTCCCGGCAAGGTCAAGTCCGTGAGGATCGCACCAGAAATCTCGCATGCGCCGATGGTCGTCGGCACACCGGTGAGGTCGATCGAGTCAATCACAGCAGGTGTGGTGCCTTCGGGACAATCGCCGGGAACCAGGTCGATCGCCGCCGTGTCGGTTGGATCGTCAGCCGGCGGAGGGGGCGGCGGAGGCGGCGGCGGCGG
>JBHJGU010000091.1:0-10329 GCA_050331475.1 Maricaulaceae bacterium | reverse complement strand
GCGTGCGGGGGCGCGTAGGGGGGGGGCGCCGGGGCGGCGTTTGGGCTGGTTGTCGCCGATGGGGGGGGGGCGCTGGCATTGGCGGCGGCGGTGGACGCGGCCGAGACCGTGGCGGACACCATGGCCTACACCCGGTTGGCCAGCCCGATAATCGCGGGCGCACCGGTCAGCCAAGCGACCTACCCCCAAGCTGGAGAGTTCGCGCAATTGGGGGCGCTGGCGGGGGACGCGGACACCGCGCGGCGTTGGCTTGAGGTCGCGGCGGCGCCCCCGCCCGAGCCCGCAGCGCCCTCCGCGGATCCGGTTGACGGTGTTAGCGTTGGCGCCCAGGACGACGCGCCACCGCCCCCGTCGGCGGAGCACATCGCTTTCGCGCGTTGGCTGACCGATCTCGCAGAAGGGGCCAAGGGAGGGCTCGGCGAGCGGTTGAGCGCGGAATTGTTGGCCGAGGACGACGGCGCGCCGGCCGGGGCTATCCCGATCCTGGTGCTGTGGGGTGCGGCGGTCAACGCCGAGGCGCGCAACCAGCTCGGCGAGATCACGCTCGCCCCCGCGGGCACCCGACTTCCAGCGGGGGCGCTCTTGGCGGTTGAGGCGGCGGCCCAAGCCGGGGCCCAGGCGGAGACCGCCCTGCGGGTGGCGTTGCTGATCGACGCGGTCGCCAATCCCGACGCGCTTGACGTCGCCCGTCTGGTCGCAGCGCTTAACCAGGTCGACCTTGAAGCCTACGCCCGGCGGATCGCCCTCGAAGCCGTTTTTGCTGAGCGGCCGTGAGCACGCAGGGATTAACGCCGAGCGATCAAGCCGCTTTAGAGCGGTTCCTAGAGATGATGAGCGCGGAGCGCGCCGCCTCCGCCCATACCTTAGCAGCCTATCGCCGGGATCTGGAGGACGCTGGCGGGTGGGTTCGCGGTCAGACGCAAACCTTAGCGGCGGCGGACACTGCCGCGCTCGAAGCCTATCTAGCCCATCTTGCAGGGCAGGGGCTCAGCGCGGCGACGGCCGCGCGTCGGCTCTCGGCGCTGAAGCAGTTTTACCGATTTCTGCAGACTGAGCGAGACCGGCCCGACGACCCGGCGGCCGTGTTGAGCGGGCCCAAACGGGGCCGACCTTTGCCAAAAGATCTGAGCGAGGCGGATGTGGATCGGCTGTTGCGCGCCGCCCAAGACGCGGCGGCGAGTGGGACGCCGGAGGGTCTGCGCGCTCATGCGCTTTTGGAACTGTTATACGCGGCGGGTTTGCGGGTGTCTGAACTCGTCGGCTTGCCGCTCGCCGCCTTGCGGCCCGGGGACCGCGTGCTGCGCGTTCGCGGTAAAGGCGGCAAAGACCGGCTGACCCCGATTACGCGGGCGGCTCGAGCGGCTGTGGACGCCTACCTACCCGTTCGCGCGCAGTTTCTGGCGAAGACCGGCGCCAAAGCGGCGCGGTTCTTGTTTCCCTCGCGCGCGGCGTCCGGACATCTGACCCGGGAGCGTTGCGCGCAGATCCTCGCCCGGTTGGCCTCCGCGGGGGGGCTTGAGGCGAAAGCGATCTCCCCGCACGTCTTGCGCCACGCCTTCGCCAGCCACTTGCTCGCCCATGGAGCAGATTTACGAACGGTGCAGACCTTATTGGGACATGCCGATATCACCACCACACAGATCTATACCCATGTGCTGGATGCGCGGTTAAAGGCGCTGGTAAACACGGCGCACCCGATGGCGAAGCGACCGGGACGAAAATGGGGTTGACGGCTGGGGTTAAACGCCATCTCTCTGCCGCGCTCTATTCCAGTACGCGTTTGAGGACTCCATGGCCGCCCACACCGTCACCTATTTGGATTTTGAAAAGCCCGTCGCCGAACTTGAAGGCAAAATCGCGGAACTTGAGGCTTTACACGAGCGCGACGACACCGCGGACGTGGCCGAAGAAGTCGAGCGTCTGCGCGGTAAGGCTAAAGACCATCTGTCCCAGCTCTATGGCCATCTCGACGCTTGGCGGAAAACCCAAGTGGCGCGGCATCCCCACCGGCCGCACTTTTCCTACTTCCGCGACGCTTTGATTACGGACTTTGTCGCCCTTGCCGGGGATCGCGGTTTCGCTGAAGATCACGCCATCCAAGGTGGGTTGGGTTGGCTGCGCGGCCGCTCGGTGGTGGTGTTAGGCCATGAGAAGGGCGAGGACACCGAAAGCCGGCTCAAGCATAATTTCGGCATGGCTCGGCCCGAAGGCTATCGCAAGGCGGTGCGCCTGATGACGTTGGCGGAGGATTTCGGCCTGCCCGTGGTGGCGTTTGTGGACACGGCGGGCGCCTATCCTGGCATTGGCGCGGAAGAACGCGGCCAAGCTCAAGCCATCGCGAAAGCCATCGACCGCGGGCTCAGCCTGAATGTGCCGTTCGTCGCTGTGGTCACCGGGGAAGGCGGCTCAGGCGGCGCGGTGGCCTTGGCGTCCGCGGACCAGGTTTTGATGCTCGAGCACGCGGTTTATTCGGTGATCAGTCCTGAGGGCTGTGCGTCCATCCTCTGGCGGGATGCGGCGAAAGCTAAAGAAGCCGCCAACGCCATGAAGATCACCGCCCAAGATCTGGAAAAGTTCAAAATCGTCGACACGATCGTGCCTGAACCCATGGGTGGAGCCCATCGGGACCGCAGCCATGCGGCCGAGGCGGTGGGCGACGCCATTGAGGCCGCGCTCGACGCTCTGGTGACCCTCAGCCCGGGGGACCGCAAGGCCGCCCGCCGGGAGCGTTTTCTGCGGATCGGTCGAGAGGGGCTGTAGGGCGCTCGCTTGTGCGTTGCTTGCTGCAATCCTGACATGGTAACCCGTCTCCAAAGTTGAGACGGGGAGACCGATGCCAAGCGAATGGGCGCTGCCGGCGCTTAAGGCGGCTTATGAAAACCGCGAAGCGATTAGTGCGGGCTGGCGTAAGGTTTTGGACCGGTTAAGGGGGCCGCAGAATCGGATCGCCTTTGTTGGTCCCGGCGGCGTGGGGAAAACCGTGCTGCTGGATCACTTGACCGGTCGGGCGTTCGCCAAGGGCTATGAGCCGCCGGGAACGTCGCGAAAGGCTGAGCGCGGCGCTGCGCGCGCGGCGGGAAACCGGCTCGCGATTACGGTCGCCCCGGGTCAGTACGGACAAAAAATCGATGCGTTTAATGATGCTTTCGCACCAGAAAGACCAGTCGACGGCGTCGTGTTTGTAACCGCCCATGGGTTTACGACGGTTCTAGATCAAACAGCTATGAAATCAAATATCGAAGAAGGCTACGATTCGATCGAAAAATGGCGCGGTTTACAATTTAGAGAAGATCGTCAATATCTTGAACTTGTTCTAAACTTAATGGCGAGCGCGCACCGTAAATCCGGCAAGCCACAATGGATGCTCGTGGCGGTGTCGAAATGCGATCTGTTTCAAAGTGAAATTGAGGCCGCTGAGAAATATTACTCTCCTTACTTCCATAGCCCGTTCTCTGATATCCTGCGAAAATTTCGTAATGATGTGGGCCGCAATTACTTCGAATGGAACGCCGCGCCGGTATGCGCGTGGCTAGAAGCGTTTGAGTGGGGCCAGGAGCGGGTCGCGCCGGGGCTCGACCTTGCGGCGCGAAACCATTATCTTGCAAAAATGACACAGCGCATGGGCGAGCTATGCCGGGCGTAGATTCCATCGGTCCGTTAAGCGGCGATGAGTTGGCGGCCACTGATCGGGTTTCCAGGAATTGGAGCGAACGGGATCGGCATGCTTTGGAGGGTCTTCTCGATCTCGCCGAAAAAATTGCCCGCGAAAAAGATGAGAGCCATAACAAACAAACAAAATTAATTTTATTTGCGATTTTGTCGTTGGTCGCGACGCTTGTTTCTTGCTATGGTCTTCGGTTGATGTATAGCGACCATTTTATAAATGTTGATGTCGCTATTTGGCCTTATACTTTGATGGGTTTAGCATCTTGTTTTTCTATTTTGTTCGTATCACTTATCTTCGCAGTTGGGCGGCAATCTAGAAAAACAAAGCGGCATAAATTCGCCTATAAACGTATTATGGGCCTTCTCGATGAGGTCAAGGCCGTTCAAGCTCAAAACATGACTGTGCTCGAACGCGCTCAAATCGAGATCCGATTAAGCCAATTTGATCATCCGCAGTCCTAATACAAATATCCTAAACGATAAAGCGAAACGCTTTGATGGCGCGCGCTAAACGCCCTCACCACCCTCACGCCGCCGCAATCAGCTTGCCGTGGCAATGCTTGAATTTCTTGCCGGAGCCGCAAGGGCAGGGCGCGTTGCGGGGCACTTTGGCGTTGGCGTAGACCTCATCGAGCGTCTTTTCCGCTTTCGGCGCGTCCGACGGGGCCGCGTCGGCCATCTCGTTGCGTCCCGTCTGCGGGTCGATATGGGTCTCCACCATGCCGCGCGGCGGCTCAGGCTCGGGCGGCGCTTCGAACCGCACATTCATCAGCAGCCGGGTGACTTGAGACCGCAAATCCGAAAGCAGCTTCTCAAATAGCGAAAAGCCCTCGGTCTTGAACTCGTTGAGCGGGTCGCGCTGGGCGTAACCGCGCAAATGGATGGTTGAGCGCATATGATCCAATTGGGTCAGGTGCTCGCGCCAATTGTGGTCGATGGTCTGCAATAAGACCTGCTTCTCAAGCCGGCGCATAACGGGCGGCCCCACCGCGGCCGCTTTTTCCGCAAACGTCCGATCGGCGGCTTGGGTGAGGCGCTGGCGGATTTCTTCCTCCGCAATGCCTTCTTCGGCGGCCCAGTCCTTTAAGGGCGGCTCAAGCCCGAGCAGGGTTGCGGTCTCTTTCCCCAACCCCTCGATATCCCATTGTTCCGGATAGGCTTTGGGCGGGATGTGGGCTGTGACCAGATCGTCGATCACTTCGTGGCGCATATCGCGGACCACCTCGCCCACGTCTTCCGACGTCATAAAGTCCAAGCGCTGTTCAAAGATCGCCTTGCGCTGGTCGTTAATGACGTTGTCGAATTTGAGGAGGTTTTTGCGCACCTCGAAATGGCGCTGCTCGACGCGTTTTTGCGCGGTTTCCAGCGCTTTGGACATCCAGGGGTGGGCGATGGCCTCGCCTTCCTTCATGCCCAAGGTTTTCATAATGGTGTTCATGCGCTCGGGCGCGAAAATCCGCATCAAATCGTCTTCCACGGAGACGAAGAATTTCGACCGCCCCGGGTCGCCCTGCCGGCCGGTGCGGCCGCGCAATTGGTTGTCGATGCGCCGGCTCTCGTGACGCTCCGTGCCGAGAACGTAGAGCCCGCCCGCCTCCAGCGCTTTGGCTTTCAGCGCCTTAACGTCCTCAGCGATCTCCGCGCGCCAGGCGTCGATCTGCTCAGCGCTTGGGTTTTCGCCCTGCGCTTTGGCCGCTTCAACCCGGTCGTTGAGCCGGAAATCCACATTGCCGCCCAGCTGAATGTCCGTGCCCCGGCCGGCCATATTGGTGGCGATGGTCACCGCCCCCGGCGCGCCGGCTTGGGCGATGATGCGGGCCTCTTGCTCGTGATAGCGCGCATTGAGCACCTGGTGGGGGATGGGCGGTTGGCCCGGCTTGGCGTCTTTGGCGAGCTTCTGCACATAGGCGCCGATGTCCGCGAGCCGTTCACGCATCTCTTTGAAGTCTTTGCCTTGCAGCCTGTCGACTAAGCCCAGAAGGGATTAGGCGACTTTAGCCACCACCGCCCGGTCGCCGAGCAAGCGCGACAGGGTTTCGGACTGCTCGATCGACACGGGGCCCACCAGGACCGGCTGGCCTCGACGATAGGCTTCTGCGATGTCGGAGATAATGGCGGCGTATATCTCATCCGCCGTGCGGTACACCTCGTCATCGTCGTCGATGCGCTGAACCGGCTTATTGGTGGGGATTTCCACCACATCCAGCTTGTAGATATCCGCGAACTCGCCCGCTTCAGTCGATGCGGTGCCGGTCATGCCGGCAAGTTTGTCATAAAGCCGGAAGTAGTTCTGGAAGGTAATCGAAGCGAGCGTCACATTTTCGGGCTGGATTTCGGCATTTTCCTTGGCCTCGATCGCTTGGTGCAAGCCTTCGGACAGCCGTCGTCCTTCCATCATGCGGCCCGTAAACTCGTCGATCAAGACGACCTTGCCGCCTTTGACGATGTAATCTTTGTCACGCTGGTAAAGCTTGTGCGCGCGCAAGGCTTGATTGACGTGGTGCACCACGGAGACATTGGTGACGTCGTATAGATCGCCTTCGATCAAGCCGCGTTCGGTGAGAAGCGTTTCGATCGCCTCATTGCCCTCCTCGGTGAGCGTGACCGAGCGTTGCTTCTCGTCCAACTCGTAGGCGTCCTCGGGCAGGGTGGGCACGATTTCGTCGATGGTGCGGTAGAAATCGCTGCGATCGTCGGTCGGGCCCGAGATGATCAAGGGCGTGCGCGCCTCGTCGATGAGGATTGAGTCCACTTCATCGACGATGGCGTAATGGTGACCGCGCTGAACCCGATCTTCGAGCGCGTATTTCATGTTGTCGCGCAGATAGTCAAAGCCGAACTCGTTATTGGTGCCGTAGGTGACGTCCGCGGCGTAAGCGCGCCGGCGCGCGGTGTCGGTCAATCCATGAACGATGCAGCCGACCTCCAGGCCTAAGAACCGATAGACCTGGCCCATCCATTCCGCGTCACGGCTGGCGAGGTAATCGTTCACCGTGATGACGTGCACGCCTTTGCCCGTGAGCGCGTTGAGGTAAACCGGCGCTGTCGCCACAAGGGTCTTGCCCTCCCCGGTGCGCATCTCCGCAATCGCGCCGCCATGGAGCACATGTCCGCCTAACATTTGAACGTCGTAATGGCGTTGGCCCAGCGCCCGCTTGGCGGCTTCGCGGGTGACGGCGAAGGCCTCCACCTGCAAGCTATCCAGGCTCGCCCCTTGCGCAAGGCGGTCTTTGAACTCGGCGGTTTTCGCGCGCAGTTGATCGTCATCGAGCGCGCTCAAGTCCGGCTCCAGCGCGGCGATCGCCTCGAGCATGGGCTTAAGGCGACTCATCCGGCGGTCATTCGCGGAGCCGAAAAGTTTCTTAATAGCGTTTAGCATGGATGAAGCGGCAACGGGGTCGGGCGCCGATGCGCGAAACGCCAACATGAACGAAAGGCGGGGGCGCATCGGATCGACCGCGGCGAGACCCGCGCGGCTCGACTCCCGCTAGCACTAGACTTAAGAGCGCCGCTTTCTGGTGTCAACGCGACGCGCCCGCGCTCGGCGCCCTTAAGGGGCGAAACCGTTCGGTTCGGCCGCCGCGCCAAAGAGCGGACCATGACGCGCAAACTCTTCGTCTTCTTGTTATTGGCGGCTGGCTTGACCGGCTGCGACGCTCCCGATCCCGATAGCCGGCGTCGGGTCGCCGCCCAAGTCCGCTTAGACGACGCGATCGCGGCGGAAGTGAACGGCTCGGTGATCCTGCGCTCGGACGTGCTGCGCGAGGCCGAAGAGCAGGACTTGATCGAACCGGGCGAACCTTTGGACGAAAGCCAGCTGACCTTCGATCGTGTGCTTGAGGAATTGATCGACCAACGCCTGCTCGCCTTAGAGGCCGAAGCGCGCGGGGTGCACCGCAGCGAGGAGGCGCAACGCCGGCTTTCCGTGGCGCGCGAGCGGATCTTGGGCAACATCTTGGTGGAGTCCGTGCTCGACACCAGCGTGACCGAAGACGCCATCCGGCGGATGTATGAAGAACAAGTGCGGCTGGTCGAACTGGGCGAGGAAATCCGCGCCCGGCACATTCTGGTCGCCAGCCGTGATGAAGCCCAAGACCTCGTCGCCGCCTTGACCGCGGGGGCCGATTTCGCAGCCTTAGCGTTCGAGCATTCGTTGGACGCGCAAACCCGCCTCGAAGGCGGCGATTTAGGCTTTACGGCGCGGAACATGTTGATGGCGCCTTTTGTCGAAGCGGCGGAGACCGCGGCCTTGGGCGAGGTGGCGGGACCGTTTGAAAGCGAGTTTGGCTGGCATGTCATACGGATTGAGGAGCGTCGCCGTCAGTCCCCGCCCAGCTTTGCGGAGATGCGACCGCGCATTATTCGGTTTCTCACCTTCGATGAAATCCAAGCCTTGATCGACACCCTGCGCGATGAGGCGGTCATCGAACGCCGCACTGGACCCGGGGACGCCGACCCGGAGCCCAGCGCGCCGCCTGAGCCGGCGGACGCCGAGCCGGCGCCCGAGACCCCGGGGGCTTCCAATGTGACAGAGGACCAGCTGTGAGCGCGCGCTCGCCCTTCGCCCCGGAGACGTTTCCGCAATTGGAACCGATTGACGGGGTGCGCCTGGCCGCGGGCTCGGCGGGGGTGAAAACGCCAGGCCGCCTGGATGTCATGCTCGCGGAAATCGCGCCGGGAACAAGCGTCGCTGGCGTGCTCACACGCTCGAAAACCCGCGCGGCGCCCGTGGATTGGTGTGCGCAGGCGCTGGAACGCTCAGCCCCGGACGAGGAACGGCCTTGGGCGCTGTTGGTCAATTCCGGCAACGCCAACGCGTTCAATGGCGCCGTCGGGATGGACGCGGTGCAGGCGTGTGCGCGCGCCGCAGCCGACGCCTTGGGAACCGCGCCCGAACGGGTTTTTGTCGCCTCCACCGGCGTAATCGGCGAGCCCTTGCCCGTGGCGCGGATTACCGGCGCCGTGGAGCGATTGCGCGCGGGGTTGTCGGCCCGCGCGTTTGAACCCGCCGCGCAGGCGATCATGACGACGGACACCTTCGCCAAGGGCGCCCAAAGGGGTGTGACGATTGACGGCCGGCCGGTGCGCATCGCGGGGATCGCCAAGGGCTCGGGCATGATCGCGCCGGACATGGCGACCATGTTGGCGTTTTTGTTTACGGACGCCGCCATTGCGGAGCCGGTGTTGCGGGCTTTGCTGCGCACGCATGTGGACACCACCTTCAACGCCATCACTGTGGACGGGGACAGCTCGACCTCAGACACGGTGCTCGCCTTCGCCACGGGTCGGGCCGGCCATACGCCGATTGCGCGGCCCGACGATCCGCGCCTGGCGGATTTCGCGGACGCGCTGCACGCGGTGATGCAGGATTTGGCTTGGGCCATTGTCAAAGACGGGGAGGGGGCCTCGAAATTCGTTCAAGTCCGGGTTGAGGGCGCGGAAACCGACGCAGCGGCCAAGCGGATCGCGTTAAGCGTCGCCAATTCGCCTCTGGTGAAGACCGCCATCGCCGGAGAGGACGCCAATTGGGGGCGCATCGTTATGGCGGTCGGCAAAGCGGGCGAAGCCGCCGACCGGGACCGGCTGGCGATCCGGTTTGGCGACATTGTCGTGGCGCGCAACGGCCAGCGCGCGCCCGATTACAGCGAGGCTGCGGCTTCCGTTTATATGCGCCAGGCCGAGTTGGAAATCACCATAGACGTCGGCGTTGGCGCGGGCGCTTTTACCGTCTGGACGTGCGATCTGACCCACGGCTATGTCGCGATCAATGCGGATTACCGCACGTGAGCGCGGTGCTTGTTTTGGTGGCGGCGGTGGCTTTGGTGGATCGCGACGGCCGCGTCCTAATCGCCCAACGCCCCCAGGACAAAGCTCTTGGCGGTCTGTGGGAGTTTCGGGGCGGCAAGTTGGAGCCGGGGGAGAGCCCGGAAGCGGCCGCGATCCGCGAGCTGCGCGAGGAGCTCAATGTGGAGCCGTGCGAGACGTGTCTCGACCCGTTCGCGTTCTCCTCCACCCCCTTAGCCGCCGATCGGCATTTGTTGATGACATTGTTCGTTTGCCGCCAATGGGACGGCTTTGTGCGCTTGAGCGAGCACCAGGCCGTCAAATGGGTCGGTCCGGAGGATTTGCACCACTTCGCTATGCCGCCGGCCGATCGCCCCTTGGCCGCGGCCCTGCGGGATCGTTTAAGCGGTCGCAACGTCGCCTGAACGTCCTCTGTTAAAACAAACAAAACCGGACCGGGGTCCGCCCCGGTCCGGTTCAAAGTTAAGGACCCTGCAATCGCGTGCTGGTGGCTTAGAAGCCAGCCAGCCCGCCTAACGCGCCCGGATTGGCGTTGGCCACGTTGGCGTTCGCCGCGGCGAGCTGTGCGCCGACTTCTGCCGCCAAATCCTGGGCCGCTTGGGCGTCCAGATCCGCCGCTTCAGCCGGCGCCCCAAGTTCCTGCAACGCAGCGACGCCCTGGGCGTTGGCCGCTTCGGTCGCCGCGTCCGCCTGAGCGGCGAAGGCGCCGGCGGCGACTTCGGTGTCATTGGCGGCTTGGGCGAGGTCTTCGGCCACAGCCGCGGCTTCTTCCGGCGTCGCGAACCCGCCTTGGGCGGCCACGGCCACAGCCGGGGCGGCGGCGTCGACGACTTCCGCCGGCGCGGCGGGCGCCGGGGC
>JBHJGU010000090.1:0-54505 GCA_050331475.1 Maricaulaceae bacterium | reverse complement strand
GAAAGCCCGCAAATCCTCGTCCGTGGGCCGGGCGCCGTTCGAGGCGAGCAGAACGAACGCCGCCCCCGCTTCGCCCCACACAGCGTCTGGGCGGCCGACAACGGCGGCTTCCACAACGCCCGGATGCTCGGCGAGCACCGCCTCGATCTCCGCGGGATAAACGTTCTCTCCGCCAGAAATGTACATATCTTTCAGGCGGCCGACGATTTCGAAATAGCCGTCTTCATCTTGCCGGCCAAGATCGCCGGTTCTCAGCCATCCCTCTGGAGCAAACGCTTGAGCCGTCGCGTCCGGTTGACGCCAATAGCCCGGGGTCACGCCCGGTCCGCGCACCCAGATCTCGCCGGTGCGTCCCTGAGCCGCCCGTCGCCCGTCCCGATCCACCAAGCAAACTTGGGAGAGCCATTGCGGCTTGCCCACCGATTGCGGTTTGGCGCGGGCGTGCGCAGCGTCCATTAGGAACAGGGTCGGTCCGGTCTCGGTCATGCCCATGCCGGGACAGATATCGACACCGCGCGCGGCGAAGGCGTCAAATACCGCGCGCGGCAGCGGCGCGCCGCCACAGCTCCAATGGCGCACCCCGCTTAAATCGGTCGCCGCAAACTGCTCATGCCGCGCCAAAGCCTGATAGCAGGTCGGCACGCCGAACACCGTATCGGGCCGTTGATCCTCGATCGCGCGCAGAACGGCTTCGGCGTCAAACCCGGGCAGCGTCAAAACGCACCCGCCCGCGATCAACGTCGGCAGGGCGTGCAAGTTCACCCCGCTGGTGTGAAAGTTCGGCAGGAAGCACAAAGTCCGGTCATCGCGGCGAATATCGATGGCCGCGCGCAGGTAGATCGCCTTCACCGCAGCCATTTGATAGGTCTGGATCACAGCCTAGGGCCGGCCGGTCGTGACAGAGGTGTAAAGCAAGTACCACGCCTCTTGGGCCGGCCAGATCGCGCGTCCCGGATGCGGCTCGGCGGCGTCGCGCAGCCGGGGATAGTCGTGATCCAGGTGCAGGCTCAACCCGTCGGACGGCAGGATTGCGGCGGCGGTATCGGCGTCTTCAGCGCCGTAGAGCAACAGTTTTGGCGTACAATCGCCAAGCAAGACCGACAATTCCGTCGGCGGCATGCGCCAATTCAACGGCGCAAGCACCGCGCCCAGCTTTGCGACCGCGAACAACGCCTCGAAAAACTCGATCCGAGTGCGGCATAACACGGCGACTCGGTCGCCAGGACCAACCCCCTGGTCCGCAAACACACGAGCAGCGCGCGCCGCGCACGCGTCGAGTTCCCCATGGCTGATCCGGCGGCCTGACCGCAAGTCCTCAAAGGCCGGACGGTTGGACCCTAGCGCGGCTTGGCTCGCCGTTATGTCGAACACGTCCAGCATGGTCGCCCCTTTTGGCCCTCGCTGAACGCTTAATTCGAATCGCCCGCGCCGTCAGGGCTCAACCCGTCGCTCAGCATGCTCATGACCGTTTCAGCGATCTTATCCGCGCTTTCGCGTTCATCCCAAACCGCAAAGCGCAAACCTAAAAATACGGACAAGCCGATCAAACCCCAAGCGCGCACGTCATTGTCGCCTTCGCGTATCTGCCCCGACTTCGCCGCCGCATCGAGATTGCTGCGGTAAGCGTTGGCGAAGTCATAATAATACCGCTTATAGGCGTCTTCGGCGACAAATTGCGCCTCCATCACAATGCGATAAAGATTTTTCTGACCCTTTGCGAAGTTCAGAAAAGCGATGAGACCCGCCTTTTCCGCCTCCAGTCGGTCACTTATGTTTGCAATGTGCTGAGCGATGTGGGATCGGGTGCGCTTTCCCATAAACTCAACGAGAACTCGAAAAATTTCTTCTTTGCTTTCAAAGTAGTTGTAAAAAGTTCCCATAGCGACGCCGGCCCGCGTGGTGATGCCGCTAATCGCCGCGTCGTGAAACCCGCGCTCACCGAATTCGGCTTCGGCCGCCTCGAGCAGCTTCGCCTGGGTCCGCCGCCCCCGAGAGGTTTTCGGCCGGTCCTGCGATTTCAAATCTGACACTTGATTCATATCTCACCTTATTCCATGGTGTGACCGGGCTGACAAGAACGCCGCTTGGGGGAGCGGCGCGGGCCAGGGGGATCGATTTGTCGCAAACCGCAGCGCTTATGACGAAGAGGCCGAACGCCGCTGACCCGCCGGTGACGGTGGATGTCGTGGCGCTGCACGGTTGGGCGATGGGCCCAGGGAGCTTCCGCGCGGTGGCGGCCCACCTTCCCCACACCATCTCCCTGCACTGTCCGGCGTTGCGCGGTCACGCTGAGGGCCCGGCGCTCGAAGAGCATGACGGTCTGGACGCGCTCGCGGCGGACATTGCGCCGTGTCTAAGCGCGAATGGAGATCGCCCGGTTCTGCTGTGGGGCTGGTCTATGGGCGCGGTGCTGGCCTGGAAGGCGCTGGCCGACAATCCGAACTTGCCGATTTGCGGCCTCGTGGTCGAAGATATGGCGCCTTGCGTGCCCAAGGCGACGGACTGGCCCTGGGGTCTCATCGATCCGCCGCGCGGCGGTGGCCCCGACCGCGGGCTCTACGCCATGGCGGAGAACTGGCCGCGCTGGGCGCGCGCCGCCGCCGACCATGTGTTTCGCGACGCGTGCGATCCTGAAAGCGTACCGATCGCCGACCAAGCCTTTGACGTCATGGTGCGCCAAGACGGCGCGATCATGGCCCGGCTCTATGCGGAATTGCTCGAACAAGATCTTCGCGCCGTCGCCAGCGACCTCACACCGCCTTGTTTGATCATCCATGGCGGGCTCAGCGCGCTCTACCCCGCCGCAGCGGCCATTTGGATGGAGCGCTCGGCGACGCGCGCCCAACGGGTCTGTTTTGCGACCGCCGGACACGCGCCTCATTGGGAGGCGCCGCGCCGGTTTGCGGCCGTTCTCACCGAATTCGCCCTGAAGTGCGCGAAGACGCCGGGCCGGGCGACGCCGTCAAAAACTATAACGAATCAATACTTGGGAGGAGACCTATGATTCGTCGCGAGACCTGTGTTCGGCGCTCACTGCGTCGCGCATTGTTCACCGCAGCCGGCCTCGCCGCGCTGACCGGCCCCGCTTGGGCGCAGGACGCCGACGAGGCGTCGGTGGAAACCACCCAACTGGCCCAAGCGCCAGCCCCGGAGTCGATCGAGACCCTGGTGGTCACCGCCCGCCGCCGGGAGGAAACCCTGCTCGAAGTGCCGATCGCCATCACCACGTTTGACGGCGCGCGGCTCGACCAATTGGGCGCGATCGACATCACAGCGCTCAATGAAGTGGTGCCCAACGTCACCATCGAGTTGTCGCGCAACACCGCCTCGACCCTGACCCCGTTCATTCGCGGCGTCGGCCAGCAAGACCCGGTGGCGGGCTTCGAACAAGGCGTGGGGCTTTACATCGACGACGTCGTCCTCAACCGTCCCCAAGGGGGCACGCTCGACCTCTTCGATGTGGAGCGGGTTGAGGTTCTCCGCGGTCCCCAAGGCACGCTTTACGGCCGGAACACGATTGGCGGGGCGATCAAATACGTCACCCGGCGCTTGGGCGATGAAAGACGGGCCTCAGTGCGGCTGGCGGGCGGTTCGTTCGGCCAATTCGACGGCACCGGCACCTTCGCCTTACCAATCACGGACGATCTGGCGGTTGGCGGCTCCATCGCGTTCTTCCGGCGCAATGGCTTCGGCGAGAACCTGTTTCTGGGCATCGACAATGGCGACCGGGACACGTTGGGCGGCCGGCTGAGTGTGGAGTGGACCCCGACCGAGCGGATTTTCGTGCGCATTGCGGGGGACTGGATTGATGATGACTCCGAGATCACCCAAGGATCGCGCCTGATCCCCTCCGCCTTCTCGATCAATCCGGAAACGGGGCTGCCCTTCCCGGTGCTCGACAATGTGTTCGACACCTTTGCGGGGTTGACGGAACCAGAAGCCAACACGGTCAATCGCGGGGTGTCGGGCACGATCCAAATCGATTTGACCGACAAAATTCAAGTCAAGTCGATCACCGCCTATCGGGACAATTTCTCTTTCGTTCCGGAGGATTTCGACAGCTTGCCCAATGCGGACGTCGATGTGCCCGTGGAATTTCGCGACGACCAATTCACCCAAGAGATTCAACTGTCCTATAGCTCAGCGCGGTTTAACGGCTTGGTGGGCTTTTTCTACATTAACGCCAACGCGTTTAACCAGTTTGACGTGATCTTGGACACTCTGGGCACGGTGATTGGCTTGCCGGGCTTTAACGCCTTCACCTTGGGCGATGTGGACACCGAAAGCTGGGCGATCTTCGGTGACTGGACCTATGACATCACCGACTCGCTGTCCTTCTCCTTCGGGGGCCGGTTCACGGTCGATGAACGCACCGCTTTGGTGCAGGGCCAGACCTTTATTGGCGGCCTGTCCCCGGCGTTCGGCGGCACCGCGACCCTAATCGGCACGGCCACCAATTTCGTCGGCAACGAAACCTTCCGTGAATTCACCCCGCGAGTGAGCTTAAGCTGGTTCCCCACGCCGAACCACAATCTCTACGCCTCCTATTCCGAGGGCTTTAAGGGCGGCGGTTTTGACCCGAGCGGGGACGCCTCCGTGGTGCCGGACCTGAACGGCGACGGGATCACCGGGGTGCAGCCGGACGGAACGCCGAACGATCCCGAGGACGTGTCCGACTTTTTCCTCTTTGAGCCCGAAGAAATCCGCACCTGGGAGGTGGGCTATAAATCCACCTTGTTCGGCGGTCGGGTGAACCAAGCCACCTCGTTCTTCTTCTCCGACTATAACAATGTGCAGATCCCCGGCTCCCAGGGCGTGGACGCGGATGGCGACGGCACGTTCGAATCCTTTGTCGGCATTACCTCGAACGCGGCGGACGCGCGTATTTTTGGGGTCGAGTTCGAAGGCGACGCGGACATCGCTTCAGACATTCTGCGCAATGGCGACAATCTGCGCACCACATGGGGGCTCGGCTATATCAACGCGGAGTTCAACACGTTTATCAACGCGTTTGGTGACGACATCGCTGATATCGCCACCTTCCAAAACACGCCCGCCTACACCTTCAGCTCAACCTTCGACTACTCGACGCCGCTGAATTTGTTCGGGCGGGGCGGAATTTTCACCCTTACCCCGGCGATCTCCTATCGCTCGACCACCAACCAGTTTGAGATCTCCACCGCCGCACTCGACCAGCCCGGCTATGTGATCTTCAACTCCTCAGTTCAATGGACCACGAATGACGGTCGGGTGACCTTGGCGGTCAACGGGCGGAACCTGACCAACACCGAGTTCATCGTTTCAGGCTTCGACTTTGTCGACGACGCCACCTTCGCCCCGGAACTGGGCCTGGACGGCACCTTGACCGCCTTCTTTGGCGATCCGCGCACGGTGACCGGCTCAATCACGGTGAACTTCTAGGGCTCTGCCCCCAAACGCCCCGTTTTCGCCGCACTGGCGAAGGCGGGGGCTTCGCCGTCCTCCCTGTGAGCGGAGGGCTTGCCCCCAAGGCGGCCCTCCGTCTTCTTGACGGCCTCTTTTTGCGTGAGGACGCTTTTCCATGACCGAACTCGTCAGTCCCCGCCCCCCGAGCGCGGACGCCGAACCCTCGGAGGCCTATCGCGCCTGGGTGTTGTTCATCTTGGTGGTGGTTTACGCGTTCAATTTCATTGACCGGCAAATCGTCGGCATTCTGGCGATCCCGATCAAAGCGGATTTAGGTCTCTCGGATCTGCAACTCAGCTTGATGGGCGGGCTGGCGTTCGCCTTGATCTACTCGTTTCTGGGCATACCGGTGGCCTGGTTGGCCGACCGCACCAGCCGAAGCTGGATCATGACGGCGGCGCTGGCGATCTGGAGCGCCATGACCATGGCATGCGGGTTGGCGCAGAATTTCATTCACTTATTCCTTGCCCGGCTGGGGGTGGGCATTGGCGAAGCGGGCGGCGTCGCGCCGGCCTATGCGTTGGTGGCCGATTACTTCCCGCCCAAGCGCCGCGCTCGAGCGCTCGCGCTTTACTCGCTCGGCATTCCGATCGGCTCCGCCTTAGGCGTCGTTCTGGGCGGGGTCCTCAATGAATGGCTGGGCTGGCGGCAAGCTTTTTTAATCGTCGGCGGGCTGGGCTTGCTGCTTGCGCCGATTTTCCGGCTGACTTTGCGCGAACCCCAACGCGGGCGCTATGACGGCGCCGCCGCCGCGCTCAAGCCGGCGCCCATCGGGGACGTGTTCAAAGCGCTGAGCCGTAAGCGGTCCTTCTGGATGCTCACCTTCGGCGCCGCGAGTTCCTCCATGATGGGCTATGGGCTGATCTTCTGGCTGCCGTGCTTTTTCGTACGCAGTTTCGGGGACGAATTGCCGGGCTTTTTCGCCTGGTTGCCGAGCTTTTTGGTGCCCGAAAGCGCGGGCGCGACCTTCTATGCCGGGTACTTCTTCGGCTCGATCCTGCTGGTGGGCGGGGTGATCGGCATCGCCGCGGGGGGCTGGTTGGCCGATTGGCTCGGGCCGAAGGACAGAGCCTATTACGCGCGCCTGCCGGCTTGGGCCTTTGCGACCAGCCTGCCGTTCTTCTTCCTCGGCGTTTTGGGCGACACGCTTTGGGTCACGTTCCTCGCGTTTATGGTCATCCAAGCGATGGTGCTGGTTTGGCTCGGACCCGTCTTGACCGCGTTTCAGCATTTGGTGACGCCGAACATGCGCGCGACCGCTTCGGCGGTATTCTTGTTCGTCAATAATTTAGTCGGGATCGGCTTAGGGAATTTGATCATTGGCGGGCTGTCGGACTTTCTCGCCGGGCGGTTGGGCGAGGAGTCTCTGCGCTACGCCATTGTCTCAGGCTCGGTGTTCTACGTGATTGCCGCCGCGCTCTTCTTCCTTGTAGCCCCGCGCCTACGCGATGATTGGATCGGTTAACACGGTTCAGGCGCAGCCCACACCGCCGTCGCCTCGGACCAACGCTAAAGCCAGCCTTGCTCGCGCGCGATGCGAAAGGCTTCGATGCGGTTGCCCGCGCCCAATTTGTCCGCCGCATTGGCGAGGTAATTTCGCACCGTGCCTGGGGCGAGGTTCAGCGACGCGCCGATCTCGCGATTGGTCTGCCCGCTTTCCGCCGCGCGCAACACTTGACGCTCGCGATCATTGAGCGGATCGGGCGCGGTCCAGGCCGCGGCGGCCAATTCTGGATCGATGGCGAGCCCACCGGCGGCCACTTTGCGCACGCTGGCGGCCAAGGCGTCAGAGGGCGTATCCTTCAAGACATAACCGGTTACCCCGGCCGCCTGGGCGCGTTGGAGGTAGCCGGGCCGGGCGAAGGTGGTGACGATCAAGACCCGGGCGCCCAGCTTCTCCGCCTGAATGCGTTCGGCCAGTTCAATCCCGCTCAGGCCCGGCATTTCAATGTCGGCCACCACCACATCCGGGGTTTGCCGGCGCACCAGCGCCCACGCGTCTGCGCCATCGGCGGCTTCGCCAACAACAGCGATGTCGGTTTCCAGGCTCAAAAGCGTGGCGAGCGCGCCGCGCAGCAGGGATTGGTCTTCCGCAATGACGATCCGGATCATGATGCGCGCTCCACCCCAGGGCCCAGGGGCAGATCGAAGGTGAGCCGCACGCCGGCTTCCGCGTTGACGCTGAGCCGACCGCCCAAGTCTTGCAGGCGTCGGCGCAAACCCTTTAGGCCCGAGCCCTCCACCAGCGCGCCGCCGCGGCCATTGTCGCTAACCTCCACAGACACGCCGTCAACTGTTTCGGCAAACCGCACATGGGCCGCGTTCGCGCCGGAATGGCGCACGATATTGGTCACCGCCTCGCGCACCGCGAGCCCAAGCGTCATATCTGTCCGCGCGTCCAGCTCAGGCCGAGGGCCGAGCACCGTGAACCCGACCCCAGCCGCCTCGCAGGCGGCGCGCGCTTGGTCGAGCTCTTGATCAAGGGTCGTGGCGTTCAACCCCACCACGACCGAGCGCACATTCTTCAGCGCCTCCCGGGCGGCAGCCCGAATGTCGGCGATTTCGGCGCGCGCGCGATCCAGGTCGCGGTCGAGCATTTTGTCCGCAATTTCCGCTTTCAACGCCGCCACGGTGAGGGTCTGGCCCAGCATGTCGTGCAAATCGCGCGCAATGCGCTCGCGCTCGGCCTGGGCGGCGAGTTGCTGGTCAAGTACGCGCGCCCGTTCGACCAGCTTTTGCCGCTCCATCGCCTCCCCGCCGGCCATGCAGGACACCCCCGTCACCAGGCCGAGAAACACCACAAAGCCGATCTCGAACACTTTCGGCAGATCCAGCGCAAAGCCCATGGCGACATAGGCCAGCGTCAGCGCCGCGATGAGCATGACCGCGCGTTTGGCCGGCCGTTGAAAGCCCGCATGCACGCAAGCATAGATGTGAAACGTGCCCTGCATGCCGTGAAACGGCGCGCACGCCCACGCCAGCGCCTCCATGGCGAGGATCAGGGGCAAGGCTTTGAGCGATTGTTTCTCAAAACACGCCCAAAAGATCGGTAAGAAGGCGACGATCGCGACACCCGCCACGGCGATATCCGTCAACGTGGGCGCTTTGAATAGCCAGGGAAAAAAATACCAAACCAGATAAATCAGGTTAAAGGCGCGGGTGTGCGCGATGGGCCGCCGCGTCTTGGCCCCGCCGGGAGATTGGACCGGTTCCGCCTGGTTCATGGCGTCAACACCACCTCATCGAGTTCGAACGCGAACGCACCCAAAGCCGGACCGGCCACAAAGGCGAAGCCCGCCGCAGAGCCCGGCTGAAACCCCGCGAGATCCTCAAAGCGCACTGACACGGTGCGCCATTCTTGCGCGATGTCAAAGACTGCCGTCGGCGGCGCCCCCAGAACGTCGGGCATAAACGCCATCAACCGATAGACGCCTGGCGACCCGCGAACTTTAAAGCTGACCCCCTTGAAACGCGAGAGATCGCGACCCGCGGAGAAATCGGATGCGCCAACATATGCGCCCGCCCAAGGATAAGCGAAGCCAGCGCGCACCGCGCCGCTGACCGTGAGCACGCCCGGCGCCGCCCAATTGATCTCGGCCGAGGACGCCCCGCCCATCATGGCGTCTTGGGTGGTTGACCAGGCGAACCCGTCCGGCGCGTCGAGCCCGTCCTCAAACGCGCCCAGCACAGCGCCGGGTAAGGTTTGCGCCGAGCGGTCGTTTGGTCTTTTGTGCACGATCGGCGCGCCGTTTTTGTAAACCCGAGTGACCGTGCGCGCTTGGGTGATGTCGAGCCGCGGGTTCGCCGCCAGCACCACCAGATCCGCCCGCGCGCCCGGCGCCAATCGCCCCCGGTCGGAGAGGCCGAAACGCTGCGCCGGAACCCGGGTCGCCGCCGCCAAGGCTTCCTTGGGGCTCAGCCCCGCCTTCACCAACAGCGCCAGTTCGTCAAACAAGCTCACCCCATGGGCCGTGCCGGGGTTGGGCGCTTCCGTACCGGCGAGAATATCCACGCCCGCCCTATGCAGAAGGCCGACATTCTCCAACGCCACCTTTAGATCAAAGCCCGGGATCGCGCCCGAGCCGAAGCGTCGTCCTAAGCTCGCCGCCTGGAGCGGGGAGACATAGGCGCCCAAATAGGGATCCTCGCGCCAATCGCTGGGGTTCGCCTGGCCGTTAATTGCCGCGATCACCGCCAGGGTCGGAATGACGAATACGTCCTGGGCGGCGGCCTGGGCGATAAACGCCGCATCCGCAACCTCATCGGCGAAGATATGCACGAACCCATCCACGCCCGCATCCAAAAGCTCCTGGGCGGCGGCCAGGGTCGAAATATGCGCCACCGCTAACACGCCTTCAGCGTGGGCGGCCTCGATCAGCGCCGTTGCCGTGGCGAGATCCAAGCTTGGGATGCGATTTTGGCGGGGAATATAGGCAAGCTTGATATAGTCCGAGCCCTCCGCGATCCGGCGTTTGACCCAGTCCGCGGCTTGATCCGGAGCGGTGAGCGGCTCGACGGCCACCCCGAATTGCGTGCCATGGCCACCTGGCGCCGTGGCGATCATGCCCGCGGAGAACACATCCGCATGCGATTGCGGGTCTAGGCTCTCACGCGGGGCTTGGCGGGCTTTCAGGTCCGTCGGGTCGGTGAACATGTCCAACACGGTCGTCACGCCGAACCGCGCCGCGTCCGTCAACGCGCTGCCCCAGGTGTGCACATGGGCGTCGATCAAGCCCGGCACGACGGTCCGGCCGGTCCCATCCATCACCGGCGCACCGGGGGGCGGCGTCGCGTCCGGGCCGAGCGCACGGACACGGCCCTTCTCGACCACCAGCGTCGCGTCCTCCATCCAATCCGTCCCGTCAAAGGCGGTGACCGACGTCATCGCCCAGGTTTGCGGATCAGCGGCATGGGCTTGGAGGTCCGCCGCCGCGGTTGAGGCCTCCGCCGGCTTGGGCGTGGGCAAGACGCTTAAGAGGCCGAGCGCGAGACCAACCGTCCCGCCAAGGCCGATATAAACCCGTTTGATCAGCATGGGTTGGACTCCTTCTAATCGGTGGTCTGACGACGCCAGGCCCACAGGGCCAAGCCCGCGAAGGCCAAGCTCATGGTCAAGGCGACCCCGATGTGCAGGCCGATTGGGCGATCTCCGGATGCGCCTGCAGTCGCCAGAGCAAGTTCGCCCAGGTGAAAGCTGGGCAAGCCAAGCGCTAGGGCTTTCATGGCGTTGGGCAGCACCGTGATCGGGATCCATAGCCCGCCCAAGGAGGCGAGCCCGAGGAACACAATATTGCTAACCGCGACGGCGGCGTTGGCTTTAAACAGAAACCCTACCACCAACCCGAGGAAAACAAACGGGACGGCGGCGAGCAAATGCACGCCGAAAAGCGCAAACCAGGTGGCGCGCGGCAACGCCACGCCCGCCCCGAAACCCGCCACCGCATAGACCAGGATCAGCGCCATAGCCGCGAATAAGAGCGTCGCCACGAGCCGGGCGGCGAGAAAGGCCGTCCCCGGCGCGGGGCTCGCCTGTTTTAGCGCCAGCCAGCCGCGTTCGCGCTCTTGAGCCACCGCGACCCCAAAGCCGAAAATCGCCGGCCCCATGACCGAGAACACCCCATAGGTGGCGAGCAGATAAGCTGAAGCCTGCGCGCTTTGCGCGAGCGCCACGCCGAACAGTCCATAAAACGCCACCGGCATCAGCAAGGTGGGCAGGATGAATTCCGGCGCGCGAGCTGTCTTGGTGATCTCCGCGCCCGTCTCGTTGAGCCAAGCGGACCAAACCAAAGCGCTCATGGGGTGTCTCCTTCAGGGTGTTGGGTTAAAAGCCGGAACGCGTCCTCCAGGCTAGGCTTGGCGACGGTCAGATCGGTGAGCATGGGGTCTTGGGCGAGCAGCGCCGCCAAGGTTTCGGCCGGGTTAGCGCTACGGATTTCCAAAAACCGGCCCGCCTCGAACACGCCGGTGACGCCAGCCAAGGCGGCGACGGCGTCGGGGGCCACCCTGGTGACGCAGCGAATGACCGAACCGCCCAATTGGGTGCGGATGGCGTCGGTGGGGCCGTCCGCGACCACCCGGCCTTGGTCGAGCACGACGATGCGGTCGGCGAGGCTGTCCGCTTCTTCTAGATAATGGGTGGTGAGCACCACTGTCTTGCCCGATTGCGCCAGATCACGCACCGCCGCCCAGAGCCCGCGTCGCGCGTCCGCGTCGAGCCCCGTGGTCGGCTCGTCAAGAAACACCAGCTCCGGGCGACCGATCAGCGCCAAAGCGAATTGGGTGCGCCGTTTCTGCCCGCCCGAGAGCTTGCCGTAGCGCCGATCGGCGAAGTCTTGCAGGCCTAACCGCGCGATCACCGCATCCACCGGCTCTGGGTCAGGGTAATAGCTCGCAAACAGGGTGAGATGCTCGCGCGGGGTCAGAAGGTCGGGCAGGTCGGCGTCCTGCAACATGACGCCCAAGCGCCATTTCACGCCCGAACTTCCCGGCGCGCCGCCAAACAAGGTGAGCTCGCCAAAGCTGGGCCGGGTCAGCCCCAAGGCGCAGCGAATGAGGGTGGTCTTGCCCGCGCCATTGGCGCCGAGCACGGCGGTGACGCGGCCCGGCTCTAAGGCGAGATCGACGCCGGCAAGCGCATCCACCGGCCCGTAGCGTTTTCGCACCCCCCGAACCGCGAGCGGCGGCGCGGCGGTAGGCGGGCGCGTGTCTAACGCGGCGCTATCCATGGGCGAACTCCTGGGATCGGGATCAACCCTCTCACCCTGGCCCGCGCCCACAGCGCCGCGCTAGGAACGCCCGTCACCGATCCGGGATGACGAATGTCACCCCAGATCGGCTGAGCGGCTTACTCCGGCAGGGCGCCGCCCGCGATAGCCGGACCGCCGGCGGCGAGCACGGCTTTCTCCAAGGCCGGCACGGTCTCTTCCCGCAGCTTCACCACGCGCGTGCGGATGTCTTCGAAGCCCTCTTTCGCCCATTCGAAGTTTTGCCGGTGTGCGGGCGTGGGACCGTAGGTCGAGGCGCCGACGCCGATCGAGATCTTACCCAACCGCGAGGACGGGGTCTGCGGACCGATCTCGCCGATGGAGTTCTTCGCGCCTTGGCCGTTGAGCGCTTCGGCCACGTTGTGAAGCTCCTCGCGCATCATCGCCCATTCAGCCTCCAAATCATCGGGCTCGGCTTCGACCCGAGCGATAGCGGCCTTCAAGAGATCGGCCTTACCTTCGAGTTCGGTGATCGCAGCGTTCACCGAGCCGATCGCGGTTTGCAGATCTTCAAGCTCTTTCCAGAACGCGACCGCTTCGGCGGGGGTTGCGCCTTCCAAAGCGCCCTTACGCAAGCGATTGACCTCGAAAGGTTGCGGGCCGACCAATTCGGTCGTCTCCCCGCGCACGCGCTTGGACAAGCTCACCGTATAGCGCCCCGGCTGCACCAAATAGCCCGAGCCGTCGAAGTCCGGCGATTCTTGACCCGTTACGACGCCAGACGCCGGATATCGCAGGTCCCACGCCACCCGGTGGAAGCCTTTGCCGGTCTTGCCAGGAATGCGGCGAACCACATTGCCGTCCTTATCCCGCACGGTCAGCCACACCTCAGGGGCCACCTCGCGACGCTCCGCCTCAACCGCGTCCCAACCCGGGAACGGGGTGTCCTCGCCGGCTTCGGCGAGCGGTTTTTCCTTCTCCTGGCGCTGCTCTTCAAGCGTTTGAAGGCCGTCTTTGAGGTAATAGGTGAACACCGCGCCAAAGGGCGGGTTTGGCGCGCGGAAATAGCCGTGACCTTGGGAACCGCCTTCGTCAAACGCCAGAGGATGCTCCTCGATATACCACCAGGTCCGGCGACCGGGAGGGAAGAGATGGGCGTCTTGCTCCAACGCGTCCGGGCTCACCGCACGCAAGGCGCTGTAGTCGTCAAGAATATAGATGCCGCGACCGAAAGAGGCCGCCACCAGATCATCCTCGCGCTGTTGGATGGCCAGATCACGCAAGGAAATCGTGGGCATTCCGCCATTGAGCTCGACCCATTTCTCCCCGCCGTCAACGGTGAAGAACACCCCGAACTCGGTCGCCGCAAAGAACAGTTTCGGGTTCTCGTGGTCTTGGACCAAGCGCCAAACAAGGTGCTTTTCGGGTAAGTCGCCGGCCATGCGCGTCCAGCTTTGACCGCGATTGGTCGACTTATAGAGGTAAGGCGTGAAGTCGCCGTATTTGTGATTGTCGAGCGCGATGTAGACGGTGTTCTCGTCGTGAAGGTCGGCTTTGATGTCGTTGACGAAGGCGGTCTTCGGCACGCCGGGCAATCGGGCGACTTCAATCTCGCGCCAGCTTTCGCCGCCATTTTCGGTAACCTGGATCAGCCCGTCATCGGTGCCCGCATAGAGCAGATCCTCATTGAGCGGGCTTTCGGCGATCGAGGTGATGGTGTTGTAGGCGGACATGGCGAGCACGTCGCAGCTCGCGTCCCAAGACCACAGCCGACCCTGACCGGGCAGGCTCATCCGCTCTTGATTGCGGGTGAGGTCCTCAGAGATCGCCGTCCAACTGTCCCCGCGATTGTCCGACCGCCAAAGCCGTTGGGAGGCGAAGTAAATTCGCTTGGGATCATGCCGGCTTACGTAGATTGGGCTGTCCCAGTTGAACCGTTCGGTCCCCTCCCCTGGCGCGGGCTGGGGTTGGATATGGACGATCTCACCGGTGGTGCGGTCGACCCGGGCGAGGTTCCCCTCTTGCCACTCCGCGTACATGATGTCGGGATTGCCCGGCTCCGTGGCGGACTGGTGACCATCGGCGAACAGCGTCACGAACCAATCGGAATTGCGAATGCCGTGACGGTTTTTCGTGCGCGACGGTCCGCCTTGGGAATTGTTGTCCTGGGTGCCGCCATAGACGAAGTAAAACGGCTCGGCGTCATCCACCGCGACCTTATAAAACTGGGTGACCGGCAAGTTATTGATAAACCGCCAGCTTTTTTCCAGGTCATAGGTTTCATAGAGCCCACCGTCTGAGCCGAACAGGATGTAGTCCGGATCATCGGGCCGAAAGGCGATGGCGTGATCATCGACGTGCTTGAGCTCATTGTTCAGCGCGCGGAATGTGGCGCCGCCGTCTTCGGACACTTGGCTGGTGTTGGACACCAGATAGAGCCGGTCAAACTTGTGTGGGCTGGCGTAGATTTCTTGGTAGTAGTGCGGCCCCGTGCCCGCGCCCACCGCATCGGACTTCTTCTCCCAAGACTGGCCGCGGTCGGCCGAACGCCAGACCCCGCCCTCGCGCCGGTCGAGCTCGATGGCCGCATAGACCACGTCAGGGTCTTGAGGGCTGATGGCTAAACCGATCTTGCCCAGATTGCCCGTGGGCAGTCCGCTGGAAAGCTTCGTCCAAGTCTCCCCGCCGTCTTCGGACATGTGGACGCCGGACTCCGGCCCGGTGCCGAAATAGGCGGCGACGGTGCGATGGTGCTGCCAGGTCGCCGCGTAAAGCCGGTCGGGTTCGCGCGGATCCATGACGATGTCGGTCACCCCGGTCCAAGGCCCCGCGGAGAGCACGTACTTCCAGGTCTTGCCGCCATCGGTGGTTTTATAGAGCCCCCGGTCGCCGCCTTCGGACCAAAGCGGGCCTTGGGCGGCGACCCACACCGTGTCGGGGTCCTCGGGATGAACGATGATGGTGGAGATATGCTCGGAGTGCTTGAGGCCTAAGTGCTCCCAGCTTTTGCCGCCGTCTTTGGACCGGTAGACCCCGTTGCCGAAACCCACATGGCGACCGCCGACAATTTCACCCGAGCCGACCCAGACCGAGTTGTGGTTGGAGGGGTCCATCGTCACATCGCCAATGGAATAAACGTCTTGGCCGTCAAAAAGCGGCGTCCACGTGGTCCCCGCATTGGTGGTTTTCCAAACCCCGCCCGAGCCCACGGCCACATACCAAGTGGCGGGGTCGTGCTGATCAATCTCGATGTCCGCAATCCGCCCCGACATAAAGGCCGGGCCGATATTCCGCCATTCCAGACCTTTGAACGTCGGCGCGGAGAACGGGGTCTCCGCCTCCTTGTCCTGCGCGAAAACAGGTGCGGCGGTCAGGCTGGCGGCGGCGAGGAGCGCGGAAGCGAGTGCGGATCGAAGCATGGGCGAGCGACCTTTCGTATAAGGGGTCCACGCTAAGCCGGGACACGCCCGACGCAGAGGCCGCGCGGCGCTGTCAAACGCAAATATCCATTGCTTCGCCGTCCCCCAGAGGATGACGCCCGCAGCCTAAGCGCCCACCCCCCTCGCTGACTATGCAAAGGCAAAGAGACTAAACGTCGCTGCTTTGCAGGGGCAAAGCGCGCAAGCGATGCTGCGTCGTTTGCGCGCTTAGCCTTATGGCGAATAGCGCGGGTGTGATCACGTTCATATACATGTGTTGACGTCAGAGAGAGTTGACACCATGCGCATCCTGCTTGTTCACCCGAATTATCACTCCGGCGGCGCGGAAATCGCCGGCAACTGGCCCCCCGCCTGGGTCGCTTACCTCGCGGGGCCGCTCAAAGCGGCCGGATACGAGGACATTCATTTCATCGATGCGATGACAAACGATGTCAGTGACGAGGATTTGCGCGCGGAGATGGAGCGGCTCCAGCCCGACGTGGTGGGCACGACTGCGATTACGCCGTCGATCTATAAAGCGGAAACCGTTCTGAAAATCGCCTCAGAGGCTCTCCCAAACGCGGTCAAAGTCCTCGGCGGCGTGCACGCCACCTTCATGTACAAGCAGGTCCTCTCTGAGGCGCCGTGGATCGACGTCATTGTGCGCGGCGAAGGCGAGGAGATTTTCCGCGCCTTGATCGACGCCATCGCCCAAGGCGGTTGGCGGGAAAAGCGCGCCGGCATTGAAGGCTTGGCTTACCGGGACGGGGACAAAATCCTCGCCACCGCCGCCGCCCCCACGATCAAGGATCTCGACGGGCTGACCCCGGATTGGTCGCTGCTTGAATGGGACAAATACATCTACGTCCCGCTTGGGGTGAAAGTCGCGATCCCGAACATGGCGCGGGGATGCCCGTTCACCTGTTCGTTCTGCTCGCAATGGAAATTCTGGCGCGATTACCGGGTGCGCGATCCCAAGAAGGTCGTCGACGAGATCGAGGCCTTGGTGAACGACCATGATGTGGGCTTTTTCATCCTAGCGGACGAAGAACCCACGATTAACCGCAAGAAATTCGTTGAATTCTGCGAAGAATTGATCGCCCGCGGCCTGCCGGACAAGATCAAATGCGGCATCAACACCCGGGTAACCGACATTATGCGGGACAAAGAGCTGTTGCCGCTCTATCGCAAGGCGGGGCTCGTCCACGTCTCGCTCGGCACCGAGGCCGCGGCCCAGCTTAAACTCGACCAATTCAACAAAGAAACTAAAGTGGCGGACAATAAAGAAGCCATTCGGTTGTTGCGCGAGGCGGATATCTTCGTAGAGGCTCAGTTCATTGTCGGGCTTGATAATGAAACCGCCGAAACTCTTGAAGAAACTTACCAGATGGCTTGGGATTGGCAGCCCGATCTCGCCAATTGGTCCATGTACACGCCCTGGCCGTTCACCCCATTGTTCCAAGCGCTCGGCGACAAAGTGGAGATCTTCGACTTTGAGAAATATAATTTCGTCACCCCCATCATGCGGCCCAAAGCCATGGACCGAGGCGAACTGCTCAATGGGGTGATGAAGAATTACCGCCGGTTTTACATGCAAAAGGCGCTGTTTCACTATCCTTGGCGCGGGACGGGCTTTCGACGGCGGTATTTGTTGGGCTGCCTGAAAGCTTTCCTCAAGGCCGGGGTTCAGCGGCAATTCTATGACCTGGGCAAGGCCGGTTATTGGGGGCCGCAGTCCAAAAAAACCGTCAATTTCAACTTCGATCGCACCCGCACCATCGCGCCCGCACAGATGGAGGATTGGGAAGCCGCCCATGATCGCGCCGCAAGACTGCGCGCGCGCAAGGCGGACGAGACGGTCAAGGCGTGCGGGGGCGGCGATGAGCAAATGGCCGAGCCCGAGCGCGAACCCGCCCACGCCGCGGAGTAAGGCCATGGACATCATCGCGGACCCGGCGGGTTACGCGCCCGCGCCGGCCCGAGACGCCATGGCTGGCGTGGTGGGGCCCAATGCGGCGATCCAACTGGCCCAAGCGTTGGAGGCGCGCTTCGGCGCCCACCGCGCCCGGGCGGTGTTTCAAGCCGCAGGCTTCGGCGCGCTGTTTGACCACCCGCCCCGCGCCATGATGGACGAACGGATCGCGGCGGCGCTGTTTAATACGGTGGAGCGGTTGTTCCCGCCCCGCCAGGCCCAAGCGATTCTCACCGATGCGGGGCGGCGCACCGGCGCTTACATCCTCGCCCACCGCATTCCTGGGTTTGCCCAAGCAATCCTGAAACGGCTGCCCCGGAGGTGGGCCGCACGCGCACTGTTGACCGCGATCCGCAAAAGCGCATGGACGTTTGCGGGCTCCGGGCTATGCCGCGTGCGCTCAGGCGGCGTCATCTTGATCGACATTCTCGCCAATCCCATCCCCTCACCCGACTGCGCCTGGCATCGCGGCGTGTTTGAAACCCTGTTCCGCGCGCTGATCAGCCCGCAAACCCGCGTCGAGCATGAGGACTGTGTGCGCAACGGCGCGCCACTTTGCCGGTTCGTCATCACATTTGGCGGTTCGCCAACCCTATCCCCTGTGAGCGCCCTATGAGCCCCGACCTCGCCCACTACTTGCGCCGCACCGCGCCGCGTTACACCAGCTACCCCACCGCCCCGCATTTCAACGCGGATGTGGACGGCGCGGTTTATGGCGATTGGCTAGAGGCCCTGCATCCCGGCCGCTCGCTGTCGCTTTACCTCCATGTTCCGTTCTGCCGGCGGGGGTGGTGGTATTTCGGCTGCAACATGAAGCTCGCGAGCCGGTATGACCCGATCGCCACCTATGTGGGTCAGCTCATCGCGGAGCTGGTTTTGGGGGCCGAGCGCCTGCCCGCCCGGTTTGCGCTCTCCCATATCCATTGGGGCGGGGGCACGCCCACCGCCCTGGAGCCGGACGATCTTGAACGGGTGATGGACGCCGTGCGCGCCCGCTTCAATCTGACCCCAGATGTGGAACTCGCGATAGAAAGCGATCCGCGCACGCTCACCGCGGAAATGACCGCCCGGATCGGCCGGTTGGGCTTTAACCGGGCGAGTTTCGGCGTTCAAGAATTCGATCCTCAGGTCCAAACCGCCATCAATCGGGTGCAACCGCCGGATATGGTGCGCCAAGCGGTCGACGGTCTGCGCGAAGCCGGGGTGACGGGGATCAATTTCGATCTGATCTATGGGCTGCCCCACCAAACGGTCGACACGCTGAACCACACCATTGAACTCTGCGCGGACATGGCTCCCGACCGCATTGCCCTATTTGGCTACGCCCACGTGCCCTGGATGGCGAAGAAACAGCGCATGATCGATGAGGCGACCCTGCCCGATGCGGCGGCGCGTTTGGATCAAGCGTTCGGGGCGGCCGCGCGGCTGAAATCCGCGGGTTATGCGGCCATTGGCCTGGACCATTTCGCCCTGCCCCACGACGCGCTGGCCCAGGCGGCGCGCGCGGGAAGCCTCAAACGGAATTTCCAAGGCTACACCACCGATGACGCCGAAGCGCTGATCGGCGTGGGCGCCACCGCGATCGGTCGCCTGCCCCAGGGCTATACGCAAAACTACGGCGAAACCGGCGCCTGGGCGCGCACGGTAGAGGCGGGCCGGCTGCCCACCGCCAAAGGCCGGGCGTTCGTCGGCGAAGACCGGTTGCGCGGCGCGGTGATCGAAGCGTTGATGTGCTCGGGCGCGGCGGATTTGTCCGCTTTGGCGGCGCAGTATGGCGCGCGACCCGATTGGGGGCGCCCAGAGCTCAACAGGCTGAAACCCTTGGTCCAAGACGGGCTGGTGGTGATCGCCGGTCATCGGATTCACCTGACGCCGCAAGGCGAACAGTTCGCCCGCCTCGTCGCCTCGGCGTTCGATGAATATCTGCCCAAAGCCCAAGCGCGCCATTCCGTCGCGGTTTAATCGCAACGCCGCGATCCGCCCTGCGGATTGTCAATGATACCTGTCGGTTCTGAAAGGCGTTCAGGGTGGACAATCACGGAGGTCTCTCCATGTTATTGGTCGTAGATCTCTAAATCGAACCGCCGGGGCGCTGGTGATGGCTTATCAAATTACGTTTGATGATTATTTGGTGCTGGACGACAAAGTTGTGGGTAGCGTACGCGGATTATCTCGCGGCGACGAACATTCGCGGACAAGCTGTCGTGATGATAAAACGGCTTTCTATGACAAGAATTATAATCGCCACGTCATTACGGCCCCGGCCTGGATCAATGAGCGCCACGATTTGTGCGTGAATAACCCGGATTTCGAACGGAAAGTGCGCGCGATCCTGACGATTTACGGCTGAAGCCCCTTAAGGCTGTTCCAGACGCGTTAGATTGGCCCGTCAGCCTCGGGGTCCGCGCAAACCGCGCGCGATCCTTACAAACCTAGACGCGTTCCAGCGATCATCCAAAACGACGCGCGTTTCGGCTGGTAGCGGCAAGTCAACATGCTGATTTCGGCGTTTTTCGCCGAGGCTTGCGTGAGGCGACTTATCCTCGCAGCGCCGCCGGGGTCCTAAACTGGCCGCCGCCAGAGAGGACCCCGCCATGGACCGAAGCCCCAATCTCAATCTTCCCTATCTTGCGCCGGCCCAGGCGCAAAAACACGTCACGGTCAATGAGGCGCTTCGAGCGCTCGACGCGCTGGTGCGCACGACTGTTGTGAGCACGGACCGGGCTGGGCCACCGGACAACCCAGCCGAGGGCGAGGCTCACGTGATCCCCACAGGGGCCGAAACCGCGTGGGGCGGGTCCGCGAACGCCGTCGCGGTGTTCCAGGACGGCGCGTGGCGGGTGTTTCCGCCAAGCGCGGGATGGATGGTGTTCAACATCCAGACCGGACGGTTTCTCCACTATGACGGCGCCGACTGGTTGAGTTCGACGACGGAAAAGACGGACCGGCTGGGGGTGAACACTGCGCCCGACGCCACGTTGCCGTTGGTCGTTTCCGGACCCGGCACGCTGTTGACCGCGGACACCGCGGACCACCGACTAACCGTGAACAAGGTCGGAAGCGCCGACACCGCCTCGCTCGTCTTTCAATCCGCGTTTTCCGGGCGTGCGGAGTTAGGTCTCGCGGGCGTGGACGATCTGAGCCTCAAGGTCTCGGGCGACGACGAAACCTGGGCGACGGCGCTGTCTGTGCGCACCGCCAGCGGGGTCGACCAAGGCTGGATCGCGTTGGGCCACGAGCAGCCCGAGCGGCAGTTGCATATTCGCGGCTCGAACGCCGGTGTGCGCTTGCAGGAGGCCGCGGACAGCTATTTCGATCTCGTAAACACCCAAGCCAGCCAGACCCAATTCAACCATGTGAGCGCCGCGGGCGCCGCGCTGATTGATTTCAACCCCCAACCTTTGGACGGCGCGGGCGACGCTTTTTTCCGCTTTTTCCGGGCGACGCAGACCACCGGCTCGGTCCGTTTCGACGTTCATGTCGGCGACGGATCGGCGGCGCCGAACGCGCGGCTGGCCGGCAATGGCAATAGCTTTTTGGCCGCGTTTCATGGTCGACTTGGCGTAGGGACCAGCTCACCGCAAGCGCTTTTGGATGTCGCGGGGCCGGTGCGCGTTGGCGCTGCGTCGATCACCGACTTGCCCACGCCCTTGCCCGCGGGCCAAATTCTGTTTAGCGACGATGCGCCGGGCGGAGCGACGCTGATTTACTCGGATGGATCGCACTGGCGCGACGTGCGCTCCGGCGACCCTCTTTGAACTGAGACCAACGTTATTAGGAACGGAATCTCTGGAAGGCCTGGTGCGGATGGAGGGACTCGAACCCCCACGGGTCTCCCCGCTAGAACCTAAATCTAGTGCGTCTACCAGTTCCGCCACATCCGCCTAATCCCGGTTTTAGCGGCTTCGCGCGTTGGCGCAAACCCACGCGGCGCTGCGGCGATGTCAATGGGCTCCGCTTAAACGGCACCCCCCCTCGCCAGCGATGGCGGGCTGCGAATGCAGCTCACGTCTATCGCCGCGCCGTCATGTCCGCTCGCAAGGTCCAGGCCAGCGCCCCCAACCCGGCGAGCACATTGGCCAGCGCCACGCCGGCAAACGCGCCTACGGGTCCAGCAATCGTCCCGCCAATCCAGACCCCGGGCGCATAAAGCACAAACGATCGGCTCAAGGTCATCGCGAGCCCGGGCCACGGCCGGCCCAAAGCGTTGAACCCGGCGGAGGCGGTGATCACCACGCCATAACCCGCCAGCGTGACGGGCACGAGCGCAAGATAGAGCCCCGCGACGGTCAACGTCCGCTCCGCATCGCTAAACTGACGCGCCAGTCCCTCGCCAAAGCCCCAAAAGGCGAGCGCGACTAATACGCTCCACCCCGCCGCAAAGCCAAAGCAGCTCAGGAACGCTTGGCGCACCCGCTCGGTGCGCCCCGCCCCGCCGTTCTGCCCGGTCAGCGGACCAATAGCGGCGGAGAGGGCGAGCAAAGGGACGGCGGCGAAGAACTCTAACCGCGTGGCGACGCCAAAGCCCGCGACCGCGAGCGCGCCCTGGCCCGGACCGAATTGTTCCCCGGCATAAGCAACGCCCGCGGTGGCCGCCGTCATGGCGATGGGGTTAGCGGCGTTGGAGCCCGCAGCCGGCAAGCCCACCCGAGCCACCGACCTCCAAGACGCCAACCGATCCGCCCAACTGCGCGCCTCCAAGCTCAACAAGCGCTCCCGGCCGAACACCAAAAAGCCCGCAAAGACCAGCGAAACGCCGTTGGCGATCAAAGTGGCCAGCGCGGCGCCTTGCACTTCGAGCCGGGGAAAGGCCCCCCAACCGAAAATAAAAACCGGATCGAGGATTAGATTGACGGCCGCGCCGCCGATCATGATTAGGCTGGGCGCCAGGGAGTCGCCGAGCGCGCGCAGGAGGTTGTTCGCCACCATCGGCGCCATGAGAAACAAGGTTCCGGCGAACCAAATCTGCATGTAATCGCGGATGTAGGGCATGAGCGTGTCGCCCGCGCGCAGAAACCGAAACAGCGGCTCGATGGTCAAAAAACCCACCGCCGAGATGAGCGCGACCAAAACAACCGTCAGCAGGAACGCGTCGGTCGAGAGCGCGCGCACCTTCGCCCGGTCCCCCGCCCCGGCGGCGCGCGCCACCACCGACACCGCGCCCGCGCCTAGCCCGATCGACAGGCTGGAGACCGACATCACCACGGGAAAACAGAACGCCACGGCGGCCAATTGCGCCTCGCCTAATTGGGCGATGAAAAACGTGTCAACAAGGTTCACCGACAGGAACGCCGCAATGCCCAAGCTCATGGGCCAGGCCAAGCGCAGCAAATGGCCCGGCGCGGAGCCCTCGGTTAAGTCCCGTTTCGAAGTCCCCGCCATGTCCGCTACGCCTCAGCCGCTTGCGCGCGACCTGCGCCGCGTCAATGTGGCTGGCAATATGGGCCGAGCGCCCGCTGGGCTCCAGCCCTAAGCCCCGCTCGAACCGGGCCGGGACAATAATCGGTCTAGCGCTGCGGGCGCGCCGTCGAGCAAATCTTCGGCGATCAGGCCGGGGCCAAAGCGCCGCGCAATGTCGCCATGCAGCCAAACCGCGCCGGCGGCGGCGTCAAAGCTCGGCATGGCTTGCGCCAGCAGGCCACCGAGAAAGCCGGCGAGCAAATCGCCCGTCCCCGCGCTGGCGAGCCACGGACTCGTGCGCCGGTTCACCAACGCCCCTCCGTCTGGCGCAGCGATCACCGTATCCGCGCCCTTAAGCACGACGACGGCGCCCGCGCGGCGCGCCGCCATTCTCGCCGCCTCGATCTAGTTGGCCATCGTTCGCCTCAGGTCCGGGAACAGCCGGTCAAACTCGCCTTGATGCGGGGTGAGCACATCGCAGGGCTCCATGACCGCGAACAACGCATCGGGGGCGTCCTGGAAGGCGGTTAGCGCGTCGGCGTCCACGACCAGACGTCGCCCGGCCTGTTTAAGCGCCACCACCGTCTCGCGCAAAGACGGCCCGACCCCGGCGCCCGGGCCGATGACCACGGCGTCATAGCCTTCCGTCACGCGGACGATTTCAGCCGGATCGAGCGCTGTGCGTGTGAGTATGCTGGTCATGTGGCCCGCGCAGTCCGCGATGGCGTCTTCAGAGCCAAAGAGCGCCGTCCAGCCCGCACCGATCCGTTGACCGGCCAACGCCGCGAGCCGCGCGGCCCCGGTGGCGCCCGGCGGCCCACTGAGCACGCCCAACCGGCCGCGATTGTGCTTGTGGCTCACCGCGTCCGGCCGGGGCCAACGCTTAACCCAAAGCGCGGGATGGTTCATCCGGGCGGAGACATCGGCTTCGGTTAGATCGTCGTCCGGCGTCCCAATGTCGATCACAACACTGTCACCGCAGGCGCTTGCGGCCGGCTCCAAGACATGGGCTGGCTTGAACGCGCCAAAGGCGTAGGTGAGGTCCGCGCGCACTGCGGGACCATCCGCTCTCGCGCTTAACCCATCCCAGCCGCTGGGCAAGTCCAGCGCGACGCGGACGGCGTCGGACGCGTTAACCGCGTCTGCCAAAGCCGCCGCCTCCCCGCTCAAGCCGCAATTGAGCCCAGCGCCGAAGAGCGCGTCCACGATCAGCGCGGGCGTCCCTAAAGCGCGTGGATCGGCCGGCTCAACCGGTTGAGACGCCATCGCCCAGGCTTGGCGCGCAGGTTCGGCTGTCACCGCCGCCGCGCCCAGGCGCGTCAGCCGAACCGGCCAACCGGCCTGGGCCAAGACGTGGGCGACCACGACGCCGTCCCCGCCATTATTGCCCGGCCCGGCGAGCATGAGCGTGGGACGGGGCGCGTATCGGCGCATCAGATCATGGGCGGCGCCCGTCCCCGCCCGGCGCATTAAGTCATAAAGGTCCGCGCCCGCGGCGACGGCGCGCGCCTCATGGGCGCGCATCTGAGCGGGCGTCAAAACCAGTCGGCTCATCGCGCAGCCCCTTGGACGGGTTCGGCATGCAGCCCGCAGCGCACAAAAACGCGCTGAACCGCTTTTCGCAGGGCCGAAAACATCGTTAGTCTGTCATTGCCGTGTTTTGGAGCGCGGCGTTTGCGCAGTATGGCGAGCCGCCCATGAAGAAAATCGAAGCCGTGATTAAGCCGTTTAAGCTCGACGACGTGAAGGAAGCGCTTCACGAAGTGGGCGTTCAAGGCCTGACCGTGATCGAAGCGAAGGGGTTCGGTCGACAAAAGGGCCATACTGAACTCTACCGCGGCGCCGAATACGTCGTTGATTTTCTGCCGAAGCTGAAGATTGAAGTCATTTTGAACGACGAACAGGTGGAGCCGGCGGTGGACGCGATCGCCCAAGCCGCGCGCACCGGCCGCATTGGCGACGGAAAGATTTTCGTGTCCGCCATTGACCACGCGCTGCGTATCCGCACCAACGAAGTCGATCGCGACGCGCTTTAACACTTTTTTGGCTGGCCGCGGACGGTCCGCGGACGGTTTTGCAGCGAAGAGGGGAACGCTGACCATGTCCGATGCTGTGCTCAAAACGATCAAGGACGAAGACGTCAAATTCGTCGATCTGCGGTTCACCGACCCGCGGGGCAAACTGCAACACGTCACCTTTGATGTGTCCATGGTGGACGACGACTTCTTCGAAGACGGGGTGATGTTTGACGGCTCCTCCATCGCCGGCTGGAAGGCGATCAATGAGTCCGACATGACGATGATGCCGGATCCGGCCACCGCGGACATCGATCCGTTTTTTCAGCAGACCACCTTGTTCATGTTCTGCGACATTCTCGATCCAACCACTGGCGCGCCGTATAATCGGGACCCGCGCACGTCGGCGAAAAAGGCCGAAACTTACCTCGCCTCCACGGGGGTTGGCGACAAAGCGTTTTTCGGCCCCGAGGCGGAGTTCTTCGTCTTTGACGACGTGCGTTGGACGACCGAGCAGAACGACACCGGCTATCGGCTGGACTCGGTGGAAAGCCCGCACAATTCCGGCTCTGAGTATGAGGGCGGCAATCTGGGGCACCGCCCCGGTCCGAAGGGCGGCTATTTCCCGGCGCCGCCGGTGGATTCCGGCCAAGACCTGCGCTCGGAAATGCTCACGGTCATGACTGAGTTGGGCTTGGAGCCGGAGAAGCATCACCACGAGGTGGCGCCGGCGCAGCATGAATTGGGCATGAAATTCTCCACGCTCGTGCAGATGGCCGACCGCTTGCAGCTTTATAAATACATCGTGCAAAACGTCGCCGCCGCCTATGGCAAGTCCGCGAGCTTCATGCCCAAGCCCGTGTGGAACGACAATGGCTCGGGCATGCACGTGCACCAGTCGATCTGGAAGGGCGACCAACCGCTTTTCGCCGGCGATCAATACGCGGGGCTGTCGGAGTCCTGCCTTTACTACATTGGCGGCGTCATCAAGCACGCCCGCGCGATCAACGCCTTCGCCAATTCCACCACCAATTCGTATAAGCGCTTGGTGCCGGGCTTTGAGGCGCCGGTTCTGCTCGCCTATTCGGCGCGCAACCGCTCGGCCTCGGTGCGCATCCCCTACTCCGCCTCGCCGAAGGGCAAGCGCATTGAGACCCGGTTCCCCGACCCCGGCGGCAACCCCTACCTCACCTTCACGGCCCTGATCATGGCGGGGCTCGACGCTATCGAGAATAAGATCCATCCCGGCGATCCGATGGACAAAGACCTCTATGATCTGCCACCCCAGGAGCTCAAAGACATCCCGACCGTCGCGTCGAACTTGCGCCAAGCCTTGGAGCATTTGGACAGTGATCGGGACTTCCTGAAAAAAGGCGGCGTGTTCGATGATGATCAAATCGACGGCTATATCGATTTGAAGATGGAAGAAGTCGTTCGCTTCGAAACCCACCCCCATCCGGTGGAGTTTGAGCTTTACTACAAGTGCTAATCTGGATCGGTCCGCGGGCGGCGCGCATCGCCGCCGACGACCCCTAAGATTTCAAAGCCGGCGCCGTTGGGCGTCGGCTTTTCTTTACGCCGCGCAAGGCGTACAACGATCTGGCGTTGCAGCCCGAGGCTCGAACCCGCCATGAACCCACCTTATGATCCGATCCACCCCGGCGAGATCCTGGGTAAGGAGTTTCTTGAGCCGTTGGGCGTGAGCGCGGCGCATTTGGCGCGCGCCATCCACGTGCCCACCAACCGGGTGACACGGTTGATGCGCGGCCAAGCCTCGGTGACCCCGGATACGGCCTTGCGTTTGGCGCGCGCTTTGCGCACCAGCCCGGAATTTTGGTTAAACCTGCAATTGCGCTTCGATTTAGACACCGCCCAGGACGCGGCGGCGAACATGGTCGAGATCACCCCCATCGTCGCGGCGTAAAGCGGTCTCCTCCACGCGAAGCGCTGCGCGCACGGGTCCTGTTCGCCTATGTTAGGGGATCGCATAAGTGATTCCCCCAAAGGAGAGCGCCCCCATGGCCGCCCCGTCCAAATCCGATCTATTCGCCGGCGACGCCTCGAAAGCCGAAAATGACTATGGCGCAGCGGCGATCGAAGTGCTCGAAGGCCTGGAGCCCGTGCGGCGTCGGCCGGGCATGTATATTGGCGGCACCGATGAGCGGGCGCTCCACCACCTCTTCGCCGAAGTGCTCGACAACGCCATGGACGAGGCGGTCGCCGGACATGCCGATCGCATCGAAGTGGCGCTGGAGGCGGACGGCGCGCTGAGCGTGACAGACAATGGCCGGGGCATTCCCATCGACCCGCACCCGAAATATCCGGGCAAATCAGCGCTCGAAGTGGTGATGACCACACTCCACGCGGGGGGCAAATTTTCCGACAAGGCCTATCAAACCTCCGGTGGGCTGCACGGGGTCGGCGTCTCGGTGGTCAACGCGTTATGCGACCGGGTGGATGTGGAGGTGGCCCGCGGTAAGACGCTGTACCGGCAACGCTTTTCCCAAGGTGCCGCGTTGGGATCGCTCGAGACCCTGGGTCCTGCGCCCAACCGGCGCGGCACGAAGGTGAGTTTTCACCCGGACGCTGAGATTTTCGGGCCCAAGGCGGCGTTCAAGGCCGCCCGCCTGTTCGCGATGGCCCGGTCCAAAGCGTATCTGCATTCGGGCGTTGAGATCCGATGGCGCTGCGCGGCGGAAAAGCTGACCGGCGACATCCCCGAGACGGCGGTCTTGCGCTTTCCCAACGGCTTGGCGGATTACCTTCAGGAACTCTTCGCCGAGCGCGCCACCATCACCGCAGACGCCTTCACCGGAACCTACAAGGCCGCCGAGGGCCCGGGCCGGGTCGAGTGGGCGATCCAATGGACCGGCGCAGGCTTTGGCGAAGCGGACGGCTTTGTGCGCTCCTATTGTAACACCGTGCCCACGCCCGAAGGCGGAACCCATGAGCAGGGTTTGCGCGGCGCGCTCTTACGCGGGCTGCGGGCTTATGGCGAGCTCACGGGTAATAAGAAAGCCGCTCAAATCACTGGGGACGATGTGATGGCCGGGGCCGGCGCGCTGATCTCGGTCTTCATCCACGACCCGGAATTCCAGGGCCAAACCAAGGAGCGACTGTCCAGCCCAGAAGCCGCCCGGTTGGTCGACCAAGCCGTTCGCGACGCGTTCGACCATTGGCTCGCGGCGGCGCCCAAGGAAGCTGACAAGCTTTTGGAGTTTGTCATTGAGCGCGCCGAAGACCGGCTCAAGCGCCGCCGCGAGCGGGAGGTTAAACGCCAATCCGCCACCCGAAAGCTGCGCCTGCCTGGCAAGCTGGTGGACTGTTCGCGGAAATCGGCGGACGGCACGGAAGTGTTCCTGGTGGAGGGGGATTCCGCGGGCGGCTCGGCCAAACAAGCGCGCAATCGCGAGACCCAAGCGGTGTTGGCTTTGCGCGGTAAAATCCTCAACGTGGCCAGTGCGACCGGCGAAAAGATCGCTAAGAACCAAGAGATCCGGGACGTTACCCTGGCGTTGGGCTGTGGGACCGGTTCGGCGTTTAAGCTTGAAGACCTGCGCTATGAGCGGGTGATTATCATGACCGACGCGGATGTGGACGGCGCGCATATCGCCGCCCTTCTGGTGACCTTCTTCCACCAAGCCATGCCCGCGCTCATAGAAGCCGGCCGGCTCTATATGGCCTTGCCCCCGCTTTACCGCATCGCCAAGGGCGGCGAGGTGGCCTATGCGCGCGACGACGCGCACAAGGACGAGCTGCTTAAGACCCAATTCAAAGGAGGCGGCAAGGTCGAGATCAGCCGCTTTAAGGGCCTAGGCGAAATGCCGGCGCGCCAGCTCAAAGACACCACCATGGACCCCAAGGCCCGGATGCTCGCGCGCATCACCCTGCCGCGGGAGAAGAAGGCCGATGCAGGCGCGTTGGTCGAAACGCTGATGGGCCGCAAGCCCGAGGCGCGCTTCGCCTTCATCCAGGACCGCGCGCCGTTCGTGGAGGCGTTGGACGTTTAAGCCCCGCCTGGCGCGCATCGTCGCACCCTGGATCCACATCTGGTCCGCCCCAGGCGCGCATCACCGCCGTTTTCGTGGATAAGGCTTGCCTCAGGCATGTTATATTATAACATTCACCGCTCGACATTCGACTAACGCCTACGAAATCGAGCCGTTTATGACCTTGACCCCCAACGCCGACCCCCGCCTGCCTGTTACCGTGCTGTCCGGTTTTCTGGGCGCCGGTAAAACCACTTTGCTCAACCGGGTTTTAAATAACCGCGAAGGGCGACGGGTCGCCGTCATTGTTAACGACATGTCTGAGGTCAATATCGACGCGGATCTGGTGCGCGCCGGCTCAGAATTGAGTCGAACTGACGAAACTCTGGTTGAAATGTCGAACGGGTGCATTTGTTGTACGCTACGCGACGACTTACTCGAAGAAGTGCGCCGTCTCGCCGCCGAAGGGCGGTTTGACTACCTATTGATCGAATCCACGGGCATTTCGGAGCCTTTGCCGGTCGCCGCCACGTTTGATTTCCGCGACGAAGACGGCGAAAGCCTGTCGGATGTGGCGCGCATCGACACCATGGTGACCGTCGTCGACGCGGTGAATTTGCTCAAGGACTACTCGAGCCATGATTTCTTACGCGATCGCGGTGAAGTCATGGGCGAGGAGGATGAGCGCACGCTTGTCCACTTGTTAACTGACCAAATCGAATTCGCCGATGTGATAATCCTGAACAAGATCAAGGACGCGCAACCCCACCAGGTTGATGCGGCGCGCAAGATTATCCGTAGCTTAAACGCGGATGCGCGGATCATTGAGACCAATTACTCTGATGTCGAGGCGGACGCGATCCTCGACACGGGCTTATTCGATTTCGAAAAAGCCCACGAACACCCGATGTGGGCGAAAGAGCTTTACGATTACGCCAATCACACCCCTGAGTCGGAAGAATATGGCGTCACGTCGTTTGTCTATCGCGCGCGCCGTCCCTTCCAACCCGGGGCGATCCACGCCCTGCTCAACGGTCCTTTGCCCGGCGTGATCCGCGCCAAAGGGCATTTCTGGCTTGCCACCCGACCAGACTGGGTCGCGGAGTTCGCCTTAGCCGGCGCCTTATCCAGCGTCACGCCGCTGGGAACTTGGTGGGCGAGTGTGCCGCGCGAACGCTGGCCGGAGGGCGAGGCGATTGAGGGGTATCTGGCGCATCATTGGTGCGAACCCTTTGGCGATCGCCGCCAAGAAATCGTGTTTATCGGTTTCGATATTGATTGGCCGGCGCTGAAGGCGCGGCTCGACGCGGCTCTGATGCCCGAAGATTACGTCTTCGCACCCGACGCGCCCCCCGCCTTGCCTGATCCGTTTCCGCTCTGGCGACGAGCGGACAGCGCGGCGTAACCGCCCAGCATATTGGAAGGGGGCCGCCGCGCGTTGGCCGTTTCTGTTTCACCCAGCGGTGCGGCGCAATGGATTCGGTTGACATAAGCCGGCGCACGGATATCTTCCGGCCAAGAAATTCTCGGGCATGTTTGGTTATTTTCGAAGCGGTCTGCGGATGTCATCCGACATTTGCAGGGAGAGCCCGGGCGCAAATGGATGCGACGACGAGCGAATGACTTTCGAAGATCTTGGGTTAAGCGCGAAGCTTTTAGACGCCATTGCTGAGGCGGGCTATTCGGAACCGACCCCGATTCAGGCCCAAGCGATCCCCGAGGCGCTCAAAGGTCGCGATGTGCTCGGCATTGCACAGACGGGCACGGGCAAGACCGCGAGCTTCGTCCTCCCCATGATCGACCGGCTCGCGCAGGGTCGCTCCAAAGCGCGGATGCCCCGGACTTTGGTGTTGGAGCCCACGCGTGAACTCGCCGCCCAAGTAGCGGAAAATTTCGAGAAATACGCGAAAAATCATAAACTTTCTATGGCTTTACTGATCGGCGGCGTGTCGTTTGGCGACCAGGATCGGCTGCTTAACCAAGGCGTGGACGTGCTGATCGCCACCCCGGGCCGGCTGCTCGACCATTTCGAGCGCGGCAAGCTGTTGCTCACCGGCGTTCAGGTCATGGTCGTGGACGAAGCCGACCGTATGCTCGACATGGGGTTCATCCCCGACATTGAGCGCATTTTTAAGCTGACCCCGTTTACCCGGCAGACCTTGTTCTTCTCCGCGACCATGCCCGCGGAGATCGAGCGTCTGACGAACCAGTTTCTGCAGACCCCGGTGCGGGTGGAGGTGAGCCGCCCTGCGCAAACCGCGGACACGGTCGCGCAATTTATCGTGCCCGCACCCTCGGCCGAAGCGCGGGTCAAGCGCGCCGCGCTACGGGCGGCGATCGACCATGCGGATGTCAAGAACGGTATTATTTTCTGCAATCGCAAGCGCGATGTGGATATTGTCGCCCGGTCCTTGGCGAAACACGGGTATTCCGTGGCCGCGATTCACGGCGATCTCGCTCAAGCCACCCGAATGCAAGTGCTTGGCCAATTCAAAGCGAATGAACTCCAGCTCTTGGTGGCCAGCGACGTGGCTGCGCGCGGGCTCGACATCCCCGCGGTCAGCCATGTGTTCAACTTCGACGTCCCCCGCCACCCGGAAGACTATGTGCACCGAATTGGCCGGACGGGCCGCGCGGGGCGCAGCGGCGAGGCCTATTTGATCACCTGCCCGGAGGACAAAAAGTCCTTCGCTAAATTGACCGAGCTCATCAAGAAGGAGCTGCCGGTCGCGGATATTCCAGACCTGGACGCCGCCTTCGAAACGCCGGTCAAATCGACACGAGCCCGTGTCGACACCGCACCCCGCCCGGAGGAGGCGGCGGATCCGAGCGAGCGTCGCGCCCCGGGGCGTCGCAGCCGCTCGGGCGCTCAGCCAGCGGTGCGGAGCGCGCAAAAACCGCCGCCCCCCCGCCCCCAGCGCCGGGATGCACCGGTCATCGGTCTGGGCGACCACGTGCCTGATTTCCTGCGCCGGCCAACCCCATTGCCCGGTCGGCGCGCCGAAACGGCTGAGTCGGCGGACCCCAGCGAGAACGAACCGGCGACGGATGCGGCGGTGGAAGCCGCCTAAGCGGTCCCCACCCCCACCGCCCTTAATCATCCGGTTAACGCTATGCTCCCAGTTCCAGCCCTAAACCCCTTTCGTGTGCGGCTCACCGCCCCCGGATGCGCAGGGAACCGACATCACCATGTATGAGTGGACCGCCGACGCGGAAGGCCGCGCGATCGCCCGCCAAGCGCTTGACGACATGATAGAGCGCGGCGTGTCCCCGACCCCGGCCAATTACGAGCTTTGGCTCGTCCACGCGCGCGGCGCGCATGCGCCTTTGTCCGAGCGGCTCGTGAAGATCCTCGGTGACCCATCTGGGATTAACCAGGACGCGCTTGACGCCCTGCACGGTGAGTTTTTATCAACGCGGAAGCTGCAAGACTCCGTTCAGCAAGCCAGCGCGGAAATTAGCGCCCAAGTCGGCTCGGTGATGGCGCAACTCCGCCAAGCCGAACGCAACACCGCCGCCTATGGCGAGGCGCTGTCCGGGGCGAGCGACCAGCTGGACGCCCGCGACGATCCCAAAGCGGTCAAGCTATTGGTGGACGGGTTGGTGGCGGCCACCAAGCACATGCAAGAGCACACCTCGGGGCTGGAGCGTCGGCTGCAAGACACCAAGAACGAGGTCAACCAACTGCGCGAAAACCTCGAGCGGGTGCGCGAAGAAGCCATGACCGACGGGTTGACCGGTTTAGCGAACCGCAAACGGTTCGACGAAGCACTACGCCGCGCGCGCAACAACGCGGTCGCGCAGAAGTCCGAACTCTGTCTGATGATGTGCGATATCGATCATTTTAAAGCCATCAACGACACTTGGGGGCACCAGACCGGCGACCAGATCATCCGCTTCGTCGCAGGCGCGGTGCAAAAACACGGCTGGCCCGAACATTTGGCCGCCCGCTATGGCGGGGAAGAATTCGCGCTGATCATGCCGGACACCAAGCTTAGCGACGCGGTCGCCTTGGCGGAACGCCTCCGTAAGGCCGTGGGCGCAAAGCGTCTCAAACGACGCTCGACGAATGAAGAACTCGGCCATGTGACGATCTCGTTGGGCGTTGGCCGATTAAGGGAGGCCGAGGAGCCGTTCGACCTGCTCGAGCGTGTCGACAAATTGCTCTACGCCTCGAAACAAGACGGGCGCAATCGCACCTCTGCGGACCCCGAACCCGACAATAACCGCGCGGCTTGATCCTTAAAGCCACGGTTTCGTCGCCCGCGCATCCTCTTCAAGACGCCGACGCCGCGCCCCCAGTTGGAGGCGCGGCGTCTTAGGCGTTCCGTGCGAGCGTGCTTTAGCAGGCCCGCATCTCGCTGAGGAAATTATCGACCTGACCGCGCAAGCCGTTAGAGATATCGCCCAACGATGCGGCGATTTCCCGGATCTGACGGGCGGAGGCGTTGGTCTCCACCGCACGGCCGCGCACCACATCCACCGATTGGCTTAGATTGGACGAGTTCTCCGCCACGGCCGTCACCGACGCGCCGATTTCGCGGGTCGCGCCGTCTTGTTGGTCCACCGAGCCGGCAATGTCCCCTGAGACCGCGCGCAACCGATCGAACACACCGGACAAACCCTGCGCCTGCTCCACCGCGCGCTGCGTCGCGGTCTGGATTTCGTCGATCTGAGCGGCGATGTCGGAGGTGGCTTTGCCGGTCTGGTTAGCGAGGCTTTTCACCTCACCCGCCACCACGGCGAAGCCTTTGCCCATCTCACCCGCACGCGCCGCCTCAATGGTTGCGTTCAACGCCAGCAAATTGGTCTGCTCGGCGATGTCCTGGATGAGGTTGACGATCTGGCCGATGGATTGGGCGGCCCCAGACAAAGCCTCCACCGAGGCGTTGGTTTGAGCGACCAAATCTCCGCCCTCATTGGCCACGCCATGCGCATCCTCGGTTCGGCGGCGGATCTCCGCGATAGAGGCGGCCAGTTCCTCGGCTGACGCCGCCACCCCATTCATGCGCTCAGCGTTGTCCCGGCTCGCGCCGCCAGCTTCCTCCGTCAACCGTTCGGTGGTCTGGGCGCCGTCGGCCAGTTCTTCGGCGGTTTTCTGGGCGCGCTCGGCCACCTCGGTGAGGGTTTTCAACGCGTCGCCTGCGCTCATTTCGAAGGCGGCGGCGATTTTATCCATGCGCTGGGCGCGCGCGGCGCGCTGTTCGGCGTCATCGATCGCGGCGGACTTCTTCGCCAATTCCCGACGCTCGATTTCCGCCACCCGGAATTGTTCCAGCGCCCGGGCTAAATCACCGATCTCATTGTTCATATCGGTGTCGGGCACTTCCCGGTCGACATCGCCATTGGCGATCGCCGCGGTCGCTTGGCCCAAATTCTTCACGCCGCTGGCCAGTTCGCGCCCTACATAGGCCGCCAAGCCGCAGGCCGCAAGGCCGAATACAATGGTCATGGCGGACATAGCGATATTGATAAAGCCCACGGTCGCATTGACCGGCGCTTCGAAATCCTCGGAATTCTGTTTTGACGACGCCATCAGACGGGTCAACACCGGAACCAAGGCGGCGTGATCCATGCCCCCGCCAAGGGTGCGGGCGATAGCCGCGCGCATCTCATCGGACTCCGCAATGTCCTTGTCGCAGAGCCGAATAACGTCGGAGGTGCCGATCAGGGCCAGCACCAGCCGATCATCGAACCCGACCATGCGTTTACAATCGCGCGCGGGCTGACCGTAATACTCAATGGCCCCGTCGAGCTTCCGCAGAGCGCTCGCGCGTTCGGCGGCGGGTGCCTGTAAGTAAGCGTCAAACGCTTCTTCAGCCTCGTAATAGCCTTTGATATGCTCATAGTTGGCGAAGTTAAATGCGCTGCCTTTGACGATTTTGGTGTTGCCGTAAATCGCTAGGAGCGTGAAGACGACGATCCCGCAAAAAATCATCGCCATTTTTACTTTAATACTAAGATTTTTCATTGTTTCGTCCTCGTCTCGCACCGCGGCCGCCGTATCGCTGCGGAGTTCACGACGCGGTGAAGATCGTCGAAGGAGCTTGTTAGATTCTTAAAATGCGACCGGTTGCCGCGGAAAATCGCGACAAATCTTCATAACAGGCTGCAAAAAAACAAATCAGCGATGATTTCAAAGCTCTAAATTGGCGATACTCAAGAGTCTTGCTGAATCGATCTTTAATTAATTGATCCATTTATTCGATTAACGCCTGTCGGTTATCTTTAAATTGAACCGACTTGCGCCGGTGTCAACGTCACACTTTCCCCACAACCGCAAGCATCTGTTTGGTTGGGATTATTAAACACAAACTTCGAATGCAGTGGCGTCACTTCGTAATCGATCTGCGTACCGAGAAGAAACAGCACCGCTTTTGCATCGATCAAGATCTCGACCCCTTGATCTTGGACGGTTTCATCTAACGGCGCGACCACGTCAGCGTAATCGAGCACGTATTCCATGCCCGCGCAGCCGCCGTTTTTCACCCCGACACGTAGGTATTTATGATCACCCGAATCCAGAATAGATTTCACGCGGTCAGCGGCGGCTTCCGTAAGGGTGACGACTTTGGGGCGCGGACGGCGGGCCATAGCGAGGTTTCCTCAGGACTAGAAAAAATTCAGCTGAAGCTTGGCTTCATCGGACATCCGCCCGGGCGTCCAAGGCGGATCGAACACCATATTGACGGTCACGTCGGAGACGCCGTCGACCTTCATCGCGGCCTCACGCACCCAAACGGGCATTTCCCCGGCCACGGGGCAGCCCGGCGCGGTGAGTGTCATGTCGATCATCACTTCGCGATCATCGGACAGGTCAACCTTATAGATCAGGCCGAGTTCGTAAATGTCCACTGGGATTTCGGGGTCGTAAACCGACTTAAACGCCGCAACGAGGTCGTCGGTGATCCGATCCACCTCGTCCTGGCCGATCGGCTCCGTGGACGGCGTATCGGCTTTCGGCGGCGTTAAATCCACAATATCGCGAGCGGTTTCCATGGCGTCTGACATCGGTGAAACGTCCTCGTTAGCTGAGAAAGGCGCGGGTTTTGTCAAGGGCGGTCAAGAAGGCGTCCACCTCCTCGGCCGTGTTGTAGAGCGCGAAGCTCGCGCGCGCGGTGGAGTTAACCCCGAACCGGCGCATCAGGGGTTCCGCGCAATGGTGGCCCGCGCGCACCGCCACCCCATACCGGTCAAGCAATTGGGCGATGTCGTGGGCGTGGGCGTCCTCAAAGGTGAAGCTCAGGATCGCCGCCTTGTCGGGGGCGTGACCGAGCACCCGCAAGCCATTGAGGCCGCTGAGTCCATCCATGGCGCGCGCGAGCAACGCGTGCTCATGGGCCTCCACGGCTGCGCGGTCAAAGCCGCTGACATAATCGATCGCCGCACCCAGCCCGATCGCCTCGATAATCGCGGGCGTGCCCGCCTCGAATTTGTGTGGCGCGTCGGCGTAGGTGACCCCATCTTGGCTGACGCTGGCGATCATCTCGCCGCCGCCCTGATAGGGTCGCAGGGTTTCCAGGTGCTCGCGTTTGGCGTAAAGCGCGCCGACACCGCTAGGGCCGTAAAGCTTGTGGCCGGTGAAGACGTAGAAATCCACGTCTAACGCTTTCACATCCACGGTTCCGTGCACCACGGCTTGGCTGCCGTCGAGCAGAACCCGCGCGCCCACCTCATGGGCCAGCCGGACAATCTCCGCCCCGTCGGTCTTGGTGCCCAACACGTTGGAGCAATGGGTCAGCGCAACGATTTTGGTGCGTGGGCCGAGCGCAGCTTCATAGCCGGCGCGGTCCAGCAGGCCCTCCTCGGTGACGTCCACCCATTTGAGCACCGCGCCATGGCGCTCGCGCAGGAAATGCCAGGGCACAATGTTGGAATGGTGCTCCATCACCGAGAGCACGATCTCGTCGCCGGGCTGGATGTGTTCCGCAATCCCATTGGCGACCAGATTGATCGCTTCGGTCGAGCCGCGGGTGAATACGATCTCATCGCCGGCTGCGTTCAAAAGGCCCGCGACTTTGCTACGCGCCCCTTCAAAGGCTTCGGTGGTCTCATTCGCGAGCGTGTGCAGCCCACGGTGCACATTGGCGTAGGCGTGGGTCATGGCGCCGGTCATGGCGTCAATCACCGCTTGGGGCTTCTGTGCGGACGCCGCATTATCGAGATAAACCAGCGGCCGGCCATGCACCTCGCGCGCGAGAATTGGGAAATCGGTCCGGATCGCGTCAACGTCAAAGGCGTGGGTCATACCAGCGCCTCCAGCGCTTGGATTAACCGGTCCGTCATCGCCTCGCGCAGCGGCTCATCGGCGATCCGCTCGAGCGCTTCGGCCAAGAAGGCGCGGGTCAGAAGAGCGCGCGCCTCGGCGGCGGGCACGCCGCGTTGGCGCAGATAGAACAATGCGTCCTCATCGAGTGCGCCGGCGGTGTTGCCATGGGCGCACGCCACATCGTCGGCGTAGATCTCCAACTCCGGCTTGGCGTCGACCTCCGCGCCCTCCTCAAGAAGCAAAGCGTGGTGGCCCATACGCGCGTCGGTTTTCTGCGCGATGGAATCGACCAGGATTTTACCCTGGAACACCGCGCGACCGCCTTTGGCGACCACACCCTTAAAGAGCTCCTGGGTCTGGGCGTGCGGAGCGGCGTGGCGCACATGGGTGGTCAAATCCGCATGCCGGCCGGAGCCGAGCGCATACGCCCCGTCAAGGCTGACCAAAGCGCCCTCCCCGTTCACATCGACCACGGTCTCAAATCGGCTTAGCTGCGCGCCGCCGGTGATGACGGTTTGGGTGAAAGCGGCGTCTTGGGCGACGCGGGCAAGCGTGGTCGCCGCGCGAACCCCGTCCGCATCATCAAGCACGACCACCCGGTCCAGCCGCGCGCCTGGCTCAAGGGTGAGTTCGACCAACGTGTTCGCAAACGCGCCCGCACTTGCGCCGTCATATACCTCAACCAGCGTCAAGCGCGCCCCGGCCGCAAGATGCAAGGCGAGATGCTCGGCGCTAACGCCAGGCCCGTGCGCGGCGTGACGCAGGGTCAAACGCGCCTCCGCGCCGGCCTCAACGCTCAAGCTCACCCGCTCTTCAGCCAAAGCCACGGCAAGGGCGGCGGCTGGGCGCTCCATGACGCGGTCGTCCAAAGCTGGGCTTGGCTCCAGGCTCAAGCTGAGCGCAGCGGACAATTGGGTCTGGTTGCGCACGCCATTGGTCCAGCCTAGCGCGTCTGCGTTATCAAGGATCGGGGCCCCGGCGGTGAGCCGCTCGGCGGGGCGCGCGGCGCGTTCCAGGCTTGTCTTCAACGTCCGGCGCAGATCGGTCCATTTCCAGGCCTCCACCCGGCGATGGGGCAAACCCGCGGCGCGGAACGCTTGGGCGGCTTGGGCGCGCGCGGGCGCGTCCGGCTCGCCGATCAGGGCGAGTAGCGCGGCTTCCGCCGGGGTGGGATCCGTCAGCATCGCGCCCATTAGGCCGCCTCGGCGATGAAGCGGTCATAGCCTTCCGCTTCCAGGGTTTTCGCGAGTTCAGGCCCCCCAGAGGCGACAATGCGGCCGTGGGCCATCACGTGAACCTTGTCCGGCGCCACATAGTCTAGAAGGCGCTGATAGTGGGTGATCACCAACATGCCGCGGTCGGGGGCGCGCAGGGCGTTCACCCCTTCGGAGACCACTTTGAGGGCGTCGATGTCGAGCCCAGAATCGGTCTCATCCAGGATCAGGAATTTCGGCTCCAGCATGGCGGCTTGTAAGATTTCCATGCGCTTCTTCTCCCCGCCCGAGAAGCCCACATTCAACGGCCGCTTGAGGAAATCCGGCTTGACGTTGAGCGCCTTGGCGTGTGCGCGAATGGTTTTAAGCAGCTCCGGGGCGGGCATCTCTTCTTCCCCGCGCGCCTTGCGCTGGGCGTTGAGCGCCTCTTTGAGGAAGGTCATAGTAACCACGCCGGGGATCTCAAGCGGGTATTGGAAGGACAAAAACAGACCCGCCGCCGCGCGCTCTTCCGGCTCCATCGCCAACAAATCCTCACCCTGGAATGTGGCCGAACCCTCGGTGACCTCGTAGCCGTCTTTGCCCGTGAGCACATAGGACAGGGTGGATTTGCCCGAGCCGTTCGGCCCCATAATGGCGTGCACCTCGCCCGCCGGCACCGCCAGGCTGAGCCCTTTAAGGATATGTTTCTCGACGCCGTCATCATCGACGGACACATGAAGGTTCTCGATCTCAAGCATTTTGCATCTCAGGTTTGGAGAGTTTTTCGCGGTCAGGCCAAACGCTTAACGCAAGCCCGAGCCACGCGATGACAAACAACACGGCCTTCAGCCCAATCAGCATGGGCGCAGAGACCGTGTCGGCGAAGTCCGGATGGGGCGCGGCGTAAAACATGTGGCTGAAAAATGATAGCCAGATCACCCCGGCGCTGACCCCCCAACCGCCCGCAAGCAAAGCCGTCGCGCCGGTGCGCAGGGCCACGAACGCGCCCGCGATCAACAGGCCTGACATCACATAGTCGATGACCACGAACGGCCAAAGCTGCCAATCGCCCCAATTAAAAAGCGTTTCGGCCACGATCAAGGTCGCGCCCGTCGCTGCGGCGAGCCCGGCGGCCAACCGCACAGTCAGCTTGGCGCGGGGCTTCCGTGTGCGCGGTTCGGCGTGGGAGTGGGGTGTCGCTGGGTTCATCCGTCACGCCTCGTTAAGGGCGGACCGTCGGGTCCGGCCCATTTCTCTCGCCAGCACCCGCGCGGCCGCGGCGCGCCGGTGGCCGTCGCCAACCCGCCTTGCGCGTCGAATTGCGCAAAAACGTAATAGTCGAGCCCGCACAGAAGATTGTTGCCATAGCGCTTAAAGATCGCCGCATCTTCGGGGACCGCGCGCACGCAGTTTAGGGTCAGCCGACACACCGCCGGGTCGACCACCTCAAAACCATTATCCTCAAGAAATGTCGCCACCACGACCGGACCATCGCCCGCGAACAAAACGCCCGCATCAATGAGGTTGGCCTCCGCCTCCCAATCGAACGCGTCGGTGCGCTCCATGATCGCCGATGTCACCGGGTTGAGGTGATCCCCAGGCGCGCTCGGCCACGCGCAGCCGGCTAAAGCCAGCGCGGCGAAGCTGAGCCCTAAACCGAACCGATTCGCCCGAGCGCCCGTCACTCGCCTACGCCTCCCGACAGATCAGTTCTTGGCGCGTGCCGATCGCCTCGGCGAGCCGATCCGAGGCGTCAAACCGGGCGAACACCGAATAGGCCACCGGACAGCCCAGCATGGCCCCCTGACGTTGGTAGTTCAGCCCCGCGGGATCGATCAGATCGGTGCAGGTTTGGGTGGCTTCGCAATCCTCAAGCGCGATCGGCGCAAAGTCATTCTCTGCAAGGAAGGCGGCGACGGCGCCGCGGCTTTGCCCCGGCTCCAGGCCGCCGCCCAGGGGCTCGCGCGCCAGAAGGTCGGTCTTCTGCGCCCATTGGTTGGCTTCGTTGTCGCCATTGATCTGGCGCACGATCGGGTTGCGGTAATCGCTCCAAGCGTTGAACGCGCAGCCGCCCAGGCTCAGCGCGCCAATCACGACCGCGACGCCGCCCCGGATCATCCCACGCTCCCTTCGAGGCTGACTTTCACCAAGGCTTGGGCTTCGACCGCGAACTCCATGGGCAATTCCTGAAGCACGTCGCGCACAAAGCCATTGACCAGAAGGGCCACAGCCGCCTCCTCGTCCAAGCCGCGTTGGCGGGCGTAGAAGAGCTGATCTTCAGACAGTTTGGTGGTGGTCGCCTCGTGCTCGAACTGCGCGTCCGGGGTCTTGGTCTCCACATAGGGCACGGTGTGCGCGCCGCATTGATCGCCGATCAGCAGGCTGTCGCACTGGGTGAAGTTGCGCGCGCCCTTAGCCTTGGCGTGGGCGGAGACCAGCCCGCGATAGGTGTTGTTCGACCGACCCGCGGAAATGCCCTTGGAGATCACTCGGGACCGGGTGTTTTTCCCTAAATGGATCATTTTGGTGCCGGTGTCGGCTTGCTGGCGACCGTTTGTGATGGCGATCGAGTAGAACTCACCCACCGAATTGTCCCCGCGCAACACGCAAGAGGGATATTTCCAAGTCACCGCCGAACCGGTCTCAACCTGGGTCCAAGACACTTTAGAATTTTTGCCGCGCAGATCAGCCCGTTTGGTGACGAAGTTATAGATCCCGCCTTTACCGTCTTTGTCCCCCGGCCACCAATTCTGCACGGTGGAGTATTTGATCTCCGCATCGTCATGGGTGACGAGTTCAACGACCGCGGCGTGGAGCTGGTTCTCATCGCGCATGGGCGCGGTGCAACCCTCCAGATAGGACACATACGCCCCCTCATCCGCCACGATCAGGGTGCGTTCGAATTGGCCCGTTCCTTCCGCGTTGATGCGGAAATAGGTGGATAACTCCATGGGGCAGCGCACGCCTTTGGGGATGTAAACAAACGTGCCATCAGAGAACACCGCCGAATTGAGCGTGGCGAAATAATTATCACTTTGAGGCACCACCGTGCCCAAATACTTGCGCACAAGCTCGGGATACTCATGCACGGCCTCGGAGATCGACATGAAGATCACGCCGGCCTTTTTGAGCTCCGCTTGGAAGGTTGTGGCGACCGAGACGCTGTCAAAGACCGCGTCCACCGCGACCCGCGGCTTGTCGCCGTCCACCCGCGCTTGAGCGGCGTTCTCGGCAGCGCCTTCGACACCGAGCAGCACTTCCGCCTCTTTGAGCGGAATGCCTAATTTCTCATAGGTTTCCAGGATCTCGGCGGGGACGTCGTCAAGGCTCTGATATTTCGCCGCCGTTTTTGGCGCGGCGTAGTAATAGGCGTCCTGGTAATCGATCCGCGGATAATTCACTTTCGCCCAATCGGGCTCTTCCATGGTTTTCCAGCGCTCAAAGGCGGCCAGACGCCAATCGAGCAGCCATTGCGGCTCGTTCTTTTTCTCGGAGATGAACCGGACCACATCCTCGTTCAGCCCTTTGGGCGCGAACTCTTGTTCGATCGAGGTGGAGAAACCGTATTTGTATTTGTCCGATTCCAGACGCGCGACGTCGTCAATGGTTTCTTTCACGGCGGGCATGACTAGGAGCTCCGTTCGAGGGGGCGGGGCGAAGGGTTGAGAGCCGTCGCGGCGCGGGCGCGCGCAATTACCGACCCCCAAGCGGATTGAAAGCGATGTGCGTCGTCTTCCCGGCTGGACCAGCCGAAACTGACGCGCAGAGCGTTTTTGACGCGATCGGCGGGCAGGTCCATGGCCTGCAACACCCGGCTGGGGGCGACCTTGCCGCTTGAGCACGCCGAACCGGAACTCAGCGCGATCCCGGCGAGATCAAATCCAATGAGGGCGGTCTCCGCGCTGGGGCCTGGCGGGATCAAACAGGTCGTATTGGGCAAACGCGGCGCTTCGCGGCCGGCGATGATTGTCTCCGGGCTCTGGGCGAGCACGTCGCGCTCAAGTGCGTCGCGCCAGCGCGGCACCGCCGCCCAATGATCGGCTTCGGACAAAGCGGGCGCCAAAGCGGCGGCGAAGCCGGCGATGGCGGGGGCGTTCTCCGTACCCGCTCGATGACCGCGTTCTTGGCCGCCGCCATGGACGCGGCGCGCTACGGGCGCGTCGTCGGCGAACACCAGCGCGCCTACACCCGGCGGGCCGCCGATTTTATGAGCAGACACGGCGATATAATGGGCGCCCGAAACTGTCAGGTCGATCAGCGTGCGGCCCAGCGCCTGAACTGCGTCCACCATCAAGAAGCCGCCCGCGGCGCGCCCCAATCGCGCCGCCTCAGCGATGGGTTGGATAACGCCGGTTTCATAGTTCGCCGCCATCACGGCGACGAAAGGCGGACCCTCGGCGTCGTCCCAATCCGCCAGCCGCGCGTCAAGCGCCGCCAAATCGAGCACACCCCGGGAGTCCACAGGCATGATCTCCACGGGAACGCCGGAGGCTCGCGCCGCGGCGTCCACGGCGTCATGCTCCACCGCGCTGATCAGCACGCGCCGGGCGCCGCTTGCCGCCAGACCGCCGAGAAGCGCAAGGTTCGCCGCCTCGGTTCCACCGCTCGTGAAAACAACCGACTGGGGGCGGGCGCCCAAAGCGTCGCCGAGTAATCCGCGCGCGCGCTCAACGCCCGACCGCGCGGCGCGGCCCTCCGCATAGACCGCGGACGGATTGCCCCCGCGGTCGAGCGCGTCAAGCATCGCATCGCGAGCTTGGGGACGCAGAGGCGAGGTGGCGTTATGGTCGAGATAGGCGCGCATAGGGCTAAAGCGCGATCTCTTGGGCGACCCGCGCGGCGCAACGCGCGCCAGTTTGCGGCGCGGGCGCGCCAAGGCCGCGACCGGCGGCGCCCGCGACCCGGCGCTCGATCACGTCCTCCAAGCTCACCGCGTTGAGGAACAGGTATATGTGCCGCCCCAGTTCGTCCCACAAATCATGGGTCAAGCACCGGCCCTTTTGGCTCATACAGCCCTCGCTCTGCGCAGGCGAACACCGGGTGACGGTCATGGGCTCGTCCACCGCGGTGACAACGTCGGCAATCCGCGTCTCCGACGCCGCACGGGCGAGTTTGTAACCGCCGCCGGGGCCGCGGACGCTTTCCACCACCCGAGCGCGGCGCATTTTCGCGAATAGCTGCTCAAGGTAGGACAGCGAAATCTCTTGGCGCGAGGCGATGTCCGCCAATGTCACGGGTCCGTCGCGTCCGTGCAGCGCCAAATCCGCGAGCGCCATCACCGCGTATCGTCCTTTAGTGCCGAGCTTCATGTGCGCCTCATCTCCAGGGCCGTCGCATCCGGTCGGCGACAGCGATGATCGACCCGCCGGATCTTCACCGTCAGGGCGCCGCACGCCGGGCTCGCACCCCACTGCGTCGCTGTGTTACACAGCGCGCTTGGCGGCGGCCGCGCCGGATCGCGACTGCTGCTGAGCTAAGAAACCTGACTGTGGGAGTCAAGTAAGCAACCTGCCGCACCGGCCGCGCTTGATTTATAAAAATTCGCTAAGCGGCGGAGCCGTATCCTATACCTGACTGTCGCACTCGGTCATACGCCGTCCATTTTGGAGTTCTTTATGCCTGACGTCATTTTCGCCGGACCGGCGGGACGCTTAGAGGGGCGCTATCACGCCGGCCCCGGGGAAGCCCCGCCCATCGCCTTGATCCTGCATCCCCATCCCAAGGGCGGGGGCACCATGAACGGCCGGGTGGCTGTGGCCCTTTACGACATGTTCAAGGCCCGCGGCTTCACGGTGCTGCGGTTTAATTTTCGCGGCGTTGGGCGCAGCCAGGGCACCTATGACCATGGCATGGGCGAGCTGGCGGACGCCGCCTCCGCGCTCGACTGGATGCAGAGCTTCAACCAGAACACTCCGGCGTGTTGGGTCGCGGGCCATTCCTTCGGCGCGTTTATCAGCATGCAGCTCCTCATGCGACGGCCAGAAATTTCGGGCTTCATCTCTGTCGCCCCGCCAATGAACCTTTACGACTTCTCGTTCCTGGCGCCGTGTCCGGCCTCGGGCGTGGTGATCCATGGCGGCAAGGATCAGGTGGTCCCGCTCGACGATGTCCGCCGGACGGTGTCGAAAATCCGCACTCAGAAAGGGATTGTGGTCGATTTGGATGTGGTTGAGGAGGCTAATCATTTCTTCGTCGACCATTTGGCGGAGATGGAAACCCAAGTGGCGGCGTATTTGGACCCACGATTGCCCGACGGCGCGGTGAGCCCCGACACTGAGGGCGCGCCGAACGACACCCCCGACGCGCCGCCGCCCGCCAACCCAGAGTGAACCCGCCGCCTGTCTCCGTGGGGCCGCTCTTGCGCGGATTGTTCCTGATCGCGGCCGGGCTCGGGGTGTGGACATTGCTGCCGGACGCACCCAAGCCGGCGCCGGTAAGCGAGCCCCCCCGTTTCGCCAATCCAATTATTCCCGGCTTTGCGCCGGACCCGTCCATCGTGCGCGTGGACGACGATTTCTACCTGGTGAACTCGTCGTTTGAGTATTTCCCGGCTTTGCCGATCCGGCACTCCACCGATTTGATCAATTGGCGGTTGATCGGTCACGCGATCAGCGATCCCGCTCACGGGGTGGCCGTAGGTTTGGACGCGGTTGAGTCCAGCGGCGGCGTTCATGCGGCGACGATCCGTTACGACGCGGGCCGGTTTTATGTGGTCTCCACGGTCGTGGTCGACGGGGCGCCAACGAGCTTCATCGTCACCGCGGAGAACCCCGCCGGTCCCTGGTCCGCCCCCGTGATCGTGGAAGACGCGATCGGCATTGACCCGTCCTTGTTCTTCGATGACGACGGGCGCGTTTGGTATACCGCCAACGCGGTCGCCGAAAACCCTGAGTTACCGGGCCAAGCGTTAATTTGGCTCCAAGAACTCGATCGCGACACCCTTCAGCTCAAGGGCGAACGGCGCTTTGTTTGGAGCGGGTGTTGCCAAGGCGTTTGGGCGGAGGGTCCCCATCTTTATAAGCGCGAAGGGACCTACTATCTCCTGCTGTCCGAGGGCGGCACATCTTACGAACATGCGGTCTCCGTCGCGGCGTCCGACACGGTGACCGGGCCCTATGTCGGCAATTCGCGCAATCCCATCCTGACCCATCGGCATTTAAGCTTTGACCACCCGATCACCGGGGGTGGGCATGCGGACTTGGTCGAACTCGCGGACGGCCGCTGGTATGGGGTCGCCTTGGGCTGGCGGTTGATCAACGAGGCTTACGGCTTGCTCGGCCGGGAGACGTTTTTGTTCCCTGTCGTCTGGGAGACCGAACGCGAAGGGTGGAAAGACCCTAAGGCCACCTTCCCCGTCGCCAGCCCGTTATCGGGCAAGATCGAGCCGAACTATCCCCTGCCCTTCAAGGCGCGTCCATCGGCGCGGCCGGGCGGGTTTGTTGACGGGTTCAACCGCAGCCGTCTTGATCTGCGGTGGACCGCCCGGCGCGCGCATCCCACCCCCTTTCACCGCTTGACCGAGCCGCCGGGCCAGCTTGTGTTGAACCTCCAGTCAGCGAGCCTGGCCGAAGGCGCGCGCTACAGCTTTCTGGGCGTCCGACAAACCGCGTTTGCGTTCGAGGCGGACACCCTCATGACGTTTTCCCCCGCAACGGCCGACGAGGAAGCGGGGCTAAGCGTGATGATGAACGACCGTGCGGCGCTCACCCTCACCCGTCGACAGATCGAGGACAAAGCTTATGTGGTTCTGTCGAAATGGCTTTATGGCGAGCGCATTACCTTGGCCCAAACACCGGTCTCGAAGGGGCCGCTCCAGTTGAGGGTTGAGGGCGACGGGGCGGAGTTCCAGGTTAGCGTTATCGGGCGCTCCGGCTATCGCCAATCGGGGGGCGAAGGGATCGACGGGCGCTTCCTTGCGCCCAATACGCTGGACGGATTTAACTATACCGGGCTCTATGTCGGGCTTTACGCCAGCGCGAACGGCGCGGCCACCCAGACCCAAGCCTTGTTCGACCGCTTCGCCTATACCGAGCGCCCGACGGACTGATCCGATCAGCGCCGGCCCTCACGCGCCGCCCGCGGCCATAAGGCGGCTCCCGCTAGTCGGGTTTGCCCTTGCGCCGGCGCAAATTGGCGCGCAGGGCGGCGGCGAGGCGGGCCTCTTTCTCCGCCTTTTGGGTCGCTTTCCGGGCGGGACCGGGCTCGGCGGCGCCGGGCTCTGCGGCGGTCGACTTCGCCGGTGGAGGATCGTCGGACTGCGCCATAACCGATGCCGCCGCGCTTATGCGCCCACCCGGTCGGAAAAACCGTGCGGCGGGTTCCGGTCGTCCAGCCACGCGTCAGCCGCAAAATCCGCGGTGACAGCGTCACCCTCGGCGGAGCCTTGAAACGGCGTCATGGCTGTAACTTCGATCTTAAAAGCGTCCGCATACCGCGCCATCGTGTCACGAACGCTGAACACAATAGGCATGACGACCTCCCCGCCAGGTGTGATGATCAAAGGCTAAGCCGGGGTCGAACCCGCGCGCAAGCCGGCCCAGGCGCGCCGGGAGCCAGTTTTCAGTCCTCCTGCGTTTGACGCGTCGGCCAACGGTTTTCAAGCCCGATAGGTTAGGGTATAGCCCCGGCTCTTGAGGCTTTCGGGCCACCCCGCGCGCCGCTATAGCTCAGGGGTAGAGCGCACCCTTGGTAAGGGTGAGGTCGAGTGTTCAAATCACTCTAGCGGCACCATTTCTCTATTTTGCATGTCGAATCCTCCTAACATATTGAATGGCATGGTGGTTTTTGGTGTTCTAAACCCGTTTTCCCGGCAATAACTCAATTGATCGGCGAAGGTGAGCTTCACCGCAGTCCTTTGAATTTCAATGCGATTAGAACGCCATAAATTACAAGGGCTTGCGAGAAAAGCGAGTACGTTTTTAAAAGCTTTTCGGGTGTTCAAGTTTGTGGGCGCTTTTTCCTGCTTCAAACGCTCAAGCCGCTCCACTTTGACGGCACGCTCCAGCTCAATCCGGTCGATTTCTTTCTCATAGGCTTCAATGACGCGCGTCTGTGTGGCGGCAACAACGCGCGCCAGCAAACCTTCGAGTTTGGCGTCCAGATCGCGAAGCTCTTTGGCGGCGGCGTCACGGCGGCTCTTTACGTTTTGGGTCTGGAGCGTCCAATGCGCTTCAAACATGTCAATGAAGACCTTCAAGAGGCCGGAACCGGGGCGCAGCCCACTCAGCAACGCTTCGAAGTCTCCCTCTATCTTCGCCTTGGGGATGGACTTGCCGTAGTGCTCGCAGCTCTTGGTCTGGCAGTTGTAATAAGCATATTTTTTGCGCTTCCCGGAGGACCAGCCGCCGCGCAAGGGCACGTTGCACCCGGCGCATTGAACAAAGCCGCGCAGCGGAAAATCTTCATGGACGGTCTTGCGGACGGGAAACTTCGGACGACCGCTGAGCCGTTCTTTGATTTTGAGATGCGTCTCCAGCGAGATGAGCGGATCGTGCCGGGCGCGCACCATAGAAATTTTCCATGCCGGGAAATCTATGAAACCCGCATAAAGCGGATTGGTGAGCATGCGGGTGACTTTCTGCCGGTGGATTACGCCGCTCTTGCCCTTTTCAAAGCGGGGCTCGGCGTCAAGATAACGCTTAAATTCCATTTGCGTTTGTATCTGGCCAATTGAAAACAGCCTGAGCGCCTCGGCCAAAATCTCAGCGTCCGGCTCGTCGCGCACAAGGATTTGGCCGCCTTCATCGGCTTTCACAAACGTGTAGCCGCGCGGCGCAGGAAAGGTCCAGAACCCGGATTGCATGCGCGCCAATTGGCGTGAACGGGACCGATGCGCATTGTTGATGCGGTCATGTTCCACGATAAGCGCCATGATCTTTTCCGGCAATTGCGCGACCGGATCGTCTGAGAATTCCATGGATGGAGAGATCAGCTCACCGCCCGCAAGACGTATTTCATTGCGTAATTCCATATGGCCGACAAAATTCCTGGCCAATCGGCTGATATCGTCAATGATGACCATAAGTCTTTCGCCGCTCATGGAGCGCTTGCGCAAAAAGGCGAGCATGTCGTCCATGCCGCTGCGGGACACGCTGCGTCCGCTGATCACGTCTGAAAACTTGCCAACAACCGTTGCATTGATGAAGCGCGCAAAATTCCGGCATGTGTGTTCCTGGCTGCGCAAACCGCTTCCATCACGCACCTGCTTGGGGTCGGAAACACGCAGATAAATGACCGCGACAACATCGTCGTCATCTTTGATCGACGGGCGATCAGACGGGGGAAAACATTCATATAAAAACTGTGATCCGGGCATCGGCTTAATTCCTCTAAATTATTGTTTTAACTACATTATTATACCATATTTTTGCAGTGAAAATTACTTTTTTTGTTGATCATCAAGGGCGTGGATCGTTGGATCGAGACCAAATTGCAGGCGCACGAGCGCACCCATAATTTCCCACAGCACCCGAATGAGCTCGCGCTTTTGATCCTCGTCCATGTCAATGGCGTCCAATTGTGCAAGATACCGCTCCATGTCGCAGCCAGGCGGATTGTCCTTGGTCTGTATCCGCGAGAGCGCCCGTTGAATTGAAGCCTGCGTTTTATCGACATCAAGTATTTCGTTCATTCCGGGCGCTCCTTTTACTATATCAATCCGGCCTTCAATCTCCCATCACCTTGAAGAACAAAATAGGAACGTTATCCTATAAAACAAAAACCTTCAAGATGAATCTCGATTATTGTTGCGGTGTATGCGCCCGGTTCGGCGTGGGCGTCGCCGCATCTTGTGAAGGGCTTTGTTGCTGGGGCGCAGGCGCTTGCGTCATGGCGGCGTCGCGTTGTTCCTCAAGGCCTGGCGCAGATTGAGGGGGAGGCTGAACGCCGGGCGCTTGCGCAGGCGCGGGCTGGGCACCGACGCTCTGGGCGTTCATTTGTTCGGCGGCGAGCTCGCGGGCGCGGTCCTGAGCTTGGTCATGGGCGCGAAGCTGACCGATGCTGCGATACGCTTCGCCGGCCAATTGTTGAAGCTTTAAGAGCTCCGCCCCTTGAAACGAAGCGCTTTCACGCAGCTGGCCCGATGCCGGATCGGTATAGGTTCGCCCGAAGGTCGCCGAATAAAAGGCTTGCCCGTCTTGTGCAATGTTGCGCCAGATTTTGATATTCACCGCGCCGTCTCTGTGAACCGCGACGGGGGGCGGGTTTTTGGCGCCCTCGGTCATTGTTGTCTCCTTGCATGAAGTGAGCGGTTAAAACGTGTCGGAGGGATGCGGCGGCGGACGCCCGGTTTCCAGCGTGTGCTGCGGCGCGGGGACCGACGACCGTGATGCTTGCGACGCCTGCGCCATTGCCTGGGCATGTTGCGCCCCAAGCCATGAGCCAGGCGTTTGCGCGGGCGCAGGGTTTAAGGCCGCATGCCGGGGTTTCAACGCAGGCTGGGGCCGGTCTTCCCGTTGTGCGCGGGTTCCCGTTCCCTCACCCCTGCGCCAGGTTTCCGATTTTTGAAGATCGTCCAACTGGGCGGAAATCGTGGGATCGCGCGCGTGATCAAAAGCATGGCGCAGGTTCGGCATAGAAACGGCAGCCTCCGGGCGCAGCCAGGGCCCCTGAACCACGTTTGAGACGCTGCCGGTATCGCGGCGGGATGTGCTCATGAGTCCGCCGCCTTGCGCGTGTCAATAATCGCAATCAGCGGGCAGCGGCGCTCGAACGAGCGATATTGATAGCCCCGCGTGCCGATATAAACGCAGTCGCCAAAGCTTTGTCCGAGCGTGACTGAGACATGCGGGCTGATCGGCGAGATAACCGAGACGGCAATCGCCCATAAAAGCCAGTGCTGGAAAATATGCGCGAGGCCATGACAAAACCTGGACAGGCTTAAAAGACTGAGTTGCGCTGTACGTCTCATGTTCGCCTCCACAGCTTGCACCAGAGTGATTTCAAAAGCCCAGCCGCCGTCCAGGCGCGCCGCCGCAGGCGCAGCGCGACCGGCAGGCGATACGGCTTGCCGTAAAAGGGATTGATCCCCTGCTGCTTTCGAAACGGAGCGATGGCGGCGATTGAGGGGGTGTGCACCAGGGCGGGCCGGTTTTTTCGAATGATCAGGATGGTGGACACACAGCGGCGCACTTCATCTGCGCTCATGAGCGGGCGCGTGTCCTCACTCACATTCACATTGCGCCCGGCCTGCCGGTTCTGACCGCGCTGGCGGGAATGGGCATGCATCATAACGGCCTGCTGGCCGAGAATTTTCTCGATAAGACTCAACGTCTCAGGGTCGCTTTGACCGGGCAGGATTTGCAAAATCTCCTGCTCCGAGAGCAGCGTGTTGAGCGTTTCGGTATCGTAGGTTTTGCGAAAAGCGGCGAAGGACTGCAGATACAAAAACAGCTTGATCGAATATGCCCGTCCCCAGGTCAGAAGACTGGCAAGTCCGAAAATCTTAAAATTACCCGCTTCATTGCCGATCAGATAAACGGGCTTTTTCTTGTTGGGATGACGCTTCCACTCATTGAGCATGCAGAACTGGATCATCTCCAGGATCGGGCGCTGGGCTTCCATACGAGAGGAATCCGCGACCAGAAACACGGTAACGATGCGCCCCTCTTCTTTTTGGTCAGCAAAACGAAAACTGCTCGCCTGGGTGATCTGATGCGCGCGGGTGCTGATGTTGAAGGTGCTGAGCGCATTGCGCGCGCCTGTTAGAAAAGAATCGCTGGTGCGCGTGTCCTGCGCCAACAAGAGATCAGCGATCCCGGAGGCCAGACCTGTGAGATACTCTTTATAGCGCTCCAGATCGGCTGCGCTCTGATCCGATGCCCAGGGGCTTTCCTCCAGCGGGATGCGGGCGAGACTGCCGTCGTCCTGCTCCAACCGGCCCGCAGCCCAGAGCGCATGACGCATCAGGCTCTCGCGGTCATTGAGCATTTGCAAAACATCGCCGAGCGTCGCCGTTTCTCCTTTGATCAACACGGCGATCTGGATCACAAAAGCGATCAGCTCGCGGCTGCCGTCCCGAAAAAAGCTGTTATCGGTTCCGCCACTTTCCTTCGGCTCCGGGTAGAGCTTCAGAGCCATCTCAGCGGTGTCGCTGGTAATGTCCTGCAGCCCGCCGGGGCGCTGATAATTATCCGCGATCAGGTGGACGACATTGTATTCGGCTGACGGTCCGAGAATGTCGGCGAACACAGCGCCGATGTTCAGAATGTGCACCTCTTCACCGCGCTTCTCCAGCGCATCTTTAAAAATGCACGCCATGTCGCCTTTAAAATCAATGACGGTTTTGCTTTCGCGGATCGCCAGAATGTTCGGACCCGCACTCGTGGTATCCTTTCCCGACCCGTTTGAGCCGAGCACCACGGCGTTGGACGCAAAATCGGCAAAAATTGGATCGCGACCCCGCTTCATCGCCCCCCAATAGGGCCCCCATCCTGAGCGCAGCAGGTCGCCTTTGAATTCCCGCAAGGATTTTGCCCAGCGCGCCGTTCCTTTAACGCCTTTCGGAATGGCGCGCGCCGCGCTTTCAAACTGCTCAGCGCAGGATCGCAAAACACTCGCCGCAAGCTTGGGTCCGGTCAGCACAAGCCCGGCCCATCCGGCGGCGGCCAGGTAGTTGATGCCGCTGAATGTGTAGAGCGGCCCGGCATGATGGAGGACAACGAGGCTGATTGCGACGCCGATGCCAAGGCGCAGTTGCGGCGCCTGATTTTGAAAGCCCATCAGCCCACGCTCCCATAGCGCAGCCGGGTAAGCTGGACGCTTGCCGCGCCGTTGGCTTCAAAGTACGACCGCCAGAACCGGCGAAGTTCAGCGGATGTACAATGGTCCAGACCGGGCTGCGGCAACGGACCGTTTTCGACCAGCAAGAGGTTCACATCCGTGCCGGTGAAGGGACGCGGGCGCACCGCCTCATACCGGTCCTGCCGGGCGAAGACGTCAAAGGGCGGCAGATCGCCTTGCACGGCGCAAAACTTCGCGGTCTCAGAATTGTTGAGCCCGTCCGTCAGAACGGTGAGCGTGCGCCCGGGACCCTGGAATCCGCTATAGCGGGAAATGGTCTGGAGCTGCGCCAGGATCGGGCTTTCGTTGGCCTGCAGAGCGGGGTTTTGCGCATCAGCCAGGAGCCGCGCCGTCAGACCGCGATAACGCATGTAGGCTTCAGCCGCCTGATTGGCGAGGTAGGGCGCGGGTTTGCCAGGGACGCCGAGCGCATCCTGCTGGGCCGTGTTTGCCGGCGGCTTGCAAATCACGAAAGCGGGGCGGGCAATCGAGCCGCTGACATTGCGCGCAGTGGATAGCCCGACGAACCGGGTGTTGGGCTGCGCGTTGCGCCAGCCGGCTTCAAAGGACGCCCAATAATCACGCTCCTGCTGATCGGACAGCCCCGCCGTGAAGGAGGCCTCCAGGAAAAGTACGTGCTGCGCCTGGTCCGGGCGGGCGTAGCAGAAATCTGCATCGATTTTTTCAGTCCGCTGATACGCATCGAGCGCGAAACCGCCGCCGATCAGCACAAGCGCGGGGATCGACCCCAGAAGGACGAGCTTGCGCGCCCGCCCCGGATTGGAGGAGCCCCGGCGGCGGTTGCGGGGTCTGCGAGATGAGGCATAGCCCCGGCGGCGCGATTGGGTCTTGGTCACAGGCATGTCACAGCGCTCCGTTGTCCAGCGGGTCAGTGTCGGGAAGCATGTCCAGGTCGGGTGCGCTCGCTGCATACTCAGCGAGCGCGTCATCCACGGCCGTCTCAGCGATCAGCATGGCTTCACGCAGGATCGCGGCTTGCCGGCTGAGCGCGCCGGCGTACTCAGCGCTGGCCGGCGCCGCCTGTTCCTCGCCGAGCGGCTCCAACATCAGGGCGTCGAAGATTTTCAGATCGGGCGCGCCCGGCTTGCGGCCCGGTTTGCGGGTGATGCGCGTGCGGGCCTCAGCCTGTTCCGCCCAACGATCCCGTACGGCGCGTTTGGCCTTTTGTACGGCGTTGTTATGGGCGCGGACCTTATCGTTGTAGGACGCGCGGGCCTCATCACGGGCGAAATTCTGCTCTGCAAGCTCCTCGATTGCGTCTTCGATGTCGGTGAGCGTGTCCTCGCAGGCCGCAATACGCTCCTGCGCGTCTTCGGTAAGATCGGCGACCTCGCCGTTAATCTCGGCCTCCGCGTGCCGGCGCGCCTCGGTCAAACCCGGCACCGGATCGCTGATTTGACCGAAGCCTTCCCAGATCGACAAAGCCGCCCCGATGACGCCGACCGTCAAAATACAAAGGCTCAATGCGTCGTTGAACGTCGTAAAGAATCCGGCGCTCTCGAAATTGAAGATATCGCCGTGATCGCCGGTGGCGCGGACGCGGGCGGATGCAAACAGCAAGAGACCCTGCAGCCCGGCGAGCCCGGCAAACCAAGCCAGGCCGAAGCGACGCACTTTTGCGTCCTCCGGCGCGGGTGAAGGGCTGCGCCGTTTATAAAGCGCATACCGGAGTCCAAAGAAGCCGGCGCTGATGCCCGCGGCCGCCGTGACGGCAGCGAAGCTCAACCCATAGGCCGCCGCCTCCACAATCGCGAGTTTGCCGCCTGCGACCATCATCGCCGCGACCGCCCCGCCTTCAACGCCGACGAAAATCGCCATCCGAAGCGCCGTATCCAGCGGGTCTGGATCGCGTGCAGGGCGCTGCACATCGTGCGACCACAAAAGATACCGCAGCGTTTCGCCGCGCTTTACCCGTGCTTTGATAAGCCGGTGGATATCGCGCGGAAAGCGCTTCGCAATGGCCTTCAGCCTCTTCAGATCGGTCTCGACCTGATCGGCCACCGACAACCCGGGAAGACGGGTCAGTTGAAACAGCGCATCCTCTTGCGCCGCGATGTCGCGTACGGAGTCCTCAAGGTCCGCGAGCCGCACCTGCATCAAAACCGGCACAGGCGCAGACTCCAGATAAGCCGGCGCCGTTCTCGCAAAAAGCGAGTGCTGTGACCCCCGACTATCGACCAGCGTGATCCAGAGTCGGCGGTTGTATTTTGCTCATATGAGCGGTTTGAGCAACGGGATGGCGCGCGGAGCCATCCAGTAGCTCAGGCGCGTCGTCCCGTTGCGGGCGTAAAGCCGC